>CAZVOR010000159.1:0-5128 GCA_964628745.1 uncultured Halobacteriales archaeon
GGCCGCTGGCGCAGCGCGGCCTCCAGCAGGTCGAACTCGTCGATGTCGCCCTTGTCGTCGTCGGAGAACGACGGCCGGGTGACCGAGGCGATCCAGTTGCGCTGGGGCAGCTCGACCTCGCGGGTGTCCTCGATGGAGACGATCTTGGCGTTCGACGGGATGAACAGCGAGACCGCGTTCAGGCTGGTCGTCTTCCCGGACGCCGTCCCGCCGGCGAAGATGAGGCTCTTGTGGTTCTCGATGGCGAGCCAGAGCAGCGCCATCTGCTCTAGGCTGAACGTCCGCCAGTTGATGAGGTCGATGGGCGTGAACGGGACGTCCTTGAACTGCCGGATGGTGTAGTTGGTGCCGTGGTCGGAGACCTCCCGGCCGAGGGTCAGCTGCGCACGGCTGCCGTCCGGGAGGGTCGCGTCGACCTGCGGCGTCCGCTTCGAGATGCCCTTGCCGGAGCGCTGCGCGAGCTTGACGACGAAGCCGTCGAGCTCCTCCTCGCCGTGGTAGACGTTCGTGATGATGTTCTCGTGGTCGGAGTGGTAGACGAACACCGGCGAGTTGTAGCCGTCGCAGGAGATGTCCTCGACGTTGATGTCGTGCTTGATGCCGTCGATGCGCTCGTAGCCGACGAAGTCCCGCTTGAGGTAGTACAGCAGCTTCTCGACCTGGTACTCCGTGAGCTCGGCCTCGTCGTCCTCGACGATGGC
Source organism: uncultured Halobacteriales archaeon (assembly GCA_964628745.1). Classification (GTDB taxonomy): domain Archaea; phylum Halobacteriota; class Halobacteria; order Halobacteriales; family Hikarchaeaceae; genus CAZVOR01. Next base: position 702 of record CAZVOR010000159.1, read on the forward strand.
CGGCTCGGGCCGGACCGACATCCCCTCGAGCTGGCGGGGTCCACTCCCCTCCGACTCCGTCCCGTCGCCCGACCGGCTGCCCAGCGGACTGAGCGACGCGAGCAGGCCCGAGAGGCCGCTCGCGGACGTGATGGTGCCCTCGCCCTCGACGTAGAGGTCGTACCGCCGGAGCAGCCGGCGGGTCTCCCGCTCGATGACGCCCGCCCGGACCGCCTCGTCGTCCTCCTCGTCCTCGGCCAGCACGTCGTCGGTCTCGTACTTGATGGCCGCTCGGAGCTTCTCGGAGAGGAACTCGAAGACCTCCTCCTCGATGGGGCTCAGGTGGGGCTCGACGAGGTAGTACTTCGTCTCGTTCTCCTTGTTGCTGTGGAAGATGACGACGAAGGCGTACGGTTTGTTGACCCAGTACCGGTTGACCTCGGCGAAGTGCAGCTTCTTGTCGAACGGCACGGTCTTCTCGAGGTCGTACCGGTTCACCAGCGTCTGGTGGCCCTCGGCCGTCTGGAAGAACTCGTCCTCCGGTAGCTCGGCGCTGACGTCGACGGTCCGGTCGTCGACGAGGTCCGAGAGCCCGGACGCGTAGCCCTTGGCCACGCCGACCGGCCGGCCGACGTCGACCCACTCCTCGAGGCGTTCCATCGGCAGCCCGACGACGTCCTCCCGAATCCGGCCGCCGGTCGCGTAGGCGTCGAGGACGTCGAGGACCTCCTCGTCGACCTCGCCCTGCTTGTTCCCGTACCGGTCGCGTACCGGCTCTGGCGGGTTCGCGCGGTCGTACGGGAGGTAGGTCGGCTCGGAAGCGGCTTCCTCTTCCTCCTCACCGTCCGCCGCCTCCGCGACGTCCGGCTCGCTCGGTTCCGTTTCCTCGTGCGATTCCTCCGCCGGCCCGTCGGTCGCGAGCAGTGCCGCGGCGTCGGAGCCGGTCCCCACATCTCGGCCGTCCGGCGAGTCGGCGTCCGCGGGGGGAGCCTCGGGCGAGTCGTCGTCGCCCCCACGGTCGAAGAGTCCCATATCTTCTTGTTTGTCGTATTCCCTTAATAAAACATTATGCCCTGTACTGCGCGCCCTGATAATTGGCTCGGAACCGCCGATAACCGGCGGTAGCGACCGTGTGGAGCGGTAACGACTCGTTAACTCCCGAGTCGGCGCCCCGGGGCAGAACTAGTCGGAATCGAAACGTCGGATTCGGCGCCCCGTAATCCGGGAGCCGCCGTCCCCGGCTCGTCCTCGCCGCTCGGCCGGAAGCCTGAACGGAAGAGGTGGCGGGGTAGCTCCGATGCCCTGTCGGGCCATCGATCGGGTCGTCCATCGACCCGTGGAGTCCGCCGGACGCCGACTCGGTGTGCGCCGACTCGTGAGTCGGCTGCTCGAAGTGCTCTATGGCAATGCTTTTGCCCGGGAATGCCCCATCGCCGGCTGAAGATGAAACACGTTCGATTCGTCGACCCTGCCGGTTCCATCCGGGAGGGGACCTGGACGGACGACGGGGTGTCGTTCGGCGGCCGCACGTACGACCCCGAGGCCGTCGACGTCCTCCCGCCGGTCGAGCCCTCGAAAATCGTCTGCATCGGGCTCAACTACGCCGACCACGCCGAGGAGACGGACTCGGAGCTGCCCGAGCGTCCGCTGCTCTTCCTGAAGGGTCCGAACGCCCTCGCGGGCCACGGGGACACCATCCCGTTGCTCCCCGGCAAGGAGCGCATCGACCACGAAGCGGAGCTCGGCGTCGTCATCGGCGAGCAGTGCCGGAACGTCCCCGAGGCCGAAGCGATGGACGTCGTCTGGGGCTACACCTGTTTCAACGACATCTCGAACCGCGACGACCAGCGCGAGGAACAGAACTGGATTCGCGGGAAGGCGTTCGACAGCTCGGCGCCCATCGGGCCCTGCGTCGCCACCCTCGACGAGGTGCCGGAGAACCCGAGCATCGAGCTCCGCCTGAACGGCGAGGTCAGACAGCGTTCGACCATCGACAACCTCATCTTCACGGTCCCGGAGCTCATCGCGGAGGTCACCCAGTACCTGACGCTCGAGCGGGGCGACGTCATCGCCACCGGGACGACGTCCGGGATCGGGCCGATCTCCGACGGCGACACCATGGAGGTCGAGGTCGAAGGGGTCGGCACCCTCCGGAACCACGTGAGCGCGCCCGACGCGGCCGACCGCGAGCGCGCGGCCGCCGCCAACGACGACTCCGTACAGACCGGCGGGTGAGCTCCGTTCGAGCCGTCCGCCGTCCGTGGTCCCGAACGGTCGCTGCCCGGCGAAGCCCGGAGAGAGCCCGCCGGCGGCCCCCCGCGAGAGCGGCGCGACGGACCACGCCGCCGGCGGCCGCCGGGTGACATCACCTGCGGCAGCCCGATGATTCGTCAGCACGACGGCCCGCGTGCGGTCGTCTCGATCGTCAGCGGCGGGCACTTCGCCTCCCACTTCTACCTCCTGGCGTTTCCGCCGTTGTTCCCGCTGCTCGCCGACGAGTTCGGCCTCTCGAACACGGAGCTCGGCGCCATCGTGTCGGCGATCATGCTCCCGGTCCTCGTCCTGCAGATCCCCCTCGGCGAGCTCGTCGACCGGGTCGGCCCCAAGCCCGTGTTCGTCGGTGGGGTCGCGGTCTCGGCGGCTGGCGTGCTGGTCGCGGGCCTAGCTGATTCATACCTACTGCTGCTCGCCGCCGCGATGGTCTCCGGCGTCGGCCAGGCGGCGTTCCATCCCGCGGACTATGCGCTGCTCGAGGCGGTAGTCGGCGAGGAGCACGAGGGCAAGGCGTTCAGCGTCCACACGTTCGGGGGCTACGCGGGCTACGCCGTCGCGCCGGCCGTCGTCGGGGGCATCGGCCTCTCGATGGGATGGCGGCCGGCGCTGCAGCTCGCCGGGCTGGCCGGCGTGGGCTACGCCCTGCTCTCGCAGCTCGCCATGGCCACCGTCCGCCGGGACCGCGGGTCGACCGGCCGGGACGACGGCGACGGGCTGGCGGCGAGCGTCGGCCGCCTGGCGGTCCTGCTCTCGCCGCCGCTGGTGGCCATCGCCGCCTTCTTCATGGTCCTCTTCGCGGTCATCACCGGCATCCAGAGCTTCACGGTCGTCTTCGTCGACCGGGGGCTCGGGCTGGGCCCGACCGTCGGGAACACCACGCTGGCGGCGTTCGCCACCCTGAGCGCCGTCGGCGTCCTGGCGGGCGGCCCCCTCGCCGACCGGTACGACGTACACGGCGTGGCCGCCGTCGGCTTCCTACTCGGCGCGGTCGTCACCGGCCTGCTCGTCGCCGGGCCGGTCCCCGCGACGGCGGCGGTGACGGTGGGGTTGTTCTCCCTGCTCGGCCTGGTGTACGGCCTGCCGCTGCCGTCCCGGGACCGACTCGTCAGCCGGTACGCGCCGGCGGACGCCACGGGCCGGAGCTTCGGCTTCGTCTTCACCGGCGGATCGCTCGGCGGGTTCGCGGCGCCGATCGTCCTGGGCGGCGTCATCGACCTGTGGTCAGAGGCGACGGCGTTCACCGTTATCGCCGGCTCCCTCATCGTCTGCGTGGCCATCGTCTCGTCGCTCGCGATCGCCGGCCGGGCCCCGCCGTGATGTGTGAACGCGGGCGGAGGGACGGCCAGCCAAGTGCCAATCCGTCCCGACGTCGGCGGCCGCGCGACCCGCTACTCCACGGACTCGTCCCGCCAGTCCGCGAACGACGCCAGCTCGGCCGTCTCGTCGAACCGCTCGACGCAGGGGACGTCGTACGGATGCACCGCCTCGACCCGGGCCGCCAGTCGGTCGTACGCCTCGTCGGTGGTCTTCGCCAGCAGGATAGCCTCCTCGTCGTCGACGACCTCCCCCTCCCACCGGTACGTCGACTCACACGCGACGACGTTGACGCACGCCGCGAGCCGCTCGTCGACCAGCAGCCGCGCGAGGTCGGCGGCCGCCTCCCGGGGCGCGGTGACGTACGCCGTCGGCATCAGCTGGTGACGGGCACGTGGGAGCCGGTGATGTCCCACTCGTGCAGGCAGAACGGCTCGCCGAACCGGCGGACGCCGTCGGCCACGCGGATGCGCCACTCGCCGGCGGCCCCGTCCCAGACGTCCTCGCGCCCGCAGTTGACGCACGCCCGGCGCGTCGGCGGGTTCAGCGACACCTCGTCCATGGGACGGCGGGAGGCGACGGGGCTACTTAAAATGTCGCCCTGCAGCGGCCGCCCGGGCCGAGGAGAGCGGCCCGCCGCCCCGCCTGGCGCCGACGGTCGCGCGCCCCCCGCCTCAGCCGAAGTCCGGGAGGTCCTCCGGGGGCTCGAACGCCGACTCCCAGTCGACGTACTCCTCCTTGAGCACCTCGGAGACGACCTGGCCGAGCTCGGTCAGGGAGGCGTTGATGGCCGAGACGGCGGCCCAGGAGTCCAGCTCGGGGTGGAGGTCTCGCTCCTTCCAGTCCTCCGGGAGGCCGGG
>CAZVOR010000160.1:0-5078 GCA_964628745.1 uncultured Halobacteriales archaeon
CCGACCGCCGCGGCGACGCGGCGTTCCTCCCAACCCCCGATGGCCACCCGAACGCAACGCAGCGACCGCGAGCGGCGCTGCGCAACCGCCTCCGCGAGTCCAACCCCGGCCGGGTTCCCCGGTGGGTAGGGTCGAAGCAGGCAGTACCTGGGTTTAGACCGGCCGCTCGAGGCCGATGGCCGAGGGTGACGAGAGACGAGTAACGAAACTGCCAGCGTGCGCGGGGGTGCAGGCGACGCTGTATCGGACGGACGCCCGACATCCAACGGTTCTGACTGGTTCTAAGGGGAGCTGGATTCGCCCGATAGCGACCGGGTTTAGATTGCTGCAATCGAAGACCAGTCGGATAGCTTAGGCATCTCCCGCGAGCGGGTCCGCCGCGGCACCCCGTCAGCACGTCGCCTGCTGGCGATTTCGTCCAGACTCGACCGCTCGTCCGCACGCCTGTGCCCGCCGGGATGCCCGTCTCTAGTCATCTCGTTGATGATTGCATCCCTATCCTCCGGGGGATCCGGCCGGGCTTGGGCCGCCTCGCAGCCCGCGAGCGGCCGGCTCGACCGCCGTGCGGTTGCCGACCGCCGTCGAGCCGGGGTTGGAGAACGACGCCTTTCGCCCTCACTCGAGGCCGAGTCGGTCCCGGAGCTGGTCGACCGTGTACATGGCCGTGAACCCGGGCTCGGCGATGGAGAACATCTGCGCGGGCGTGCCCTTCGCGTACGTCTTCGTCACCCGGGGCTCGCCCGCGAGCGGGTCGTTGAGCGCCTCGAGGATCTCGTGGGCCTCGCTGTGGGACATGGCGACCCAGATGGCCTCGTCCGGCTCGCAGCTCGCGAGCTTGTCGAAGTCCTCGGGCACCGCGCGGCGGACGTCGTGGTTGACGCGCTCGACCTCGACGGCGACGACGACGTTCCCGTCCTCGTCGAGCCCGGCGACGTCGAGGCGCCGGTTGCCGCCGAGCTCGTGGTACCTGTTGACGGTCGCGACCTCGCAGTCGGGGTCCGCCTCGTACTCGGCCTCGACGAACCGCGCCACGAGGTCGACCCCGAGGACGTGCTGGGCTGACTCCTCGAGGTCGCCGCGGCCGTGGCCGTAGTCGACGCCCTCGCGGTAGGCCTCGCCGATGGCCTCCCGGCCGTCGGGCGTCACCGAGTACAGCCGGAAGGGGTGGTCGGTGTCCTTGCGCAGCAGCCCCGCGTCGATGAGCGCCTGGACCTCGTCGGCCTCGATGCCGACGTACTCGCACAGCCGGAGCATGCTGTCCCGGGTGAGGTCGTACTCGAGCGGGTGGTACCGGCGCTGGGCGGCGTTGTAGACGGCCTGCAGCAGCCGGAGCTGGGCGCCGGACAGCGGGCGCTCGGCGCGCTCGTCGGTCGAGAGCTTCAGGTTGAGGTCGCCGGGCGGGACGTCGTCGCGGTCGATGTCGTCGAGCGAGCTGCAGCACTCGACGGCGCGGATCATCCCCTCGACGTCCGGGTCGTAGCGGTTGCCACACTCGCGGCAGTGCAGCGCGTCGGTGGCCGCGCGGTAGACGACCGGCTCGGGCATCCGTTTCGTGTGGGCGTAGCACCGGTCGACGGGCGGCGCGGCGTCGCCGGTTGGTTCGTCGCCGGCGTCGTCCAGTTCCGAGGCGTCGACCCGGCTGATCTCGGCCCCGTCGAGCCCGTGCGCGCGGCGCGTCTCCTCGCGCACCCGCTCGAAGGCCGCCTCGAACGCCTTGCGCGCCCCGGGCTCGAGCGGCTCGGCCCCCTGGGGGTGGCCGGGCGGGGCCGGCAGCGACTCGACGAGGAACGGCCGCAGCGACTCGGCGCCGAAGGCGGTGCCCGGGCGGACGAGCCACTCGCCGCGGGGCAGCCGCGAGAGCCGTCGGTTCAGCTCGCCGGGCGGCAGCTCGTCGCTGGCGAGCGCGTCGACGAGGTCGTCGCGCACGGCGACCTGGCCCGCGATGACCGTCGCGGTCTCGTTGATCGCCTCCTCGTGCGTCCGGCTCGACGGGTCGGGCGAGTCGAGCTGGCCGAGGAACTGCACGCCGAGGAACATCGAGAGCCCGAACGACCGGCCCTGCGAGAGCAGCACGTCGAGGATCGCCGAGTCGGCGATCGCGCCGGCCTCCTCGAGGTAGCAGTTGACCAGCGGCGTCTCGCCCGCCGCGTCGGGGTCGTGCGCCCGGGCCTGCAGCGCCCGCCAGAGGCCGGAGAGCAGCGCCAGCGTCAGCGCGCGCTTGGCGCCGGCCTCCATGCCGCCGAAGTCGAAGATCACCACGCGGTCCTCGTCGATGACGTCCGCGAAGTCGAAGTGCGGGTCGTCGTCCGCGCCGGGCACGTGGTCGAACACCGGCGCCAGCCGGCCGTCGGTCGCGATGGTCTCGACGCGGTTGAGCGCGCCGCCGAGCACGCGGTTGAAGACGTCGCGGTCGCGGTCGAGCAGCGAGGCGAAGAAGTCGGCCAGCCGGTCGTCGGCGACTGGCGGCGGGGCGCCGTCGCGGATCGTGCGCCGGAGCGCGTCGAACAGCTCGCGGTGGGCGACGGCGTCGGCGCCGTGGACGGGGTCGAACAGCGCGCGGAGGTGGTTGCGGATGGCCTTCGGCGCCTCGACGGCCTGCCAGTAGCGCTCGCCGCCCATCAGCCCCTCGAGGATCTCCTCGTAGTGCCCGGCCAGCCGCGAGCGCGCCTCCTCGCGGGGCACGCCCGCCTCGAGCAGCGGCCCGATGTCGAGGACGGACAGCGCCGGCAGCGTGCGCGTCAGGTCGAAGTAGGTGACGTCCTCGAGCGTGCCGTACGTCTCGTAGTGGGCCTGCAGGTACTCCTCGGCGGTGCCCCCGCCCTTGTAGTCCAGCAGGATCGCCGGGCCGCCCGTCGCGGCGACGTTCGTGAGCATCGCCGTCTCGGTGAGGACGGACTTGCCCGACCCGGTCGGCCCGATGACGATGACGTGGCGGTCCTGGTCGGCCGGGGGCAGGTAGATGGGGTTGCCGTAGGGCTGGCGGTCGTGGGTCAGCGGCATGCCAAGCGCCATGCCGGGCGGCCGGTACCGGGCGAGCTGCTCGGGCGGGGGCAGCGGCAGGCCCGTGCGCTCGGCGGGCCGGGCGGCCACGGCGCGCTGGCCCCGCGGGGTGAGGCCCGCCCCGTCGAGGACGCAGAAGCCCGGCAGCTCCTCGCGCGCGACGACGAGGCCGCGGCTCTCGTGGGGCCGGCGGCGCAGCGTGTCGCCGAGCCGGTGGTAGGTCGCGTGGTAGACCGCGCGGCCGAGCAGGTCCTCGAGGACGGCCGTGCCGGGGCCGGACCCCGGGTCGTGGCCGTCGTCCGTGCGCACCTGCCCGACGAGCTCGTGGTGGCGGCCGGACAGCGGCGAGAGCGCGTTGGCCAGGCGGCGGGCGACCGCGTCCGCCCGCTCGGGGCGGTCGCGCGCGAGGACGGCGGCCCGGGCCGAGACGCGCAGCGTGTGCCGGGGGTCGCGGGCGACGATCCCCTCGATGCGCTCGCGGTCGGCCGGCGGCGGCCGGTAGCGGTTCCTGGCCTCGCGGTCGCGCGGCGAGATGAACTCCCAGACGCGGTCGCCGAAGCTGACCACGCCCTCGTCGAGGTCCGTGACGTACGCGTCCGCCCGGCTCGTCCAGTCCCCGTAGGGGTCGGCGACGACCTGGAAGACGGTCGGGAGCTCGGCGTCGGCGAGGGTCTCGACGAGGGTGGCGAGGGGGACGCGCCGGGCGTTCGCGCGGGCCGGCCGGTCGGCGCCGCGCGCCGGGCCGGTGAACGCCTCGAACGGCGTCAGCGGCGTCTGCCAGTCACGCTTGCGGCGGGCCCGGCCGCGGTACTCGACGGCCGCGACGTAGGGAGCGGGCTGTGGGCCGTCGGTGAGCGGGAGGAACTCCCGGGCGTACGCCGGGTGCCAGCGCGTCGGGCGGAGCTCGTAGCCGTTCGGGAAGGCCGTCCGGAGGATGCCCTCGAGGTCCTCGGTGAGGTCCGAGACGTTGCTGCCGACGAGGTAGCGGATGGCCGGGTCGGGCCGGCCGTCGCTGACGAGCAGCCACTCGACGACGGGCGCGAGGGTCGTGCCGCGCAGCTTCCGGATGAGGCCGCCCCTGGCGGTGTCGCGCAGGAGCGCGTCGATGGTCCCCATCGCGTGGGCGGCGGCGCCCGGGTCGACGGGCGTCTCCGCGGGTCTGATCTCGAGGTACGGGCGGGATTCTACCGGGTCGGGTTGCGGCCGGGCGGCCGGGGCTTCGCGCGGGACGAGCTCGACCTCGCCGGGGCGGTCGGTCTGCTCGGCCATCAGCCGGACGGGGCGACGTCGCCGAGCGCGCTGGCCGCGAGCGATGCGGTGGCCATCGGCGAGTTCTTATAAATTTTATTACTTAATTAATGCCGCAATAAACCCCCCTGTCGGGCACCGGTCGCCACCGAAACGGACGATGCCCGGTTGATCAGACCAGAGGGCGACCGCTGATACTCGCGGGGAACGAACGATTTCACCCACAGGACGCCGGAGAGAGCCGGACGTCCGTCGACGGGCCACCGACGCCACGCATCGCCTGACTCTTCGCCGGTAGCCTCCTCGCGGCCAGCGAGTCGTCAGTGGGCGTGCCGGCGGAACCATCCCGGACGAACGGGCTGACCGAGGCCGTTACGGATCCCAGCCTGTACGCTCGCCGGATCGGAAGGACAAGTTTATCGCCGCGCTCCGGGGACCCAACCGTGTGCCTTCGAACGTCCCGCTGGAGGAACTGCAGCGCGCCCACGAGGAGCTCCAGAGCCTCGAGATGAAGTTCCCCGACGCCTACGAGGACTTCGCCGAGTTCTTCCAGCGGAACCGGTCGGTCGGGTACAGCAACCTCTGCAAGATGCTCATGGGCGAGCAGACCCCGGAGGACCTGAAGGGCATCGACGGAGAGGCGGAGTGACCGACGGGATTCCATCGTGAACAGCGTCCTCGTCGTCGAGTCCGGGGCGAAGACCCGTACCATCCGAAGTTTCCTGGGCGGCGAGTACGACGTCGTCGCCAGCGGGGGACACATCGTCGACCTCCCCGATGGCGAGCTCGGCGTCGACGTCGAGGACGACTTCTCGTTCGAGGTCGTGCCC
>CAZVOR010000161.1:0-5045 GCA_964628745.1 uncultured Halobacteriales archaeon
TCTCGAACAAGGACGTCCAGAAGGTCGAGCAGGTCCACCCGACCGCCGCGGTCACCATCGCGGGCTCGGTCGGCGGCGCCCAGTCGTTCATCCGCTCGCTGCGCGCCGAGGTCAACCTCTTCGAGACCCGCCGCGGCAAGGACCTCTCGATAAGCGCGCTGGCGACGCTGGCCGGGAACTTCCTCCGGGGCGGCCCGTTCTTCCTCGTCTCGCCCATCCTCGGCGGCGTCGACGAGGAGGGTCACCACGTCTTCAGCCTCGACCCCGCCGGCGGCGTGATGTCGGACAAGTACACCGCCACGGGCAGCGGCATGCAGCTGGCCTACGGCGTCCTCGAGCAGCAGTACGACGAGGAGCTGGCCAACGAGGAGGCCGAAACGGTCGCCGCCCGGGCGGTCAAGAGCGCCATCGAGCGGGACACCGGCTCCGGCGACGGCGTCTACCTCGCGGCCGTCACGGCCGAGGGCGTCGACATCCAGGGCTACAAGGACTTCGACGAGCTCCTCGGCTGACGGCTCCCCCGGGGGCTACCCCCCGCTTCCGCTCGCTCCTTCGTTTCCCTCACTCTCCGGCAGCGGTCTCCGCCGCTCTCCCGGCGCGCCGCCATCTACCCAGTTCCGGACTGGTGCCTCCGCGGGTCGGCGGGCTTATTGGCCGGGCGGGGATAGCCGCCCGCGATGGAGTTCGCCGCCTTCGCCGCCCGCGCGGCGGCCATCGAGGCCGAGGACGCCGACCTCGCGGTCGTCGACGCCGTCGCCGACCTGCTCGGCGCTGCCGGCGATGACCTCCCCGTCGTCTCGCGATACGTCCAGGGCCGGGTCTTCCCGGCCTGGCGGTCGACGACGCTCGACGTCGGTCCTCGGCTGTGCTACGAGGCCATCGCCCGGGCGGCGGGCCGGAACGTCTCGGCGGACGACGTGGAGGACCGCCTGGCCGAGCGCGGCGAGATCGGCGACGTCGCGGCCAGCTACGACCTCGACGGGCAGCGCGGGCTGGCGGCGTTCGGGGAGGGCGGTGGCGCGCTCACGGTGGCCGAGGTCCACGCGGAGCTTTCGGCCATCGCCGCGGCCGAGGGCGACGGCAGCCAGGAGCGCAAGCTCGGGGCCCTCTTCGGCCTGTTCACGCGCTGTGCGCCCGACGAGGCGCGCTACCTCGCCCGCCTCGTTCTCGGCGAGATGCGCATCGGCGTCGGCGAGGGCGCCGTCCGCGACGCCGTCGCGGCCGCGTTCGACGTGCCCGTCGACGCCGTCGAGCGGGCGCTGATGGTCTCGAACGACTTCGGCCACGTCGCGGAGACCGCCCGCGAGGCCGGCGTCGACGGGCTCGCGGCCATCCGCCTCGAGGTCGGCCGGCCCGTCGGGTCGATGCTCGCGCAGGACGGCACCGTCGCGGACGCCCTCGAGTCCTGGGGCGAGGCCGTGGTCGAGTGGAAGTACGACGGCGCGAGGGTCCAGCTGCACTACGACGGCCGCTCGGTCTCGGCCTTCTCCCGGAACCTGGAGGACGTCACCGACGCGCTGCCCGAGGTCGTCGAGTTCGTCGAGGCGCACACCGACGGGCCGGCCATCCTCGACGGCGAGGTCGTCGCGGTCGACGCCGACGGCGAACCGCTGCCCTTCCAGGCGGTGCTCCGGCGGTTCCGGCGCAAGCACGACGTCGAGCGGGCCCGCGAGGCGGTCGAGCTGCGCCCCCACTTCTTCGACTGCTTGCACGCGGCCGGCGAGGACCTCCTCAACCGGCCGCTCGCCGAGCGACAGGCCCGGCTCGACGGCCTGCTCGACGCCGGCGTCGCCGAGCGCGAGCGGTGCGCGGACGCCGAGGCCGCTCGCGCGGTCGAGGCCGCGGCGCTCGCCGCCGGGCACGAGGGCGTGATGTGCAAGGACCCCGGGTCGGCGTACCGGCCCGGGCGGCGGGGGCGGCGGTGGCTGAAGGTCAAGCCCGAGGTCGACACCCTGGACTGCGCCGTCACCGGCGCCGAGTGGGGCGAGGGCCGGCGGGCGACGCTGCTCGGGACGTACGAGCTGTCCGTCCGGACCGACGACGGGTACGCGCCGGTCGGGAAGGTCGCCACGGGCTTTTCCGACGAGGACCTGGCCGCGCTGACCGAGCGGCTCCGGCCCCACGTCCGCGCCGAGGCCGGCCAGCGGGTCGACCTCGAGCCCGCGGTGGTGTTCGAGGTCGGTTACGCGGAGATCCAGCGTTCGCCGACGTACGGCTCGGGCTTCGCCCTCCGGTTCCCGCGATTCCTCGGCGTCCGAGAGGACAAGTCCCCCGGGGACGCAGACACGCTCGAGCGCGTCGAGGCGCTTGCCGCCGGCGGGGCGAGCCCGTCGGCGGACGGCCGGTGACGCAGTGCCGGCGCCTTCGGCGCGTAGTCTACCCCGGACGCAACGTCCGCCCTCAGCTCCGGACGGTCGCCCCCGGCCCGCGGCGAAAGGTCTCCCTTCCGTGCCCTAACACCGGCTTACCCCGTCGCGTCTAGGCGGTTCTGGCGCCGCGCGAACGGCTGTCCCGTCGGTCGCGGAGCTAACCGCTACATAACAAAGCCGCCGTTGCCTTCGTGTGTGGTATGGCCCTCGACGGTGGGAGCGACCGGTCGGCGGCGCCGTCGGCCGGGAGACGGAGATGCGGATAGCGGCGATCGGCGTCGGTCAGGCGGGCGGGAAGGTCCTCGACCGCCTGCTCGAGTACGACCGGCAGTGGGGGTACGGGTTCGTCACGTCGGCGACGGCCATCAACACGGCCCGGGCCGACCTCCAGGGACTGTCGGTGGTCCCCGAGGAGCGGCGGGTGCTCGTCGGCCGGACACGCGCGCACGGCCACGGCGTCGGCGCGGACAACGAAGCGGGGGCGGCCATCGCGACCGAGGACCGGTCGCTCATCCTCGGCGCCCTCGACGACGTCCCGGTCGGCCGCACCGACGCGTTCCTCGTCCTCGCGGCGCTCGGCGGGGGCACCGGCAGCGGCGCCGGCCCGGTCATCGCGAGGGAGCTCGACCGGGTCTACGAGGAGCCGGTCTACGGCCTGGGCATCCTCCCGGCGGGCGACGAGGGCGGCATCTACACGCTCAACGCGGCCCGCTCGTTCAAGACGTTCGTCAACGAGACCGACAACCTGCTCGTCTTCGACAACGACGCCTGGCGCACGCCCGGCGAGTCCATCGAATCGGGGTACGGTCGCATCAACGACGAGATCGCGCGGCGGTTCGGCGTCCTCTTCAGCGCCGGGCGGGTCTCCGCCGACGGCGGGGTGGGCGAGAACGTCGTCGACGCCAGCGAGATCATCAACACGCTCGCCGACGGCGGCGTCACCTCCGTCGGCCACGCGGCCGAGACGGTCGAGCGACGCGGCCGCGGGCTGCTCGCCCGATTCCGGGACGGCGGCCGCGAGGCCGACGACGCGGGCGACGTGACCGACCGCATCACCGGCCTCGTCCGGCAGGCGACCAGGGGTCGACTGACGCTCCCCTGCCGGGTCGACGCCACGGACCGGGCGCTGCTCATCGTCAGCGGGCCGCCGCACCTCCTCAGCCGTCGGGGCGCCGAGCTGGGCCGGGAGTGGCTGGGCGAGAACATCGACACCATGGAGGTCCGCGGCGGCGACCATCCGGTCCCTGCCGAGGAGCGCGTCTCGGCGACGGTGGTGCTGTCCGGGGTGACCGACGTCCCCCGCATCGAGGAGCTCCAGCGGGTCGCCGTCGAGACCCAGGGCGACGCCCGGGAGCGCGCGGCCGAACGCGACGACGAGCTCCGCGCGCTGCTGGCCGATGAGGGCGACGAGCTCGACCCGCTCATCTAGGCGGACGCGGCGCCCGGGGCGGCGGGGGACGGGAGGAAGAGCGGACGGGAGGACTAGCGACGCTACTGCGCGTCGGCGAGCTCTGACTCGGCGTCCTCGGGCGGGACGTCGACGCCGCTAGCCCGGCGCCAGTACAGCGCGGCGCCGACCGTGACGAGCGCGAGGACGGTCAGGGACGCCAGCCGGCCGCGCGGGGCCGCCGGTTCGGCGTCGTCGGTCCCGGCGTCGTCGCCGGTGTCGCTTCCGCGGCCCAGCGAGCGCGGGCCGAACTGGGCGCCATCGAGCGATATCTCGAACAGGGTCAGGTTCTCGAATGCCATGGTCATCCCTACGTCGGGCGAGACGATATAGCTATAGTGAGGCGTGATGGCAGCCGGCAGCGCCGGGCGACGGCGTCCGTCCTGCCCGCACGAGGAACCGACTGTCATCGCGGTGAACCGCCGACCGCCGTCACGACGAACCGTTTATCGGCCGCCCGCGCGACCGGCCGCCATGACCGTCCGCTCCGGCGACATCGCCGTCAGCTGGCTGGGCTACGCGACGGCGCGGCTCGCGGCGGCCGACGGCCCGGTCGCCTACACCGACCCGGGCCGGTACGGCGTGTTGACCGGCGAGTGGCCCCCGGCGCACGGACGGCCGTCGGACCGGCACCCGCGCGGCCCGCCGTACGAGGCCCGCGACGGTGACGTCGTGGTCGTCACCCACGACCACCATTACGACGCCGACGGCGTCCAACGGGTCGCGGCCGACGACGCGACGCTGGTGGTCTACGAGGCCGTGTCCGCCGAGCGCATCCGGGCGACCGGCCGCGAGGTCGAGCCGCCCGAGGACCTGCCGTACGACGTCGTCCGCGTGGGATACGGAGACGCGGTCGAGGCCGGCGGCGTCCGGGTCGAGGCCACCCCGGCGTACAATCGCCCGGACGGCCCGTGGGGCGACGTCCGCGACGGCGAGCCGCTGCACCCGGCGGGCTTCGGCTGTGGATTCGTCCTGACGCTCGACGGCCACCGGTGCTGGTGGCCGGGCGACACCGATGTCCTCGACGCCCACCGCGAGCTCGATGTCTCGACCTTCCTGCCGCCCATCGGCGCGTACACGATGGACCGGCAGGACGCCGCGGCGCTGGCCGGCGACCTTGACCCGGAACTCGTCGTGCCCATCCACTACAACACGTTTGAGGCGCTTTCGGCCGATTCGGTGGCGTTCACGGCCGACGTGGCCCGGCGCGGCGTGCCGGTCGCGCTCGA
>CAZVOR010000162.1:0-5027 GCA_964628745.1 uncultured Halobacteriales archaeon
GACCTCGCGGCGCGCACCCGCTACTTCGGCGTCACCGAGGCGTACGCGAGCTTCGAGCTGACCGACGACGAGCGGCCGCTCGTCGCGTCGGCCTACGAGCGCCGCGGCGAGTACGCGGCGGACCCGGACCGCCCGCGGTGCGAGGAGGCGGCCGGGTGGCTCGCCGAGGCCGCCGGTGATGCGGACCGGGACGCGGACGGCGACGACCGCCGCGACCGCGTCGTGAAGAAGCTCCGGAACGCCGGCAAGGAGCCGCTCGAACCCCGCGTCCGGGTCGTCGACCGAAAGGCCACGGAGGAAGCGTTCGAGGCGCTCGTCGAGGCCGTCGAGGGCGAAAAACGCGTCTACGAGCGCCACGTCGACGCGTTCGACCTCGACCGGCGCGAGGTCGAGGCGCTCGCCCGCGAGGTCGAGGTCGACCACGGCGGCTACGGCTTCTACCCGCCCTCGTCGGTCTACCACCGGTTCATGACCGGGCTGACGGGCGGGAAGATGTCCTCGTCCGTCCCGGCCAGCCACATCAGCCTGCTCGACGACCCCGAGACCGGCTACGAGAAGGTCACGGCCGCGACGACGGCGGGCCGGGAGACCGCCGAGCTGCAGCGCGAGCTCGGCGGCGAGGCCGAGGAGTGCCCGGTCTACGAGCTGTACGCCTACCTGCTCGCGGGCGACGACGACGAGTACGCCCAGCGGGTCTACGACGAGTGCTACGGCGGCGAGCGCCTCTGCGGCGACTGCAAGGAGGAGGCCGCCCAGCTGATGCGGGAGTTCCTCGCCGAGCACCAGGCGAAGCGCGAGGAGCTGGCGCCGGTCCTCGAGGCGCTCGACGTCGACCTGGACTCGCCCCGGAAGCGGTGAGGCGACGCGGCCCCGTGTTACCACGGCTCCCGAGGGATTATCGTGGCAGGTCGCTAGGCTGGCCGTGACCGCGCGGTCGCAGATGCCGGCGGACGGTCGTCGGGCTGTCCGGCCGTCCCGCCACGGCAGCGGCCGCCGGCCCACGGGAGCACCGCGACATGCCCACCGTCCGAACCGGCGACGTCGACACGTACTACGAGATTCGTGGCGAGGGGCCGCCGGTCGTCTTCGTCCACGGGATGATGATGACGACCACCATGTGGGCGCCGCAGGTGGACGCGTTCGGCGACGCGTACGCCACCATCGCCTACGACGTCCGGGGCCACGGGCACACCGGCGGCTCGGACCGCGACGAATACTCTATGGAACTGTTCGCCGAGGACCTCGAGGCGCTGCTGGACGCGCTCGGCGTCGACCGGGCGGTCGTCTGCGGCCTCTCGATGGGCGGCGCCATCGCCCAGGCGTTCGCCGCAGCGTACCCCGACCGGCTGGCCGGTCTCGTGCTCGCCGACACGTTCCCCACGGGTCCGATGCCCCTCGTCGGGCGGCTCGCCATGGCGAACATCCGCTTTCTGGCCCGGCTGGCCCGCCTCGTCGACTACCGGACGCTGAACCGACTCCAGCTCCGGGTCGGCAACCGGCTGCTCCCCGGCGTCTCGGGCGACGAGGTGACGGTCCAGCGGCTCCTCGAGGAGGCGCCGACCATCCCTCGGGCGGAGTTCGTCAAGATCGCCGACGCGACCGCGCGGTTCCCGAGGCGCGAGCTCGACCTCTCCGTGGTGACCGCGCCGACGCTCGTCCTGGCCGGCGAGCACTACCCGCTGGCCTACGAGGGCGTCAAGGAGCGGCTGGCCGCCCAGCTCCGGAACGCGGACCCGGAGGTCCGCGTCGTGCCCGGCGGGGGCCACGCCTCGAACCTCGACAACCCCGCGGCCTTCAACGACGCCGTGGCCGACCTGCTCGAGCGAGCCGACTGGGCCGGGGCAGCGGCGTCGGCCGCCCCGACCGACCCCGACGGCTGAGCCCGTGCTCGACCGGTCGACGCCGCGGGCCGCGGGGCGGGAGCGTGACCGACGCCGTCCGCCGAGCCGGAGTGGCGGCTCCGCCCACCGGCGAAGCGGCCCGCTTTAGGCGGTGCCGGCCGTAGCCCCCGACATGACCGGCACCAGCATCGCCGGCGTCGGCATGACGCGGTTCGGCGTCCACGACCGGCCGCTCGCCGAGCTGTTCGCCGCGGCCGCGTTCCCCGCCCTGGACGACGCGGGCGTCGCGGCCGGCGACGTCGACGCGTTCTACCTGGGCAACGCGCTGGGCGGGATGACCGAGAACGACACCCACCTGGCGCCGAAGCTGGCCTCGCACGTCGGGGTGGCCGGGGTGCCCTGTTCGCGGTTCGAGGACGCCTGCGCGACCTCCTCGAACGCGTTCAAGCACGCCGTCCGGGCGGTCGCCGCCGGCGAGCACGACGTCGTCCTCGTCGGCGGCGTCGAGCGCTGCTCGGCGTCGACGGGGCTCGACACCGACGCGATGACGCGCGTGTTCGCCAGCGCGATGCACCGCGAGTACGAGCAGCCCGCCGGCCTGACGTTCCCGGGGGTGTTCGCGCTGCTGACCAAGCGCCACATGCAAATCCACGGCACGACCGCCGAGCAGCTGGCCGCGGTCGCGGTGAAGAACCACCGCCACGGCTCGCTGAACCCGCGGGCGCACTTCGGCCGGGACGTCACCGTCGAGGCGGTGCTCGACAGCCCCATCGTCGCCGACCCCTTCCACCTGCTCGACTGCTGCCCGTTCTCGGACGGCGCCGCGGCCGTCGTCGTGGCCAGCGACGAGGCCGCGGCGACGCTCGACGGCGAGCCCGTCCGCGTCGCCGGCGTCGGCCACGCGACGGACGTCGTCCCGCTGGCCGACAAGGTCGAGCCGTCGGCCACGCCGGCCGCCCGGGACGCCGCGGCGCAGGCGTACGACGAGGCCGGCTTCGACGCCGCGTCGGTCGACCTCGCGGAGGTCCACGACTGCTTCACCGGCGCGGAGGTCATGGCCATCGAGGCGCTCGGGCTTGTCCCGACGGGCGAGGGCGGCCCGGCCGCCGCCGCGGGACGGACGGCGCTGGGGGGCGACGTCCCGGTCAACCCGAGCGGCGGGCTCAAGGCGAAGGGTCACCCCATCGGCGCGACCGGGACGGCCCAGCTGGTCGAGCTGACCGAGCAGCTCCGCGGGGCGGCGGGCGACCGCCAGGTCGACGGGGCCGAGCGCGCCGTCGCGCACAACCTCGGCGGCGACGCGGCGACCACGCTCGTGACCGCCCTGGAGGTGGCGTTGTGAGCGAGCCGGCTCCCGCTCCCGGGGCGTACCTCGAGGACGGCGCGCTGACGGCGAGCGCCTGGAGCCGGGCGCTGCGCGACGGCGTCCTCCTGGGGCAGCGCTGTTCGTCCTGCGAGCGCGTCACCGCCGCGCCGAAGGCCGCCTGCGTGCGGTGCGGGGGACGCGAGCTGGCCGTCGAGGCGCTGCCGACGGCCGGCGAGGTCTACTCGGAGACGACCATCGCCGTGCCGCCGGCGGGCTTCTCGGGGCCGTACCGGGTCGGCCTCGTCGACCTCGGCGAGGCCCGGGTGCTCGGGCGGATCCCGGACGACGCGGGCATCGGCGACGACGTCTCGCTCGCCGGCGTCGTCAAGGCCGAGGGCCGCGCGGCGCCGCGGTTCGAGTAGCCCCGGCGGTTCGACGTACCCGGGTGACGCGGACGGCCGCGTCGGACCCCGACGGGCCGACGTCCGACCGCCCCCGACGCTCCCGCAACCCTTTTGCCCGGGCGCCCTGATTCGCCGGCCATGAGGGCCGAACCCGTCCAGGGTCGCGCCGCTCGCCAGCCGCCCGCGACCGCCGGGTTCGGCTTTTTCGTCCCGTTCTGAGGCGGCCGGCGGACGCCCCCCGGCGGTCGGGGGCCGAAACCGGCCGCGTGGCCCGCGTCGACTCGCAAGCGCTAACTGCCACCCCACAGCTACCCACCCCAATGAAGCTCCCGGACGCCCAGGTCGCGGTGCTCGAGGCCGCCGCCGCGACCGAGGCCACCCCCGTCGACCGAATCGCCGAGGCCGCCGGCCTCGAACCAGCGACCGCCACCGGGGCGGCCTTCGCGCTCGAGTCGGCCGGCCTCGTGACCCTCGAGGAATCCCGCGAGCGCGCGCTGTCGCTGACGGCCGAGGGCGAGCGGTACGCCGACGCCGGGCTCCCCGAGCTCCGGCTGTACCGAGCGGCGGTCGACGCCGGCGCCGACGAGGTCGCCGTCCCCCTCGGCGAGGTGCTCGACGCGACCGGGCTCGCGGACCGCGAGGTCGACATCGCGCTGTCGAACTACGCCCGCAAGGGGTACGGCACCATCGACGCCGGCGAGCTGACCGCCGACCCGGACGCCGACCCGGACGCCGACGCCGAGGCCGAGGCGCTCGCCGCGCTCGCGTCGGGCGACGGCGCCGGCGCGGTGCCCGACGACGTCACCGGGGCGCTAGAGCGCCGAGGGCTGGTGGAGCGCCGCGACCGGACCGACCGCGCCGTGACGCTCACCGACGCGGGCGTCACCGCCCTCATGGAGGGGGTCGAGGCGGCCGACGCGGTCGACGCCGTGACCCCCGAGCTGCTGACCAGTGGCGAGTGGCGCGACGTCGAGTTCGCCGAGTACAACGTCGAGGCCGACGCGGCGGACCGGCCGGCCGGCGGCGTCCACCTCCTCCGGCAGACCGCCGAGCGCGTCAAGGACGTGCTCGTCGGCATGGGCTTCGCGGAGATGGAGGGCCCCCACGCCGACGCCGAGTTCTGGATCAACGACTGCCTGTTCATGCCCCAGGACCACCCGGCCAGGACCCACTGGGACCAGTTCGCCCTCGACGTCCCCGGGATGGACGAGCTCCCCGGGGAGCTGATGGAGCGGGTCGAGTCGGCCCACCGGGAGGGCGTGGGCCCCGACGGCGACGGCTACCACTCGCCGTGGACCGAGGCCGTCGCGCGGGCCGTCGACCTCCGCGGGCACACCACGTCGCTGTCGATGCGCTACCTCTCGGGCCACGCCGTCGGCGAGCTCGAGCCGCCGGCGCGGTACTTCTCCGTCGAGAAGGTCTACCGGAACGACACGCTGGACCCGACCCACCTGCTCGAGTTCTTCCAGATCGAGG
>CAZVOR010000163.1:0-4991 GCA_964628745.1 uncultured Halobacteriales archaeon
GTCGTCTCGCTGGGCAACAAGACCGTCCTCGACGAGGTCGACTTCATCGAGGCCTGGGACGATGACCCGGAGACCGACGTCATCCTCGGCTACCTCGAGTCCGTCACCGACGGCCGCGCGTTCCTCGACCGGGTGAGCGAGGTGACGCGGTCGACGCCGGTGGTGCTGTTGAAGGCCGGCCGGACCGCGGCCGGCTCGCGCGCCGTGGCGTCGCACACCGGGGCCATCGCCGGCAGCGACCGCGCCTACGACGCCGCGTTCGCCCAGGCGGGCGTGCTCCGCGCGGACTCGCTGTCGGGGCTGTTCGACGCGGCCCGGACGCTGGCCGGCCAGCCGGTCCCGACCGCCGACGGCGTCGGCATCGTCTCGAACGCCGGCGGTCTCGGCGTCCTCGCGACCGACGCGCTGGAGACGATGCCGATGGAACTGGCGTCGTTCGAAGCCGGGACGACCGAGGCCCTCGAGGCGGCGCTCCCGGACGAGGCGACCGCCGAGAACCCCGTGGACATCGTCGGCGACGCGGACGTCGGCCGGTTCCGCGACGCGCTCGACGTCGTCCTCGGCGACCCGAACGTGGGCGCCGTCGCCGTCCTCGCGGCGCCGAGCACCGTCTTCTCCTTCGAGGCGCTCGCCGGCGTGCTGGCCGACCGGCAGCAACAAACGGGGACGCCGATGGTGGCCTGCCTGATGGGCGGCGAGGCGGTCCGGCCCGCCGAGCGGGCCCTCCGCGAGCCGGGCATCCCGAACTACGTGGACCCGGCCCGCGCGGTCCGCGGGCTGGGGGCGCTCGCCGAGTACCGCGAGGTCCGCGGGCGGGCGCCCGGCGAGCCCGAGACGTTCCCGGTCGACCGGGCCGTGGCCGACGACGTCCTCGCCAGCGCCCGCGAGCGGGGGGTCGAGGCGCTCGGCGTCGAGTCGATGGCCCTGCTCTCGGCGTACGGCGTCCCGACGGCCGACGGCCGGGTCGCCGTCGACGCCGCGGACGCGGCCGAGGCGGCCGCGGCGCTGGGCGGGCCGGTCGTGCTGAAGGTCGTCAGTCCCGACGTCCTCCACAAGACCGACGTCGGCGGGGTCGAGGTGGGGGTGGCTGCCGACGCGGTCGCCGAGCGCTACGAGGCGCTCGTGGGCCGGGTGGCGGACGCCCGGCCCGACGCGGCCGTCGACGGGGTGCTCGTCCAGGAGCAGGTCGAGACGAGGGACGCGGTGGAGACGCTCGTCGGCGTCACCCGCGACGCGCAGTTCGGCCCCCTCGTCGTCTTCGGCCTCGGCGGCGTCTTCGTCGAGGTGTTCGCCGACGCCGCCGTCCGGGTCGCCCCGGTCGACGCCGACGAGGCCCGCGAGATGACGGCCGAGGTCCAGGCCGCGCCGATGCTCCGGGGCGCCCGCGGGCGCGACCCGGTGGACCTCGACGCGGTCGTCGAGACCGTCCAGCGCGTCTCGCAGCTCGCGGTCGAGAACCCGACGGTCCGCGAACTCGACGTCAACCCGCTCGTCGCGACGCCCGACGGCGTCGTCGCCGTCGACTTCCGGGCGACGCTCGACCGCGTGCAGGGGTGACCCCGGCTGGCGGGCCGTCGGGTCACGGTGGGTCGGCGCCGACCTGAGGAACTATGACGCCCCGCGGTCCAGGGGTCGAACGATGGCACACGCAGCCGGTAGCGAGGTCGAGCCGTGATCAACCTCCGGTCGGACACCGGCCCCTCGGCCACGCCGGCGATGCTCGAGGCCGCGAGCCGCGCCTCCGTCGGCTTCGCCGGGGTCGGCGACGGGCCGACGCTCGCCGACGTCGAGGCGCGCGTCGCCTCGATGCTCGGGACGGACGCCGGCCTGTTCGTCCCCTCGGGGAGCCTCGCCAACCAGGTCGCCGCCCGGGTCCACGCCGACCGGGGCGCCGAGGTGCTCCTCGAGCGGGCGAGCCACCTCTACACCCGCGAGCGGGCCGGGCTGGCCCAGCTGTCGGGGCTGCAGGCCAGGCCCCTCGATGCCCGGGCCACCGGCGGCGTGCCGACCCCCGAGCAGGTCGCGACCGAGCACTCGGCGGGCTCGCTTCGCGAGCCGGCGACCGGTCTGCTGGCCCTCGAGAACACGCACAACCTCTACGGCGGCGTCCCCCTCGAGCCCGAGCCCATCGCGGCGGCCGCCGAGGCGGCCCACGCGCGCGACGTCCCCGTTCACCTCGACGGCGCGCGGCTCGTCCAGGCAGCCGTCGCGCTCGACGAGCCCCTCGAGGCGTTCGCCGCGTCCGTCGACTCGGCCTACCTCGACCTCGCGAAGCAGGGCGGCGTCGCCGGCGCGGTCCTCGTCGGTTCGACCGCGTTCGTCGACCGGGCCCGCGAGGTCCGACAGCTGTTCGGCGGCCACCTCGAGAGCTTCGGGATGCTCGCCGCGGCGACGCTGTCGGCGCTCGACGGCCTCGACCGCATCGCCGACGACCAGGCGAACGCGAGGCGGCTCGCCGACGCCATCGAGGAGTTGCCCGGGCTGGCCGTCACGCGGCCCGAGACGAACCTCGTCTACGTCGACGTGAGCGGCTCGTCGTACACGCCCGGGGAGCTGACGGCGGCCTGCGAGTCCCGCGGGCTGCTGACGAAGCCGTTCGGGCGCGGCACGGTCCGCTTTTGCACCCACCGCGACGTCTCGGCGGCGGACGTCGACGACGCCGCGGGGGTGCTGTCCGACCTGGTCGGAGGCTGACTGCCGCGCTTCGCCGGCGCCCGTCGGGCCGGGAACGACGGGCCGGAGCGCTCGAACGGGACGTCGATTCGACCACCCGCGACGCGGGCTCGCACAAGCTCTATTATTCCGGTCTCGGAAGGGTACGCCATGGCCTCGACGGTGTCGCGAGTCGACCTCGACCGGGAGGTCCCGGACGAAGCCTACGAGACGGAGATCGTCGACCTGGACTTCCACGTCAACCCGATGGAGGAGGACCTCCAGCGCTACGTCGAGGACGAGCGCGCGCTGGACCGGCTGACCACCGAGTTCGGCATGACGCCCATCCCCGACAAGTGGGACGCCGCCTACGCCATCGAGGAGGGCAACGAGGGGCTGTTCACCCAGGGGCGGGCGGAGGTCGCGGACGACGTCCGCCAGGCCTGCGAGTCCCTCGCCATCGACCACCCGGTCGTCAACGCCGGCATCAACGGGCTGCCACAACAGCACCATCCCGTCCTGAAGAACGCCGTCCTCCAGGCGGGCAACGATTACATGCTCGACCACTTCGTCGACGAGGGCATCTACACCGCGCTTTCGGTCCCGAAGTGGGACGTCGACCGCGCCCTCGACGAACTGGACCGCTGGGGGGACGAGTCCGGCGTCGTGGCGGCCTACAGCTGGTACGACCCGCGCGAGCCGTGGGGCGCGGCGAAGTTCGACCCGGTCTTCGAGCGGCTCGAGTCCCTCGACCTGCCGCTGCTGCTGCACGGCTCGCTGGCGTTCTGGCCCCAGCACAGCTACGTCGGCGACAACATGCTCACGTGGACGGAGATCCTCGGGTTCGACTGGCCGATCCACGGCATGCTCAACGCCGTCAACATGATCATGTCCGGGGTCTTCGACCGGTTCCCCGACCTGAACGTCAACTTCCAGGAGGCCGGCCACTGGTGGCTCCCGTTCGCTCGCTACCGGATGGACGAGTTCTACGAGATGCACCCCGAGGACGTCAAGATCACCCCGCGGAAGTTCGAGGCCGGCGACCGCTACCTCGAGCGCTCGCCCAGCGACTACCTCCGGGAGAACGTCACCGTCTGCACGCAGCCGATGGCGCTGCCGAGGAACGTCGGCGAGGCCCGCGACCTGCTGTCGCTGTCGATGGCGGCGGACACCTTCGTCTACTCGAGCGACTGGCCCCACCAGACGCTCGACCCGCCGACGTGGTTTTTCACGTCGCGCGCGTTCCGCGACGACCCGGAGCTGCGCGACGCCATCCTCTCGGAGAACGCCTACGAAATCCTGCGGACGTGACCGATGGGCCGGAGTGATAGCCGATGAGCGAAGGCGGCGACGGCGGCCGTGACGGGTTCACGAAGGTGGCCGAGGCCGACGAGATTCCCGAGGGTCGGGGCGTCGGAGTGGACGTCGACGGCGTCGAGGTCGCCGTGTTCAACACCGGCGACGGGTTCTACGCCATCAGCAACCGATGTGCGCACCAGCACGCCCCGCTCTGCAAGGCCGGCGAGGAGAAAATCAACGCCGAGCACACGTGGACGAAGACGCGCGGCGGCGTCAACAGCGAGACGAAGACCGTCTCGTGTCCCTGGCACCTCTGGTCGTGGGACCTGGAGACCGGCGAGAACGAGGCTTCCGGCCGGCGCATCGCCACGTTCGATGTCGCTGTCGACGACGGCGACGTCCTCGTCCGGATCTGAGGTGGCCGCGGTGACCGTCCCGGCCTGGTTCCCGGCGGCGTCGACGAACATCGCTGTGGAATACTGTCCGGGTACGCCGGCCTCATCCCGTTACTTCCCAAAGTCGAAGCTCTCCAGGCGAAAATCGAGAGGGACGCGGCCGGTCCCCGACAGAAGTGACCGGGCATTCTAAGGCGCCCGAAGCCGGGGCGGGGACATGGCTCGACTGGAGGAGGTTCCGCTCGAGGACCTCCGCGACCAGCTCGACGAGTTCGACGAGAAGCGGCCGATGCTCCGGCTGCTCGCCGCGATCGTCTACAAGCAGGGACCGTCGGTGCCGACCGTCGCTGAGTGGTTCGACGTCCGCGTCGCCACCGTCTACGGATGGTTCGACCGGATGGAGTCCGAGCCGGACCTCGCGTCGGCCGTGCGCGACCGGCCCAGGCCCGGGCGACCCGCGCGGCTATCGGGCGACGACCGTAACGAGTTCCTCGCGCTGCTACGGGGACCACCGGAAGCGGCGGGCGTCGACGCGCCGGAGTGGACGCCTCGGCTCGCGCGAGACGTCCTCCGGGAGTCGCACGGCGTCGAGTACTCGCTGCGACACGTCAGGCGCTTGCTCGACGAGGCCGAATCCGGCTAGCT
>CAZVOR010000164.1:0-4952 GCA_964628745.1 uncultured Halobacteriales archaeon
CCCCGCACCCGCGCCCGCGACCCCGATGGTCCCGAGGCCGGCCAGGGCCTTCCGCCGCGTCAGTTTGAATGGTTCGTCGTGCATGTTTATGATTCAGTCCGACCCCCCACCCGCGGGCGCCCGGACTTGGGAGTCCGTGACAGAGCCCCTTCACTAAGGTAATAACCCGTGGAAATCCCTCGAACGGTCGAATAGACGTCTCTAACGGCCAAATCGAACCACCGAATCGGCCATTAGAATCCGTCAAATGATACGTTCAACGCCGCTGCTGTCAACTCATTGCCAGAATCAGAATTCATAACTAGGCATTAACTTATACCATGCGCGCTACATGTCCACTCGCCCGGCGGCCGGGGGAGCGCCCGTTCGCGCCACCGACCACGGCTGGAGGGGGACACGCGAGTGCTAACGAGACACGATACCGGCCTCGACCGGACCGAGATCCACAGGCTGCTGGGCAACGACCGTCGGCGCGCGACCATCGAGGTGCTCCGCGAGAAGGTGGGGGCCGTCTCGCTGCGGACGCTCTCGGAGGCCATCGCCGAGCGCGAGACCGACCAGTCGCCGCCGCCGCGGAACGTCCGGGAGAGCGTCTACAACTCCCTGCACCAGACCCACCTGCCGAAGCTGGCCGAGCAGGGCATCATCGAGTACGACCGGGACCGCAAGACCATCCTGCTTGGCGAGGACGCCCGCGAGGTCTACATCCACATGGAGGTCGTCAGCCGGTACGGCATCACGTGGGCGGACTACTACCGGTCGCTCGGCGTGCTCGGCCTGCTGACCATCGTCGCGAGCAGCGTCGGCGTCCCCGTCCTCGCGGAGATCGAGCCGCTGCCGCTCGCGACCCTCTTCCTGGCGGTGTTCGCCGTCTCGACGGCGCGGCAGCTCTGGACCCGGCGGTGGCAGTACCTCGAGGCGCTGCTGAACCTCGACTGACCGGAGTACCGTCTCGCGGCGGGTGTCACCGACCATCCCGGCCTCCAGCGTCCCGACCGGGAGGGCCACCGCCGGCCCGAACCTCTAGAGGCCCTTATACGTCCGTTCTCAGAACCGATATTCCGCAGGTAAAGTTTTACGTCCGACGCCCGTCAGACGACCGGAGATGGCCGACCAGCCGCTCGCGCTACGCGTCCGCCGGGGCCTCGTCGCCCTCGTCGACGGCGTGATCCTCACCGTCGACGGCCTTGCAGTCCTGGCCGTCGTGGTCGGCCTCGTCGGCCTGGCGACCGGCGGGACCGGGAGCCCGCTGTACGCGCTGACCATCGGGGCCGTCTACGGCTGGGCGACGACGCCCGGCGTCGTCGTCCTCGAGCTGCTCGTCTACGCCGCGCTGGCGGTCGTCGCGCTGGGTCCGGTCTGGCACTGGTACGTCGGGTTCCCGACGGCGGGGAGCGGCAGTCGGGCCGATGCCACCGAGGAGTTCGAGTTCACGCCGGGCTCACCGACGGGCGACGGGCACCGGTCCCAGCTGGCCAACGGGGGCAACGGCGACGCGACGGTCGGCGGCGCGGTGCTCCCCGGCCGTGAGACCGGCGAGTCGCCGTGGGCGACGGAGCTGTTCGACCGGCCGAGCGCGCCGAAGACCGTCCCGCCGGGCGACTTCCTCCGGTCCGCCGGCGGTGGCGGCTCCCAGGCCGAAGGCGAACGGGGGGCCGAGTCACACGCGGACGGCGAGCCGGCGGCCGATCCCAATCATGGCGGTAGCGACGCGAATGCGGCACCGGTCGACGGGGAGGCTCCCCAGCGGACCGTCGCCGACGAGGAGCAATCTCATGTTGACGCGACGGTCCGGGTCAGCATGGACGGCGCCGCCCGCGAGGCGGGCGCCACCGGCGAGGCCGCCCCCGACACGGAGACGACCGCCGAGGCAGGCGCCGACGGAGACGCCCCCGGTGCCGATACCGAACCCCCGGCGTCGGACGCGGAGCCAGACGACGCCGACCCACCGGAGGCGGCGGGCGACCACCCCGCCGACCGCGTCGCCGACGCCGTCGCCGACGCGCGGGCGACCGTCGGGGCGGTCGAGGAAGGCCTCGCCCGTGCGACCGCCGCTGCGCCCGCCGACGCCGCGGCGGCGCAGCTCGCCGAGAGCGCCGAGACCGCCGACGCGGCCGTCCGCGAGCTCCGAGCTGCCCTCCCGGACGGCGACGGCGCTGCGGCCGAGGCCGTCGCGGCAGCCCGCGAACGGAGCCGCCAGATCGAATCCGCGGTCGAGTCCGTCGCCGGCGACTGATGGCCGTTCGATCCCCCTCTCCTCACCCACGCAGTTCGGCCAGGGGCTCAAGCCGCGCGACCCGCCAGGCGGCGACCAGCCCGCCCAGCAGGCCGATGCCGACCGCCAGCCCGCCGCCCGTCAGGTAGACCCACGACGGCGCGCGCACGAGGTCCTCGAATCCCACCAGCCGCTCGGCCAGCAGGTTCAGCCCTGCGACGCCGGCCGGCGTCAGCGCCAGCCCGACGGCCGCCCCCAAAAGCGCCACCGCGAGGCCCTGCCAGGCCACCGCACCGCCGAGCGTCCACGACGACACCCCGGCGGCCTTCAGCGCCGCGAACGCGTCGCGCTGGTGGTGCACCAGCAGCGCCAGCACGTTCACCGCGAGCGCCGCGCCCGCGACCACCGCGAGCACGACCAGCACGACCGCGCTCGCGAGCACGGCCGCCTGTCCGCCGAGCACCGCGCGGAGCTGCTCGCGGTTCGTGCGCACCGCGTAGTCTGGGAACTGCCGTTGGAGGTCCGCCCGCACCGCCTCGGCGTCGGCGCCGTCGCGCAGCGTCACCGTGATCTGGGCGGCCCGGTCCGAGCCGGCCGTCCCGGTGACCGTCTGCAGCTCGCTCAGCGGCAGCGTCACCGTCGGCGTCCCGAGGAACCGCGAGAACGTCGGCGAGACGCCGACCACCTCGAACCGGTTCGCCCGCGCGGCCGCGAGCGTGCCGCCGACGTGAAGCGTGTCGCCGACGCCGACGCCGAGCAGCTCGGCGGCCCGCGGGTCGACGACGACCTCGTGGGTCATCGGCCCGTCGTACGACCCGCCGGCGTAGTGGACGTCGCCCCGGGTGAAGCCCGAGCCGGCGACGTACTGGACCGACGAGCCCCCGCCCGGCACGCCGACGCCGACGAACGTGCGGAGGTCGTCCGGGTCCGTGCCGACGTAGAGCGTCCCGTAGGCCAGCGGCGCCGCGTTGCGGACGTCCTCGTGACCCTCGATGGCGGCCGCCAGCTCGTGGGCGCCGACGATGCCGTTCTCGACGCCGCCGACCTGTCCGGGGGCCAGGCGCGTCGGGCCGCCCGAGACCCACAGATCGCGGTCGGCGGCCGCGAAGCGCTCGCCGCCGGTCTCGAGCACGCCGGCGCCGACGCTCGCCAGTAGCGTCGTCGAGAGGACGGCCAGCGCGACCGCCGCCACCACGAGCGCGGTCCGCGCCGGGTAGCCCCGCAGCTGCGCGAGCCCGATGCCGACGCCCGCGCCGGTCCGGGCGAGCCACCTCATTCGGCGAGCCCCTCCACGGTCGTCGTCCGCCGGCCGACCAACAGCAGGTACGGCAGCACGAGCAGCCCGATGGCCGCGGCCGCGGCGAGGCCGTAGGCGACCAGCTCGGGGTGGTGCCGCGCGACGGTCGCGTCGGCGACGACCCGCCCGGCGACCCGGTTGGCCAGCGGTAGCGCGAGCCACCACAGCGTCACCCCGAGCGCGCCGCCGAGCAGCGACAGCGCGAGCGCCTCGACGGCGAGCAGCACCGCCCGGCTGCGGCCCGAGAAGCCGACCGCCGCGAGCACCGCCCGCTCGGCGCTCGCCGCCGCGACGGCCAGGCCCATCGTCGTCGCCGCCGAGAGCGCGCCGACGACGAGCGCGACGGCGAGCGGCGCGGCCACGAGCGCCTCCGACAGTGCGGAGACCGCGACCCGGCCGACGCCGAGCCCGCCGCGCGCGACGACGGTCGACCGCGGGTAGACGCGCTCTAGCGCCGGCCGCACCGAGGGGTCGGTCGTCCGGACGAGCAGCTGGTCGGCGGCGTCGTCCGCCGCGGCGCCCGACAGCGTCTGCAGCTCGGCCAGGTGCACCACCGCCACCGGCAGGTCGCCCCCGGGGCCGGCGCCCGAGACGCCGGCGACGGTAAGCGTCCGGTTCCCGCCCGCCCCCGTCCGGGCCCGCACGTCGTCGCCGGCCGAGACGCCGAGCAGCCCGGCGGCACCCGTCGACAGGGCGACCTCGTCCGTCCGCAGGCCGTCGTAGGCGCCCCCGGCGTAGTGGGGGTCGCCGGGCGTCAGGCCCGCCGTCGAGACGCCCGAGACCTCGAGCGGCGCCTCGCCCGGGACGACGCCGACGGCCAGCACGTACTCGGCCGTCCCGCCCGCCTCGAACCGGAGCAGCTCGAGCAGCACCGGCGTCGCGTCCGCGACGTCCTCGCGGTCGGCCAGCCGGGCGGCCGCCTCGTGGGTGCGGCCGAACCGCGGCCCCTCGACGGGGACGACGGCCGAGCCGCCGCCCGACTCCGGGACAATCCAGTAGTCGACGTCGGGGCTCGCCACGGTGCCGCCGGCCGCCAGCCCGAGGCTCACGCTCGTGACCACGAGCAGCAGCGCGACCGGCACGGCGACGCCGGTGACGGTGAACGCGACCTGCCGGGGCGCCGTCCGGGTCGCCCGCGTCCGGAGCCGGCGCAGGCCGAGCCCGACCACCCCCAGCCACCGCGCGCGTCGCGAGCCCACGCCGGCTCACCCCACCAGCGCGCCGTCGCGCAGCGCGTACCGGCGGTCGACGGCGTCGACCACGGCGTCGTCGTGCGAGGCGACCAGCACGGCGCGGTCGGTCGCCGCCCCGGCGAGCAGCTCGACGACGCGCTCGCCGGTCGCCGTGTCGAGCTCGCCGGTGGGCTCGTCGGCCAGCACGAGGTCGGGGTCGGCGTCCAGCGCCCGCGCGACCGCGACGCGCTGGGCCTCGCCGCCGCTC
>CAZVOR010000165.1:0-4923 GCA_964628745.1 uncultured Halobacteriales archaeon
GCCCAGCTCCCGCTCGTGATGACCGCGCTCGCCTACGCGGAGATCGTCCCCTACGAGACGTTCCGCGAGAAGTGGAAGTACGCCGTCGTCGGGATGTTCGGCTTCGGCGCGCTGTTCTCCCCGCCGGACCCGTTCACGCAGGCCATGTGGGCCGGCCCGCTGCTCGTCCTATACGGCCTCTCGCTTTACTTCGCGCGGCTGGCCGTGGCGCTGCGCCGGGGCGGCGAGGCGATGGACCTGGTCGCGTCCGTCCGGTCGAACGCCAACCGGCTGGCGGCCGCCGCGGTGCTCGTCGGCGGCGCCGCCTGGTGGCTGCTGGCCGAGGGGCTCGCGCTGGTCAACGCCGGCCTGCTCCCGCTGCTCCCGCCCGGCTTCCGGCCGGCGCCGCTTTCCGCGGGCGGGCTGCTCCCGGGGGCGGGGGGCCCCGCCGCCGTGGTCGCGGCGGCGGCCCTCGCCGGCGGGCTGGCCGCGGTCCTCCTCGCGCTGTACTACGCCTGGCCCGACCTCCAGACCCCGGGCCGGTACGGCGACCCCGTCGCCCTGGACGTCGGCGAGCTCGACGCCGAGGGCGTCCGCGCCGCGCCGGCGGAGGCGTTCGCCGCCCTCGAGGAGGACGAGGTGCTCGCGCTCGCCCGCGAGGCCATCGACGACGGCGACCACGAGAAGGCCCAGGCGATACTCGACCGCCACGACGCCGTCGAGGCGGCCGCGGGGGGCGACGAGCCGGCCGACGGCGAGGCCGTCGACGGGGCGGCACCCGAGGGCGGGGCCGACGACGAGGTCATGGAGGGGCCGTGGACCCGCCGGACCACGGGCGTCGTCAACGCGCTCTCCGACGACGAGCGTTCCGAGGACGACATCGGCGGCTACTACTACGACATCGCGTTCGTCTTCGACAGCCTCCGCTCGAAAGCGTTCCGCGTCTTCTTCGTGTTCATCGGCGTGCTCGTGGCCGTCTTCTCGTTCCTCTACGCCGGCGGCATCGGCGCCATCAAGAACGACTTCCTGCGGCGGCTGCCGGCGGTCGTCCGGCCCGAGGACGTCAACGTCATCACGCTGCACCCGGTCGAGGCGCTCGTCTTCGAGGTCAAGATCGCCACGCTGCTCGGGGCCGTCGCGACGATTCCCCTGCTGCTTTACTACGCCTGGCCGGCGCTGCGCGAGCGGGGGCTGGCCCGGGGGGACCGGAACGTCTTCTTCGGCTGGGCGGGCGCCATGGCGGCCGGGATTCTGCTCGGCTCCGCCGCCGGCTACCTGTTCATCGCCCCCGCCGTCGTCTCCTACCTCGTCTTCGACGCCTTCCGCGCGGACATGGTCATCGCCTACCGGGTCTCGAACTTCTTCTGGCTCATCTTCTTCACCACGGTCGGCATCGGCCTGCTGCTCGACATCCCCGTGACGATGCTGCTGTTCCAGCGCGGGGGCATCGTCAGCTACCGGGCCATGCGCGAGCGCTGGCGCGGGGTGGTCGTCGCGACGATGGCGGCGGCCGCGTTCCTCACGCCGGCGAGCGTGCTCTCGATGGTGCTCGTGACCATCCCGGTGATGGTCTTCTACGGCCTCGGGCTGGCGCTGCTGTGGGTCGTCACGCTCGGCGGCCGGCGCGAGCCCGCCGGTCGGGCGGAGGCGGCGAGCGACTGACGGCCGGTCGTCCGCGAGCGACCCCGGCCGACGACGGAGGCTGAAGCGCCCGCTTGTGCCACCACAAGACACTTGGCTCGAATCGCTGAACCGGCGGCTATGTCCCCCGAGCGGCTCCTCCTCGGCGGTGCCGTCGTCGTCATCGTCGTCTCCGTGGCGACCGCCGCGGCCGTCCCCGGCGCCCTCGCCGAGCCCGACCCCCGTCCGGACGGTCCCGGCCGGCTCGACGTCCGCGAGCTGGCCATCTCCCCCGGCGCGGTCGGCGGGCAGACCGCCGAGCTCGTCGTCGAGACCAGGCTGTCCCACTTCGGGCCCCGCGCGGACAACGTCACCGTCGAGCTCCGCGCCGTCGCCCTCGATTCCGGCCTGCTCGAGGACACGACCGTCGTCGACGTCGAGCCCATCGAGGGCGACCGGGAGGTGTCCGTCGACGGCACGCTGTCGGTCCGGCGCGCCGGCGGCTACCGCGTGGAGGCGGTCGTCTACCACGATGGTCGGCGGCTCGAGTCGGCCAGCCGGCGCGTCGAGGGTGTCGAAGCGCTCGAGCCGGCCTACGCCGACTCGCCCGTCGACTTTCACGACTTCCGGGCGACCGACCAGCCCGTCATCGAGTACGCCATCGCCGGCACCGACGGCGACCGCGCGACGCTCTCCGTGTCCGCCTACCTGACGAACACCGGCGACGACGCCGCGGGCGGGCTGCGGCTCGTCGTGAAGGCCCGGCAGGCCGACTCCGGCATCGTCGCCGACGCGGCCGAGGTGCGGGTCGGCCAGATCCGGGCGGGCCGGACGGCCACGCCGACCGCCGAGCTCGTCGTCCCCGACGGCTACAACTACTACCTCGACGCCCAGCTGTGGGCCGACGACGTCATCGTCGGGACGGCCCGCTCGGCCGCCAACCTCGACCCCTCCGAGACGCTCTCGGTCAACGAGACCCGCCGCGAGGTCGAGCTGGAGGTGAGCGACTTCGAGGACGAGGAGGACCGACCGGCGGCCGAGCGCACGGTCGTCCGGACGGTCGAGGGCCCCGGCCAGCCCGGCTTCTCCGCCGCCGCGGCGGCCGTGGCCGTCCTCGCGGCCGCCCTGCTCGCCCGGAGGCGACGCGGATGAGCGGCGGTGACCAGACCATGCCTGACGACCAAGCCACCGACGACCCGACCGCCGACGACGCACCGAGCGACGACCGCCCCGCCGCCGGCGGGACCGGCCTGCTGGACGACCCCGACGAGGCGCAGCGCTACCTCATGTGGGCCGGCGTCGCGCTGCTCGCGCTGCTGGCCACGGTGGCCATGCTCCGGGTGTACACCAACACCTCGAACGCCATCGCGCGGTTCGTCGCGCCGGACTTCCGGCCGCTGTTCCAGGCGGCGTTCAACCTCGCCGTGCTGCTGCTCGCCGTGGCCGGCATCGGCACGCTCCTGCGCCGGCTGCGCGCTGCGACGTGACGGCGTGACGGAGGCGAGGACCCTTCCGCACGGCGGGGCGCCCCGCAGATCTATCCCGATTCTGGCCGGCACGCGAGCTGCTCGGCGGTCGCGAGACCGCTCGTCGGCCGGCGTACCCGGCCGCCAGCCTGGTGCTCAGAAGGAGACGGCCTCGAACTCGCGGCGGTCGACCGGCGGGTCGCGGTCCGAGTAGCCCTTCCGGCCCACGGCGTCCTCGTCGAGCGACGACGCCACCGACAGCCAGGCGTCGTCGGCCGACGTCATCGCCTCGGAGCCGCAGCGCTCGAGGACGGCCGCCACTGGCT
This sequence comes from uncultured Halobacteriales archaeon, assembly GCA_964628745.1. Taxonomy (GTDB): domain Archaea; phylum Halobacteriota; class Halobacteria; order Halobacteriales; family Hikarchaeaceae; genus CAZVOR01. The sequence continues at coordinate 3,392 of CAZVOR010000165.1, forward strand.
CCTCGCCGCCGGCGTGGTCGAGCACCCGGCCGTCGAGCGCGGCCGCGATGTCGGCGGTGGACCGTGGATAGGAGAGCCCCTCGAGTTCGGCGGCGAGCTGATTCAATCTCATCGTGGTCGTCGGTACGTCTCGCAGACTTTAATGATTTTCTATGCACGTACTAGAGGAATCGAAGTTGTATAAGGGGCTTTAATCGGCGGGCGTCGGCGAGGTCGCCGCGGCTGATTTCGGCCGGACGCGGGGGAATCTCGGCTGGCCGCATCCGTGCGGCCGGGCCGGTCGTACTGGCCCGGCCGAGGGGCCGCCGGAGCCGGCCGCCCGGCCAGCGACCGGGCCGCTCACCGAACCGGTACTCCTTAAGCCCGCGCCGAGAGTACCGACGCGAGATGAGCGACGTCCCCCGGGTGACCATCGCCGCGCTGTTCGTCACCGCGCTGGTGACGGCCCAGCTGCTCGCCGTGAAGGTGCTCGGGCTGCCGACGCCGTTCTCGCTGCCCCTCGTCGGCGGGTCGCTGCTCGTGCCCGCCGGCGTCGTGGCCTACGCGCTGACGTTCTTCTCGACGGACTGCTACGCCGAGCTGTACGGCCGCCGGGCGGCGACCGCCCTCGTCAACATCGGCTTCGCGATGCTCCTCGTGATGGTGGGGCTGGTCTGGCTCGCCATCTGGCTGCCCGGCACCGACGCCGGGGTCGACCCGGCGTCCTTCCGGCAGGTGCTCGGCCCGAGCACGAACATCGTCGCCGGGGGCCTGCTCGCCTACGTCGTCAGCCAGAACTTCGACGTGTTCGCGTTCGACCGCCTGCGCGGGCTGACCGCCGGCCGGCACCTCTGGCTGCGGAACCTCGGCTCGACGGGCACGAGCCAGCTGGTCGACACGACCATCTTCATCGTCGTCGCGTTCTGGGCCGTCCCGGTCGCGCTCGGGCTGGGCGAGGCGCTGCCGGGGGTCGCCCTGCTGCAGCTGGTCGTCGGCCAGTACCTCGTGAAGCTGCTCCTGGCGGCGGCGGACACGCCCTTCGTCTACCTCGTCGTCGGCTACGTCCGCGAGCTCGACCCGGCGACCCGGACCCTCGCGCGGGCGGGCTGACCGCCCCGCTACTCCTCGACCCGCTCGGCGAACCCGAACCGCGGCTTGACGGCGGTCACGGCGACGGTCACGGTCTCGCCGGCCTCGGCGCCGGGCACGAACAGCGTGAACCCGTCCACCTTGGCGACGCCGTCGCCCTCCGAGCCGACGGCCTCGACCGTCACCTCGAGCCGGTCGCCGGCCCGGACGGGCGCGGTCAGCCGGCCCTTCGCGACGAGGTACACCTCCGAGGAGGCCGGCCGGGTCGCGTCGGGCCTGACGACGCGCACGTGGTCGAACTCGGCCTCGAGCTCCTCGTGCAGCGCCCCGAGGTCGGGGCCGTCGAAGACCTTCACGGCGAGGTCCCCGCCGCCGGCGAGGACGTCCATCGCGACCGCGGCGGCCTGCCGGGCGAGGTGGACCGAGCGGGCGTGGTCGAGCTCGTACTCGCCGGAGACGTTCGG
>CAZVOR010000166.1:0-4882 GCA_964628745.1 uncultured Halobacteriales archaeon
TCGACGATGTAGCTTCCCGCTCGATATTAATAGGACTTATCCATATAAGGCATATAACCACACACTAGGTCAAGGGGCGTCGCCGGGGCGAACCGCGCCCGAACCGCCCGGGGCGCCGGCTCCGCCCCGACCCGAAGCCCGAACGCGAAAGCCGAACAGGGCCGGCCGCCGGTCTCGCGGGCGAACTCGGCCGCCGGGCACCGCTTCCGGTCACACGCCGGCTGTCGCCGGCGCCTCGAGGTCGTCGATCCGTCGCAGGGCGTACCGGAGCATCGGCGGCGCCATCGCGGAGGTCAGCACCGCGACGCCGAGGACGACGGTGTACAGCTCGACGCTCAGTATGCCCAGCTGGAGCCCGACCGTCGCGATGACGATCTCGATGGCACCCCGCGCGTTCAGGCCGGCGCCCATGCCGACCGCCTCGAACCGGCCGTGCCCGAGCCAGACGGCGGCGACGGAGACGCCCACCAGCTTCCCGCCCGTCGCGACGAGCAGCGTGACCGTCCCGACCAGGGCGACGGTCGGGTCGACCAGCAGCCCGAGGTCGGCCCGCAGTCCCGCGACGCCGAAGAACAGCGGCGCGAACACGCCGAGCGTGACGCGCTCGATGCCGTCCACGGCCGCCTCGTTGAGGCCCCCCGACCGGGCGAACAGGAGCCCCACGACGAACGCGCCGAGCGCCGGCTCGAGCCCCAACCCGATCGTGATCGCACTGCCCGTGAAGGCAGCGACCAGCACGAGCGTGAACTGTCCCCCGAGGCTGTGGCCGCCGGGCCGGTCGAGCGCGACCGCGAGCAGCCGCGACCCGATGAGGAAGGCTCCGGCGAGAAACCCGACGAGGGCGAGCACGACGGCGCCGACCGCGCGGAGGTCGAGCGTGCCCGTCCGGGCGATCCCGACGACCACGCTCAACAGGAGCCAGCCGACCACGTCGGTGTACATCGCGATGGCCACGGTGAGCTGGCCGAACGGCCGCGCGAGGGCGGCCAGGTCGATGAGGATGCGGACGATGACGGGGATCGCGGAGATGCTGAGCGCCGTCGCGAGGAACAGCGCGACGACGAGCCGCGGCGTCGTCCCCGTGAGCAGGGTCGCCGGGAGCGCGAGGCCGAGGCCGACCCCGAGGACGAACGGGACGGCGAGGCCCGCCGACCCGATGACCGCCACGTCGCGCGCGTGGCGGCGGATCAGCGCGAACTCCAGTTCCATGCCCGCGAGCGTGAGCAGCAGGACCAGCCCGACGAGCGAGAGCCCGTCCAGCAGCGATGAGGTGGCTCCCGGAAAGAGCGACGAGGCGAGGCCGGGCGCAAGCGCGCCGAGGAGCGACGGGCCGAGCACGAACCCCGTCGTGAGTTCGCCGACGACGCGGGTCAGCCCGAGCCGAGCCGTGAGCGCCCCCAGGCCGCGCGCGACCGCCAACAGCACCGCTACCTGGACCAGGGCCCGAAACGAGACCTCGAACGGCGGCACGACGACCATCGGCGGCCCGTATATTGGCATTCGACCGAGGCGGCATCAGTCCGTAGGCTGTGCCGTTAGGGGAGGCGAGCGTCCCGCCGCGGCGCGTCCGCCACCCGGGCGGGCGACCCCCCGCGGCGGCCTACCCCGATAGCTCCGCCGCTCGCGAGTCCCCCGACAGCCGGTCGCGGTCGTGGGGTGCCTCGAGGTCGAGGTCCGGGCCGACCGGCGTGATCTCCCCCTGGTAGTAGCCCTGGTCCTTGATGTGGTCCATCCGCACGGTCTCGGCGAAGCCGGGCGTCTGATAGAGGTCACGCAGGTACGGCCAGAGGTGGTCGTACTGATGGAGGTACTGCCGGTTGCACTTGAACTTCGTGTGGTAGCACTCGTCGAACCGGACGAGCGTCGGGAACAGGCGGACGTCCGCGAGCGTCAGGCGGTCGCCGGCGAGGTAGCGCTGGTCGGCGAGCACGGCGTCCCACCGGTCGAGCGCCTCGAAGACATCGGCGACGGCCTCGTCGTAGGCCGCCTGCGACGCCGCGAAGCCGGCGCGGTAGACGCCGTTGTTGATGGGCTCGTAGATGGCGTCGACGATACGGTCGATCTCGTCGCGGTCGCCCGCGGGGTACAGCTCCAGCCCGTCGCCGCCGAAGCCCTCGAAGGCGGACGCGAACATCCGCATGACCTCGATGGACTCGTTGTTGACGATGGTCTCTCGCTCCCGGTCCCAGAGCACCGGCACCGTCACCCGGCCGGTGTAGTCCGGGTCGGCCTCGACGTACACCTCCCGGAGGTAGTCGGCGCCGTTGACGGTGTCGGGCGTGCAGCCGTCCTTCTCGGGCGTGAACGCCCAGCCGTCGTCCTCGCGGACGGGGTCGACGACGTCCATCGAGACGACGTCGGTCAGCCCGAGCAGCCGGCGCGCGAGCGCGATGCCGTGCGCCCACGGGCAGTTCCGGGCGACGTAGAGGTGGTACCGGTCCGCGGCCGGCTGGAACCGGGCGTCCGGTGCGTCGCGGATACGGTCGCGGAAGGTGGTCTCGACGCGGTCGAACGCGCCATCCCCGTCCGTGTACGGCTCGACGTCCGTCCGCCACTCGCCGCCGACGAGCATGTTCCGCCCCATGGGCCGTCCGTCGGGCCCCACGCTTACGGGTCTGACGCTCGGGAACGGTCGCTCCGGTACCGGGCGGTACGCCCCGAGACGACGGGTCGGGACCGGAAGCGCGACGAGGAGCGGCGCGGGGCCGGGGCGCCGCCCCGACGCAAGGTCGTTCGAGGATCGAACCAGAACGGATAATCGGCTCCACACCTACCTCCCGACGACATGCGCACCATCCGCTGGCCCGTCCGGCTGGTCGTCGCCGGCGTCGTCGTCGCCGGCGCGGTCGGCGTCGCCGCGCCCACGGCGAGGTACGTGTCCCCGTCCCTCAGCGGGCTCGCTTTCGGCGGCACGGCCGAGACGGCGATGGCCGCGCCGCCGGTCGCCCCCCGCGCGACGACCGCGCCGGGGAGGTCGGCCGGATCCGGCTGCCGACCGTTCGGGATCTCCCCCGCGCTCGCCGCCCTGACGGCGCCGGCCTCCCCGCTGCTGCGCGGATACAACGTCCGGAGGTTCTGGGCCTCCGTCCGACCGAAGGTCAGGTCGAGCTGCGCCCGTGCGGGGTCGTCGAACGAGTCCCGGAAGGCGCGCGTCCGCCGGACCGCCATCGGCGGCGCGGCGAGCCGGACCGCGAACTCGCCGTACCGGTCGAGCCCGAGGTTCGCCACGTAGCGGTACCCCCACCGCTGGTCGAGCAGGGGGACGAGCGGCGCCTCGGCGACGACCTCCCCGTCCATCTCGACCGCGGCCCGCAGCTCGAGGCCGGGCAGCACGTGCTCCGTCCCCGACGCCCAGACGGACGTCATCAGCTGGAGGTTGTCGTCGCCGGCAGGCGTGACCTCGCGGACGGACCCCCCGTCGACCGTCCAGTAGGCGTCCGGGACGGAGTAGGCCAACCCGAACGAGTAGTCCCCGCTCGCCGCCGTTCCCGCGACCGCTCGCTCGTGGACGTGCGAGGGGATGTAGACTGCGGGCGACGCGCCGTTCGGCGTCTCACCGCCGCCGCTCGCCGTGGGCGTGACGACGCCGACGTCGCCGGCTCCGCGGTCGCCCGCGCAGCCGGCGATGCCCGTCCCGGCCGCGAGCCCGCAGCCGGCCCGGATGACCGCTCGGCGGGAGAGCGCCCGCCAGGGGGGAGGGCCCATCGGTCGGTCCGACGGGCAGGCCCTCAATCACCCTTCTGGTACGCGCATCGAAAACCCCGCCGGCTCCGTGCTGGACGGAGCTCGCCATGGTTCGCGGCGATACCGCGGGCTGGACTTCGGCTCGAACGCCGGCGAGTCGGCATCGCCTCGGCCACCGGGGCGGTCCAGTTCGCCCGGCGGTCGCCGGCGGCGCGAATGGGCCGGCCGTCGTCAGTCCTCGAAGAAGCGGTCGACGAGCCGGGTGAACCGGTCGACCAGCCGTTCGGGAAGCACGGGCTCGATGTCGGCGAGCAATCGGACGGTGTCCGAGGGCCGGGCGAGTTCCAGCTCGACGCGGCCCCGTGCGTCGCGCCGCTTCTCGACGAGGCCCTGCTCGACGAGGCGGTCGAGGTGCCACTCGAGCGTGCTCCGGGCGATGTCGAGCGCGCGGGCGACGGAGGCCGGCTCGCTCGGGCCGTCCTCGAGGAGGTACACCAGCACGTCGCGGGCCGTCTCGCGGTGGCACAGCGCGAGCGCCCCGCGCTCGAAGGCGTCGTACCCGGGCGGGAAGTAGTGGGTCCGGCCGTACAGCGACGCCCGGACGACGGTCCCCTCGCCGAGCAGCCGGCGGACGTGGTACTGGACCTGGCCCGGCGCGAGGTCGAGCCGGCGGACGAGCCCGGAGAAGTGGATGCCCGGCAGGTCGCCGACCGTCCGGGCCACCTCGCGGCGCCGGTCGGTCATCCTCCCTCCCCCCGCTCGAGCCGTCGGTCGACGGTCCGGGCGTAGTAGACGGCTCCGATGACGAACGCGGCCATGGCGACGTCGAGGCTGTGCTCGAGCAGGTGGTGCTGGGTCCCCGGCAGCAGCCCGAGCATCGACAGGACGGCGACCACCGACCGGGCGAACAGGGCCGCGACCGCGAGCGCCACGAGGAGGTACGGCCGGGACCCCCGCTGGAGGAACGCCGCCAGGGCCAGGCCGAGCAGGAGGGCGGCGCCGAGCCCCGCGCCGGTGAGAACGACCGCCAGCGACAGGTCGAGGCCGGCCGGGTGGAGGTGGGGGACCGCCGCGTGGGAGGCCATTCGACGGGCGCTACGCGCGGGGCGGGGCTAAATCCGTCGGATGACGGGCAGCCGGGGGGTCCCCGGCGTCCGGGCCGCCGGGGCTCGCAGCGGCTGGTCCCGCCGGCCGGCCC
>CAZVOR010000167.1:0-4833 GCA_964628745.1 uncultured Halobacteriales archaeon
TCCGGACGCTGGACCTGGGCGTCGGGATGCACTCGAACAGCCACCTCGGGCTCTCGATGGCCGCGATGGTCCAGTCGGCGGCGACGATGCCGACCCTCCGGTACGCCTGCGACACCCACTACCCGTGGGTCGCGGAGGACGTGGTCGCGGAGCCGCTCGAGTTCGACGGCGGTGCGGTCGCCGTCCCCGACGAGCCCGGGCTCGGGGTCGAGGTCGACGAGGACGAGCTGGACCGGCTCCACGAACGCTACGACGAGACGGAGGCCCAGGGGTACTCGACGGTCGACTCGATGGCTGCCGCCTACGCGGCGGCCATGGCCTCGGCGGAGGGGCCGGGCTGGCTGCCCAACAAGCCGATCTGGTGAGTCGCGCTGGCCCCGGACGTCGTCAGCCGTCGTCCGCGTAGGCCATCGTCGTGAGGATCGCGTTCTCCGCCTGGCGGGAGTCGAGGCGGGTGTGCTGGCAGACCACCGGCACGTCCGACTCTATCACGCTGGCGAAGGGCGTCCCCTTCGGGATCGGTTCCGGATCCTCCAGGTGGTCGAAGCGCACGTGCTCGGTTCGCGCCGCCGGGACCGTGAGCCGGTAGGGGCCGACGGGCTCCCGGTCGGCGTAGAACACCGTGATCTCGACGTCGGCGTCCGACTCCCCGGCGTTCAGGATGCAGACCGTCTCGTGGCTGGTCAGCTCCGGCGCCGGCCCGTGGCTCGTCTCCGGGATGTACCCCTCCGCTATCGCCCATCGCGTGTTCCCGATCACCGTCGAACCCTCCGGCCGGAACGACGGGCCTCGGTCCGATAAAGGCCGGGGCCGGTGCGGCCCGGCCGACGGGTCCGGCGGCTGCGTTCCGGCCACGGGCGACCGGACCCGGCGGGCGGACGGTCGGCGGGTTACAGGTCGACCCACCTGCCCGACTCCGCGGCCTCGTAGACGGCCGCGATCGTCCGCATGTCCACCAGACCGTGCTCGCCGTCGGGGACGATCTCCTCCCCCGTCAGTATCCGGTCGGCGAAGTACTCGAACTCCTCGGTCATCTGGTCGACCGTCTCGAAGGCGAACTCGGCGGCCGTCTCGCCGCGTTCGACGACGAGCGTCCGCCGGTCGTCGGCGAAGAACGCCGGCTCGAGCGCGAGCCGGCCCGCCGTCCCGACGACCTCGAACCGGCCGCTCCGGGCGGCGTTCTGGCTCGCCGTGCACGCCGCGAGGGTGCCGTCGCCGAACTCGACCTCGAAGCTCGCTCGCTCGTCCGGGACGCGTTCGAACCCCTCGGCCGCGGAGCGCATCGTCGCGGTCGCGCTCGCCGGTTCCGCGTCGAGCACGAACCGCGCGGTGTTGAGCGGGTAGATGCCGAGGTCGGTCACGGACGTCCCCGGCCCGGCGAGGTCGGGGTCGAGCCGCCACTGGTCCGGGTCGGGGTTCATCTCGAGCAGCGGCTGGGTCATGTGGCCGTGGACGTGGGCCGGTTCGCCGACGAACCCCTCGCGGACGAGCTCGCGGGCTCGACGGACGGCGGGCTCGGTCTGCATCCGGTAGCCGACCATGAGGCCGACGCCCCCGTCCCCGGCGGCCTCGACCATCGCCTCGGCGCGCTCGACGGAGGCCTCCATCGGCTTCTCGCAGAGGACGTGCTTGCCCCGCTCGCCCGCCGTCTCGACGAACGGCAGGTGGCGCGCGTTCGGGGTGGCGACGTAGACGGCGTCGTAGGCGTCCGCGGCGCCGCCGTCGTGGAACTCGTCGTAGGTTATCCCGCGCTCGATGGTCGCCGCCTCCGCCGCGACCGCCTCCGCCTTCTCCCGGTCGCCGCTGACGGCGACCGTCGCCTCACAGCGCTCCGATTCCTCGACCGCCGGAATCGCGCGCTCGCGCGTCCACCAGCCCAGGCCGACCATGGCCAGCCGGACCGTCCCGGAGCCGCCCTCCAGCCAGTCGCGGCGGCCGAATCCCTCGAAGTACTCGCGGAGGTCCATGCGTGAATCCCTACGGGCTCGCGCCCCATCAACGTGCGGCGTCCGCCCCGTGCCCGGACCCCGGGTCCCCGGGCGAGTCGACCCGCCCCCAGTGCGACCCCGACGTCTGGCCGGGCGTCATCCGGCCCTCCCGGCGTCACCAGGACGTGATGCGCACGTCGCGGAGGGGCCGCTCGAGCGGCAGGTCGACCCGCGCGCCGGCGTACTGCGAGACGTAGAACGCGACGATGATCTCGAGCGAGCGGGTCGCGTCCTCGCCGGTCGAGGCGTTGTCGACCTCGCCGTCGAGCAGGTCGACGACGTGCCGGGCGGCGTTCGGGAAGCCGTCCTCGTAGTCGTCGTCCCACGTCCACGCGCCCTCGATGCCCGGGAGGTCGGCCTCGACGTGCGCCCCGTCCTCCAGCCGCCAGTACCGCCACTCGCCGTCGTCGTTGTTGAGGTAGAGCTTGCCTCCCGTCCCGACGAGGTCGTACTGCATCGAGGAGATCTCCCGGGGGGCGGTGCAGTCCACGGTGACGAACGTGCCGTCGTCCATGGTCACCAGCCCGCCCCCGCCGGCGTCGTCCACCTCGACGTCGGCGTCCAGCGCGTCGACCGCCTCGTTCTCCCCCGTGACGTACCCCGCCACCCGCTCCGCCCGGGCGTCGAGCAGGTAGACCAGCGTGTCGAGCAGGTGCGTCGAGTTGCGCATCAGCTCCATCCGGAACCGGGCGTGGACGGCCCGGACGTCACCGAGGAGGCCGTCCCGTTGGATCAGCTCGCGCAGCCGGGCCAGCTTGTCGGTGAACCGGAGCGTGTGGTTGACCACCAGCTCGACGCCCGCGTCGTCGCAGGCGGCGACCATCTCCTCGGCCTGGGTCACGCTGGAGGCGATGGGCTTCTCGCACCAGACGACCCCGACGTCGCTGCGCTCGACGGCGTCGACGACGTGGTCGCGGTGGAGGAACGTCGGCGTCGCGACGGAGACGACGTCGAGCGACTCGGCCTCGAGCATCGCCAGGTGGTCGAGATACCGCCGCTCGTCGGGGACGTCCCACGCCTCGCCGAAGGCGTCGAGCTGTTCGCGGTCGACGTCAGCGACGGCGGCGAGCTCGACCCCGTCGGCCTCGCGGTAGCCGCCGGCGTGGCTCGCCCGGACCCGTTCCTCGCCGACCTCGTGGGTCCCCAGCAGCCCCATCCCGGCGACGCCGCCGGCGCCGATGATGCCCGCGGCGTACGTCATGCAAGCAGGCTCGCCGGCCGGGCAGCCAGTCCCATCGTCCTCTGATTACTCGCCGCCGGTCCGACGCCCGGCGCGTCGGGCCTGCTCGAGGCGCTGCAGGCGGCGTTCGAAGTCGGCCTCCGCCTCGCGGAGCCGCCCGTCGACGCGACGCTCGAGGGCCGTGAGTCGGCGTTCGAGACGCTCGAACGAGCGACCCCTGTCGCTCGACTTGCCCCAGATATCGCTGCAGTACCGTTCGTGAACGGCGAGCTCGTCGTACTGGAGGCTCTGCTCGCACCCTGGGCAGATGGGCATGTGCGTACCGCCCTTTACTCAGCCTCACTACTTTACTGTTGGGCCGATTCGTTTAGGGTACCCCCGTCGGCTCCGCTGGCGGGCGGTACCAACCCGTCGTCTCGCCACCGAGCCGGGCGACCCGCCGCGTGACGCTTCGACAGACCTTTTTTGAACACCGCCGTTGGGGGGGACGATGGAACTACGAATCGGCGTCATCGGGGTCGGCGGAGTCGGCTACCTTCAGGCCAAGACCTACGTAGACATCGATGGCGTCTCGGTTCTCGCCGCGGCGGACGTCTCGGCGGACGCCCGACAGCTGTTCGAGGAGGAGTTCCAGGCCCCCGCCTACGACCACTACCGCACGCTGCTGCACGAGCACGGCGACGAGCTCGACGCGGTCACCATCGTCACGCCCCACACCCTCCACTACGAGCAGGCCAAGGGTTGCCTGGAGCGGGGGCTGCACGTCCTCGTCGAGAAGCCCATGGTGACCGACGTCGGCCACGGCGTCGACCTCGTCGAGACGGCCGCCGAGCGCGGGCTCGTGCTCCAGGTCGGCTACCAGCGACACTTCCACCCCGCCTTCCGGGAGATACGCCGCGTCCTGCAGTCGGGGCGGATCGGGGAGGTCCACGCGGCCAACAGTTACCTCGGCCAGGACTGGATCGACGTCCACCGGGATACCTGGCGGGCCGACCCGTCGCTCTCTGGCGGCGGCCAGCTCTACGACACCGGTTCGCACCTCCTGGACGCCCTCCTCTGGACGACCGACGCCACGCCGTCGTCGGTCTCGGCCCAGATCGAGTACGCGCGGCCGGGCGTGGACGTGAACAGCGCGCTGGCGATGGAGCTCGACCGCGGCGACGACCGCCTGATAGCCAGCGTCACCATCAGCGGCGACGGGGTCGAGGTCACCCCCTCGGAGGGCTACTTCTACTGGGGAACCAAGGGGCGGCTCGCCTACGTCGACGGCCGGATATCGGTCGCCGAGAAGGACGCCGTGACCTACTGGACAGACGTCGGCGGCGGGGCCGACTTCCAGACCCTCAACCGTCGGAAGCTCGAGAACTTCGTCGGCTCCATCGAGGGCACGGTCGAGCCTGCGGTCCCCGGGGAGACCGGCCTGCAGGTGACGGCCCTCACGGAGGCGACGTACCGGGCGGCCGACGCCGGCGAAACCGTCACGCTGCAGCCCCTCATCGGCGACGTCTACGCCCGCAGCGGCGACTAGCGGCCGTGGAGCGGACTGACTCCGACCTGGTCCGGTGACTGGCCCCGCTACAGCGCCGTCGACCCCGCCGCCACCGGGAGGGCGACGCCGGTGACGAACCGGGCGTCGTCGCTCGAGAGCCACATGAACGCCGCGCT
>CAZVOR010000168.1:0-4772 GCA_964628745.1 uncultured Halobacteriales archaeon
AATCGGGTCGCCGATCCGGCCGAGCGGGTTCGACGCCCCGCGGGCGGCGAGGCCGTCTTCGTAGGAGTCGTACTCGCCACGCTCGACCCCCTGTCGGACGAGGTCGCGGGTCCGCGAGGTCTCGTGGGGGCCGGGGAGCACCGCGTTCGCCCGCACCTCGGGTGCGAGTTCGCGAGAGAGCGTCTTCTCGAGCCCGATGACGCCCATCCGCACCGAGTTCGAAAGCACGAGCGCGTCGATGGCCTCCTTGACGCTCCGCGAGGCGATGGTGACGATAGTCCCGCCGCCGTTCCGGAGGTACGGGGCGGCTGTGCGGACTGCCCGAACGACGCTCATCACGAGGAGGTCGAACGCGTCGTACCAGTCCTCGTCGGTCGTCTCGAGGAAGGGGCCGGAGGCCGGGCCGCCGGCGTTGGTCACGAGGTGGTCGAGGCCGCCGAACTCGTCGACGGTCCGCTCGACGAGCGTATCGACGGCTGCGGCGTCCGTGATGTCGCCCTGCTGGCCCACCACCTGGCCGTCCGCCTCCGCGCGCAGGGTCTCGACCGCCTCGGCCAGCCGGTCCTCGTCGCGGCCGTTCAGCACCACGTTTGCACCCTCGCGGGCGAGCGCCGTCGCAGCCGCGTTTCCGAGTCCGCTACTCGACGCCGTCACGAGCGCCGCGTCGCCGTCCAGTTCGAGGTCCATGACGCCGGTCCTTCGGGGTGGTTGGTGAAATAGCCACCCCCGGAATCGAACCGGGGAACGGCGGGTCGGCGCTCGCGAGGACACGACCGGACGCCGGCCAGGGCTCTCCGTCCCCCCGTGCCGTCGACCGAGTTCGTCGAGCCGACGACTCTCACCGGGTCACCCCGCGTTCGACGACGAGGATTCGGAGCCTGTCGATGGCCTTCGGTGGCGATGTCGAGACCTGGTCAGACTTGTCTCGGCGGAAGCCCGACGAACTGACGGGCGCCGGCTACTTGTCGTCCTGGTCCAGCAGGAACGCGAGCTCCTGGTCCTCCTCGCCGCCGTCCGCGGGCATCCGGCCGGGACGGACCGAGCGCCGCTCGCGCACGAAGGCCGTCGAGGGCCGCGACGAGCCGCCGTCGCCGGCCGCCAGTCGCGCGGCCAGGACCGGGCTCCAGAGCGCGAGCAGCGCGCCAACCACGTAGGTCACCACCACCGCCAGCGGGACGCTCCCGAGGGCGGTCGGGCCCAACGCGACGAACGCGGCGACGGCGACGGTCGAGAGCACGACGCCGGCGGCACCCGCGGTCCGGAACTGGGGCGCAGACGGCACCCACCGCAGCAGCGCGGCGCCGGCGAACGGCACCAGGAGCGCCGCGACCGCGATGCCCAGCGTGACCGCCGTGGCGTCGGCGACGCCGAGGGCGCCGAACACCCCCGCCAGCACGCTCGCGAGGCCGGGCGCCGCGATGACGGCCCCGACGAACAGGAGGGCCGCCGCGAAGTACAGTCGACGACGCTCCCACTCGTCGGTCGCTTCGTCGTACGTGTCCCCCAGGCTCGTCATGTACGTGAGAGGTGCCGGTGCCGGTACAAAAACGTACGGCCCGTCGTCTGACGGTCGTCAGACTCCGGGCCGGCGCCGGCACGAGCGGCCGGGTTCGGACGCGTCGGGCCCTCGACTCAACCCCCCGCCGCGGCCGCCGCGGCGTCGCCCACCTCGTCGACGAGCGCCTCCCAGTCCGGCTCCGCGTCGGCGTCCTCGACCCACTTGTAGGTGACCACCCCGTCGGCGTCGATCACGAACACGCTGCGCTCGGCGACGGTGACGACGTCGTAGAGCCCCTCGCGGACGACGCCGTAGGCCTCGATGACCTCGTGGGTCGGATCCGAGAGCAGCGGGAACGGGAGGTCGAGCTCGTCGGCCCAGACGTTCTGGGCGAACGGCAGGTCGACGCTGACGCCGTAGACCCGGGCGTCGACCGCCTCGAACGCCCCGAACCCCTCGGCGAACGTCGCCAGCTCCGAGGAGCACCAGCCGGTGAACGCCGCGGGGACGAACGCCAGGACGATCGGCCCGTCACCGAGGGCGTCGGCGAGCGAGAACTCGTCGACGTCGTTGTACGCCTCGCCGCCCGCCAGGGGCGCCGTGAAGTCCGGCGCCCGGTCGCCGACCTCGACCATATCTCACGCTTCGACTGGTCGGTAATAACCTGCCCGCCCGTGGCAATCCGCGAGCCTATTTCAGCGTCACGTAGGTCAGCACGACCAGCGCGACGAACTCGAGCGCCCGAAGCACGGCGACCGCGAGGTGGACGCGCGGGTCCGCGGCGAACAGCATGCCCATGTCGAAGAAGAAGTAGAGCGCGGTGAGGTTCTCGACGAGCAGCACGGCGGCGAACGTCACGAGCCCGAGCACCATCGGCGTCCGGAACGCCCGGTAGTTCCGGAGCCAGACGACGCCCAGCGTCCCGAGCAGGACGACGTTCACGGCCGAGAGGGCGCTGGCGACGAGCAGGGCCGTGGACATCATGGCCATCCGTGGCTCACTCCAGCTGGTCGGTGATCCGCTCGAACACCGCCGTGTGGCGCTCGAACTGGTCGGTGGGGAGGTAGATCCTCCCGTACTCCTCGCCGCTGGGTTCCAGCACGTCGTGGTCGGTGAGCATGTCGAGGTGGTAGCGAACGGTGTTGTAGTCCAGGCCGAGGTGGTCGGCGAGCTGGTTCGCGTTCCGCGGCCGCTCCCTGAGGGCGCGGATGATGCGGGCGCGGTTTTCTCCGCCCCGGGTCCCGGCCAGCAGGTACCACAACACCTTCTCCATGGCTGCGTTCACTCACGGGGTCCGGGTCGGATGGGGGATCGCCATGGGTCGGTATAGCTGCTTGGGTCCGGCGGCCACGGGTCCCCCTCACGGCCGGACCGTCCGGGAGACCCAGCCCGAGGGCCCGCTCGGGAACGCGCCCGATTCCTCGCGGGGTTGGAGGTCCCCCTCGCCGTCGACGGCCCGGACGACCACATCGTGGCTGCCCCCCGGCGGCTCGTAGCGGTGGACCCACTGGCGCCAGACGTCGTCGCCGGGGAGCGTCGCCGAGAGGGTCGCCTCGGCCCAGCTCGCGCCGCCGTCGGTCGAGACCTCCACCGTCCTGATGCCGCGCGTGCCGGCGTAGGCGTGACCGCCGACCTCGATCCGACCGTCGCCGAGGCGGTTCACGGCGTGGAGCTTCGCGACCGTGTTGACCGGCCCGGTGCCGTGCCAGCCGCGCTCCTCCCAGTAGCCCACCGCCTCCTGCTCGAGGATCTCGATCTCGGTGAGCCACTTGACGTTGATCTCGCCCCAGTGGCCCGGGATGAGCGCCCGGGCGGGGTAGCCGTGGGCCCGCGGGAGGCGCTCACCGTTCATGCCGTAGGCCAGGAAGCCGTCGCGGAGGGCCGAGAGCGGGAACTCCTCGTAGAAGCCGTCCGCCGCCCGGAGCATCACGCAGCAGCCCGCCTCGACGCCGGCGGGTTCGACGAGCTCCATGATGGGGAGGCCCGTCCAGAGCGCGTTGTCCAGCTTGCGGCCGTTGAGCGACTCGCCGACACACCGGAGGCTCACGAACCGGTTCTCGGGCTCGGGGGCTCGGATGTCGTCGTAGGTGTAGGTGCGCTCCTCGTCGACGAACCCGGTGACGCTGAGGGACCACGCGTCAGCGTCGAGCACCGGGTCGGTCGCGTTGATGTCGACCTGGTAGAACTGGTCGCTGACGAGGGGCTCGAGCCCGTCGACGTCGAGCGACTGTTCGGCGGCACGGTCGAGGCCCTCCTCGAGGTCCGCCCGCACCGACGTCGGGACGTCGAGCGAGGCCGACCGGTCCGACGACGCCTCCGCCGGCGACACCCGGGCGCCGAGCGCGTAGCCGCCGAGGACGAACGTGAAGGCGCCGGCGGCCCCGGCGAGGGCGCGGCGTCGGGCCGACGACGTGCCGGCCAGTGTCGCCGACGTGCCGCCGACCGCGGCGAGCGAGAGGACGAACCCGGCGGCGAGCCCGGCGACGAGCGACGGGAGCACGGCGCCGGTAACGAGGAGCGCGGCACCCCCCGTCAGTACGGCCGCCGCGGCGCTCCCGAGCGCGTGGCTGCCGGCCCGCCGACCGAGCGCGAGGCCGGCCAGCGCGGTGCTCGCCAGCAGGCCGACGGCCAGCCCGACCGCCAGGGCGACGTTCAGCTGCGCCCCGAGGTCGCCGAGCACCACGATGGCGAACGTGATGAGCGCCGCGGGGAGCTCGCGGGCGAGCCAGCCCGCGACGGGACCCGCCACGAAGCTGGGCGTGAAGCCGGCGACCGCGAACGACCCGGAGACGGCCGCGACGCCGCCGGCGACGGCCACGAGCATCGACTCGCGGTCCGGACGGCGGCGGGCCACGGTGTCGCGCATGGTGGGGCTCATGACTGGAGTGGGATGAGCGTGTCGGCGGTCCGACCGGCCGATACCGGCCGAGCCGTGGCGGACGACCCCGTCCGTGGCTGTCGAACGAGGGGCCCGGCCAGCTCGTCCGAGCGGAGGCCGGCTCCGATAATAGCCATTTTCCACGATCTTTCGCAGATCTCACGGGATTCCCTCTAGACTTCCCCCGACGGCGGGACCGGGCGGCCGCTCGCCGCTAAACCAGGTTCCCGGCGTACTCGGCGACCTGGTCGGGCGTGTCGCCGACGGGCACGCCCGCGGCCTCGAGCGCCTCGATCTTCGACTGGGCGGTGCCGGTGCCCGAGCCGGAGACGATGGCGCCGGCGTGGCCCATGCGCTTGCCCGGCGGCGCCGTCCGCCCGGCGATGAAGCCGACCA
>CAZVOR010000169.1:0-4714 GCA_964628745.1 uncultured Halobacteriales archaeon
GCCGCCGGGCCCACCGCGACCGCGACGCCAGACGGGCCGCCGCTCGTCGGCCCGGGGGCGGCCCCGACCGCCGGACTGGCCTCGACGCCGACGCCCGCGACGCCGGGCGACCCCCCGCCCGGCGAGCCGGTCGGCCCCCGAATCGTCGCGATCTATCCCAACCCCGTCCTCGAGAACGACCGCGGCGAGTTCGTCGTCGTCGCGGTCCCGACGGGCACGGCGCTCGGCCGGCTCCGGCTGACCGACGGCGAGACGGTCGCCGCCCTCCCGAACCGGACGGCCGGCGGCCGGGTGGCGCTCGCGACGGACCCGGTCGCCGGCGACCTGGCCGACGCCCCGCTGGTCCTGCTCGACGCGCGGCTCAGGCTCGCCAACGGCGGGGAGCGGGTGGCGCTCCGGCGGGGGGACCGACTCCTCGACGAGGTCGCGTACGCGGACACCCCCGAGGGGCGGCTCTACCGGCGGGGCGACGCGGGCTGGACCTGGCGGGCCATCGGCGCCACGTCGTTCCGACCGCGGGCGGCGACGGCGGACGCGGTCCGACTGTTCGTGCTTCCGGACGCGCCGGCCGCGGCGCTCGCCCCGCTGCGGGCGGCCGATCGACGGCTCTGGCTCGCCGGCTACACCTTCGACTCCCCCCGGGTCGTGGCCGTGCTCTGTGCGGCCCGCGCCGACGGCGTCGACGTGCGGGTGCTGCTGGAGGGCCGTCCGGTCGGCGGGATGACCGCGACGGCGGCCAGTCGGCTCGACGAACTGGCGGCGTGCGGCGTCCCGGTCACGGTGCTCGGGGGACCCCACGCCCGATACGCGTTCCACCACGCCAAGTACGCCGTCACCGACGACCGCGCCGTCGTGCTCACCGAGAACTGGAAGCCCGCCGGGGTCGGCGGGCGGTCGAGCCGCGGCTGGGGCGCGGTGGTCGAGAGCCCCGAGACCGTTGCGGCGCTCGCGGCGACGTTCGAGGCCGACGCCGGCTGGCGCGACGCCCGTCCCTGGCCGGCGGTCCGCGCCGGCCGGACGTTCGACCGGACCGAGCCGCCGGCCAACGGCACCTACGCGGCCGCGTTCACGCCCGTCTCGGTCGGTCCGACGCGGGTCGAGCTGCTCGTGGCCCCGGACAACGCCGAGCGCGGGACGGTGGCGCTGCTCGACGCCGCCGAGTCGTCCATCGACGTCGTCCAGGTGTCGGTCGGCGGCGTCGACCAGCCGTTCGTCCGGGCCCTGGTCCGCGCGACCCGACGGGGCGTCGCCGTCCGGCTGCTGCTCGCGGACGCCTGGTACGTTCGCGAGGACAACCGGGCCATCGCGACCGCGCTCGAGCGGCTGGCCCGCGAGGAGGAGCTGTCGCTCCGGGTGCGCCTCGCGGCGCCACGCGGCCGGTACGAGAAGGTCCACGCGAAGGGCGCCGTCGTCGACGGCCGTCGCGTCCTGGTGGGCAGCCTCAACTGGAACAACGCCTCGGCCCGGCGGAACCGCGAGGTGGTGCTGGTGGTCCACGGCGAGGCCGCCGGGAGCTACTTCGCCCGGGTGTTCCGCGCCGACTGGCGCGGCGGCCGCTGGCACCTCCCGGTCGGCCTGGCGACCGTCGCGGCCCTGGGGGCGGTCGGCGCCGCGGCGTTCGCCGGGCGGGCCGTGACGTTCGAGGCCCCGCGGGAGGCGGGGGTCGAGCCGGCCCGGCCGGACGAGGTGGTCGCCGACGGGCCGGAGTTCGAGGAACCGTACTGAACGCGAGCGGCCGAGCGGCGACGCGCCTACTGACCGTCGGCCTCGTCGGCCGCCGGCCGACCGCTCGTCGAGCGTTGTTCGACGGGGTCATCGGACACGCTCCGATTGCTCGTCGAGCTCTGCTCGACGGAGTCCTCGTAGTCGCGCGGGCTGGCGGCGCCGAGGGACTCGTCGATCTCCGCCGCGGCCATCTCCTCGACCAGCGCGTCGAGCACCGGCTCGCGCATCCCCTCGACGAACCGGATGGAGCCGACGACGAGGTGGCCACCGCCGCTGACCCCCGCCCCGGCCAGCGCCTCGTTCAGGTCAGAGACCATCCGCGGGATGTCCAGCCGGACGCCGTCCGAGCGCAGTACCGCGAAGTCGGGGCCGTAGCCGATGGTGATGACGGGCTCGCCGGTCTCGCGGACGACGTGGTCGTGGATGGCGCCTGTGGTGGTGCCCGGGGCCGGGTAGGTGAAGCGGTGGGCGTGGCGGTCCAGGTCGACGCGGACCAGCCGGACGCCGCTTTCGAGCGTCTCCTCCACGAGGTGCGGGAGCGCGCCGTCGAGCTGCCGACGGATGGCCGCGTGGGCGCGCCCGCGGAGCAGGTCGACGAGCTCGCGGTGGCGCCCGGCGTCGTCGCCGACGCCGAGCACGTCCTCGATGACCCCGCGGCCGGCGTCGTAGCGCAGCCAGTAGGCGGCGTAGTCGAGCGCGTCGCCGATGGCCCGACAGCGGTCCTCCTCGAAGCCGGCGTCCTCGGCCAGCGCCAGGTAGTCGGCCATCGCGTCGGCCGCGGAGCGGTCGGCCAGCCCGGCGACGGCCGGGACGTGCCGGAGGTCGTCGCCAAGCTCCGGGGCGACGAGCCGGGCGATCTCCACGCAGAGCATGCCGACCGTCACGCGGTAGTCGTCGCCCTCGAGGTACGGGTTGACGTGCGCCTCGACGAACGGCTCGACGGCCTCGGGGTCCGGGTGGTGGTGGTCGACCACGACGACCGGGACGTCGTACGCCCGGAGGTGCCGGTAGGCCGGCGTGTCCTCCTCGGTGCTCCCGTTGTCGATCATGACGAACAGCGGGAGCGGCTGGCCGTGGCGCTTCCGGTTCGACAGCGCGTGGCCGAGGTCGCGGGTGACGTCCTCGACCTCGTAGTACGGCGCCTTGCTGGGCAGCCGCTTGACGAGGTGGCGGGGCGCGTCGGGGTCGGAGTGAGTCTCGCCGATGAACCGCTCGAGCGCGGCCTCGACGGCGACGCCTGCGGCGATGCCGTCGGTGTCGGCGTGGTGCCGGAGGACGACCGGCCGCCCCTCGAGCGTCGCTCGTCGGAGCCGGCCGGCGACGGCCGCGAGGCCGGGCCAGAGCCGGTCGAGCGCGTCCCACTCGACCAGCGGTTCGACCTCGATCGACGACCCGCGGTCGGCGAGCGCCTCGTCGTACCGCGCCCGGGCCTCCTCGAGGGCCTCCCCCGAGAGTTCGGCGATGGCGTCGACCTCGACCTGTCGGCCGTGGCCGCCGCGCTCGACCCGGCCGACGACGTGGACGAGGTCGCCGCGGTCGACCTCGGGGTGGGCCCGGACCCCGGCTCGCTCGAACGCCGCGCACGGGACGACCCCGGTGCCGTCGCCGACGTAGAACAGCGTCGGGCCGGCGGTCTGCTTGAGCTGGACGACCCGGCCGTCAAGGTGGACGACCTCGCCCTCGCGGTCGGCGAGCGCCTCGACCGGGGTCGGCTCGTACTCGTGGGCGACCCGCTCGACCGCGTAGTCGGTCTCGTCGGCGGGCACGAACGAGAGGTCGCCGTTGTCGCGGATCTCGGCCAGCTCGACGACCAGCTCCTCGCCGACCTCGGGGTCGGCCCCGAGGACCGACTCGTGGACCAGGCCGGAGACCGCGTCGGCCAGCTGGACGAACGCGCCGTAGTCGACGACGCCGTCGACGGTGCCCCGGTAGCGGGCGCCCACCTCCAGGTCCTCGGCCGTGCAGTCCGGCTCGAGCTCGAAGACGACGGGCCGGTCGGCCTCGGCCGTGGCATCGGGTGCGGAGCCCTCGGTCATGTTGGGCCGGCTTAGTGATGCCCGGGTTTAACCCTGACGAGACGGCCGCGGGGGAACGCGACGCCCGGACGGACGCGACGCCCGGTCCGTTCCCCGCCCGCAAACCTTAGCTGCCCCCGGGGCCGACGGGTCGGCATGCGCCTGTTCCGCTCGGGCGAGATCCTCGGCATCGCCGCCGAGACCCTCGAGTTCGCGCTCGACGCCGCCGCGGACACCCACCCCGACGAGTACATGGGGCTGCTCCGCGGCGAGTCCGCCAGGGAGCTCGGCCTGGACCGGGACGGGACGGTCATCACGGACGTGCTGGTCGTGCCCGGGACGAAGGCCAGCCCCCGGGCGGCGACGTTCCAGTCGAACCTCGTGCCCAACGACACGCGCAGCCTCGGGAGCGTGCACTCCCACCCCAACGGCGTGCTCGCGCCCAGCGACGCGGACGTGGCCTCCTTCGGCCGGGGGCGCGTGCACCTCATCCTCGGGGCGCCGTACGGCCGGGAGGACTGGCGGGCGTTCGACCGCGCCGGGGAGCCGACGGAGCTGGCGGTGCTCGACGTCGACCTGCCCGACCCGGCCGAGCGCTTCTTCGACTTCGACGAGTCGGACCTGGACCTGTAGTCGGCGGTGTGGGCCGCTGGCGATGTCGGCGGGTGGTGTTACAGAGAGTGGCGAACCGGCCGAGCGGCGGGCCATCGCTGAAACGGCCGTTTGACTCATCGGGAAGCCTTAAGGGAAGCCGCCGAAGGTGCGTGCATGAGCAACTCCGACGCGACCGACGCCGACCGCGGCTGTCCGAAGTGCGGCCACGCGGAGACCGACGTGGGAAGCATCTCGACGACGGGCGGCGGGCTCTCGAAGATGTTCGACATCCAGACGAACAGCTTCAAGGTCGTCTCGTGTACGAACTGCGGCTACTCGGAGCTGTACCGCGACGACACCCCCGGCGCGAGCGACATCGT
>CAZVOR010000170.1:0-4707 GCA_964628745.1 uncultured Halobacteriales archaeon
TCATCGCCGCCAGCGGCGCGAGCGCCCGGACGCTCGGCATCCCGGGCGAGGACGAGCTGATGGGCTACGGCGTCTCGACCTGCGCGACCTGCGACGGCGCGTTCTTCCGCGGCGAGGAGATGCTCGTCGTCGGCGGCGGCGACGCCGCCATGGAGGAGGCCCACTTCCTGACCAAGTTCGCCGAGAAGGTCTACCTCGCCCACCGCCGCGACGAGTTCCGCGCCGAGGAGTACTGGGTCAAGAAGATCATGGCCAAGGCCGAGGCGGGCGACGTCGAGATTCTCTGGAACACCGAGGCGGTCGAGGTCCACGGTTCGGTCGAGGGCGGCGTCGAGGGCGCGACGCTCGTCACCCACCCGGCGGGCCACCCGACCGAGAGGCTCGACGACCCCGGGACCGAGCGGCGGCGGCTCGACGTCGGCGCCGTCTTCCTGGCCATCGGCCACGACCCGAACACCGGCTACCTCGAGGGCACCGGCGCCGAGCTCGACGCGGAGGGCTACCTCCTCACCGAGGGCGGCCGCGGGGCGGGGCAGACCCGGACGGGCGTCCCCGGCCTGTTCGGCGCGGGCGACGTCGTCGACTTCCACTACCAGCAGGCCGCGACCGCGGCGGGGATGGGCGTCGAGGCGGCGATGGACGCCGACGACTACCTCGATGACCTCGAGGACGACCCCGAATCGCCGGCGACCGAGCCCCCGGCGGTCGAAACCGACGACTGAACGGGCGGCGCTGGCGCTCGTCGCGACCCGCCGCCCGGACCGGCGCGATCGAGCGACCGCGTCGAGACCCGGGGAAAGAGGTATCCGCCGCGGCGGCGAACGGCGGGCATGGCAGACGACCTGCGGTTCGACGTCGAGGCGGCCGACGGTTCGGCCGACGCCTTCGCGGTGCCGACGGCCCTGCTCGACCGGCTCTCGGAGGGCGACGAACCGGCGGCGCGCATCGTCGCCGACGTCGCCGTGATGGCCTTCGCCGGTCGCGCCCACGCGCTCGTCCACCACGCCGACGACCAGCCCGACGCGGCGCTGGAGTCAGCCGAGCAGGCGATGCTCGAGGACTTCGAGGAGCGGTTCGGCGTCACGTACGCCGAGGCAACGGGCCACGCGCACTGACGGCGGGCTCGCGCCGACGCGCCGGCCCGGGGTGGTCGGCTCGCCCCGTGGCCCGACGGGGCGTCCGCTCGTTCGCCGCCTCGTTCCTCAGCCGCCGCCGACGTCGTAGCGCAGCAGCACCCCGTCGTCGATCCGCTCGACCGCCCGGAGCGCGAGCCGGGGCAGGTCGTCGACGAACCCCTCCCCGTCGGCGAGCGTCGGCGCGTCGCGGCCGCCGACGACCAGCGAGCCGACGTAGACCGACAGCTCGTCGACGAGCGCCGCCGCGAAGCACGAGAAGACGATTTCGCCGCCGCCCTCGACGAGGAGCGCGTCGACGCCGCGGTCCTCCAGGGCGGCCAGGCCGGCCGGGAGGTCGACGCGGTCGTCGCCGGCGCGGACGACCTCGGCGCCGGCGGCCTCGAGGGCGGCCACGGCCTCCGCGCCGGCGACGTCGGCGACCAGGACGACCGTCCTCGCCCGCCCGTCGAGCACCCGGGCGTCGGCCGGCGTCCGGGCCCGGGAGTCGACGACGACCCTCGCGGGCTGTCGGGGGCGGCCGTCGGCCTCGCGGGCCGCGAGCCGGTCGGGGTCGTCGACCGTCAGGCTCGGGTCGTCGGCGAGCACCGTGCCGACGCCCACCATGACGGCGTCGACCTCGGCCCGGAGGGCGTCGACGCGGTCGAGGTCGTCGGGGCCGCTGATGCGCAGCTGCTCGCGACGACGGGTGGCGAGCTTGCCGTCGACGCTCGTGGCGGCGTTGACGACCACGCGCATGGGGCCCCCTTCGCGGGGCGGGGAAAACGGTTTTCGGTCCCGGGCCGGCGGGCGAACCTTCGGTCCCGCGGGAAGGGAGAGCTTGCGGTGCCACGGGAAGGGAGAGCCTGCGGTCCCGCGCTAGCGGGCGAGCTCCTCGGGCGGCCCGCCCGGCAGCCGGTCGCGGTCGTGGGGCGCCTCGAAGTCGGGGTCGGGGCCGACCGGGACGATGCGCTTCGGGTTGAGGCTCTCGTGGGTGGTGTAGTAGTGCTCCTTGATGTGGGCCATGTTCACCGTGCCGCGGACGCCGGGCAGCTGGTACAGCTCCCTCGTGTAGCCCCACAGGTCGTCGTACTCCACGATGCGACGCCGGTTGCACTTGAAGTGCGTGTGGTAGACCTCGTCGAACCGCACCAGCGTCGGGAACAGCCGCAGGTCCGCGAGCGTCGGCCGCTCGCCGGCGAGGTACCGCCGATCGGCCAGGTGCTCGTCGAGCTGCTCGAGGGCCTCGAACAGCTCGGTCACGGCGCGGTCGTACGCCGCCTGCGACCCGGCGAAGCCGGCGCGGTAGACGCCGTTGTTCACGGGCTCGTAGATGGCGTCGACGACGCGGTCGACCTCGTCGCGCAGCCCGGGCGGGTAGAGGTCGACCCCCTCGCGGGCGTGCTCGCCGAACGCCGTGGCGAGCATCCGCATGACCTCGATGGACTCGTTGTTGACGATGGTCTCCCGCTCCCGGTCCCAGAGCACCGGGACGCTCACCCGACCGTCGTACGATGGGTCGGCGGCCCGGTATACCTCTCGCAGGTACTCCGCGCCGTTGACGGTGTCCGGCGTACAGTCGTCGCGTTCGGGCGAGAACTGCCACCCGCTCCGGTCGCGGTACGGGTCGACGACGTCCATCGTGACGACGTCGTCGAGCCCGAGCAGCTCCCGGGTCAGCACGGCGCCGTGGGCCCAGGGGCACGGCCGGGCCACGTAGAGGTGGTACCGGCCAGGCTCGGGCGGGAACTCGGCGTCGGGGGCGTCGCGGATGGCGTCCCGGAACGCCGTCTCCTCGCGCTGGAACGCGCCGTCCTCCTCGGCTTCGTCGGGAGACTCGGTCCGCCACTCGCCGTCGACGAGCACGCTCATGGTCGCCGTTGTGGCTCGGGCCGTTTAGCCCCTCCGTCCCCGGAACGCGGGCCGCCCGGGCCGGAACGTGACGGGCCGGGACGGCCGGCGGCTCGTCCCTCGACCGGAGCCAGCCGTCCGCCCGACTCGCGGCTCCGTCGGCGCTACCCGTGACCCCGGCTCCGACCTCACCTCCGGCCGTGCGAGCCGCGGCCCGGCGCTCGCCGCCCCGGCGCGCGGTGGCGAGCGTTTTTACGCGGGCCCAACCAACCACGCCACGATGACGGTCGACGAACACGCCGAGGAGCTCGCCGCCGACCTCGGCGCAGACGAGGAGGCGGTCAGACGCGACCTGGAGAACCTGCTGGCCTACTCGGTCCCGGTGGAGGAGGCCGTCGAGAGCCTGCGGCGGAAGTACGGGGGCGACGCGGACGCCGGCGGCGAGCCCGAGCCGACGTCCATCGGCGACATCACCACGGACGACGCGAACGTCACGGTGACCGCGCGCGTGCTCACCGTCGGCAAGCGCTCCATCCGCTACCAGGGCGAGGAGCGCGTCATCCACGAGGGCGAGCTCGCCGACGAGACCGGCCGGCTGTCCTACACCGCCTGGGAGGAAGTCGAGTTCGAACCGGGGGACGCGGTGACGGTCGTCAACGCGAACGTCCGCGAGTGGCAGGGCTCGCCGGAGCTGAACCTCGGCGCGTCGACCCGCGTCGCGCCGGCGGACGAGCCCCTCGAGGTGCCGTACCCGGTCGGGGGCGACGCCGACCTCGCAGACCTCGAGCCGGGCGACCGCGGCGTCGCCGTCGACGTCGTCGTCCTCGAGGTCGAGCGCAAGGTCATCGACGGCCGGGACGGCGAGACCGAGATACTGAGCGGCGTGCTTGCCGACGAGACCGCCCGGCTGCCGTTCACCGACTGGGACCCCCATCCCGGGCTCGACGAGGGCGCGACGGTCCGCATCGAGAACGCGTACGTCCGCGAGTTCCGGGGCGTCCCCTCCGTGAACGTCTCCGAGTTCTCGACCGTCGAGGCCGCCGACGCCGACATCGAGCCGGGCGAGGCGGCCCGGATGGCCATCGGCGAGGCGGTCGCCGCGGGCGGCGTCTACGACGTCGCCCTCGTCGGCCACGTCGTCGGGATACGCGACGGCTCCGGCCTCATCCAGCGGTGCCCCGAGTGCGGGCGCGTCGTCCAGAAGGGCCAGTGCCGCAGCCACGGCGAGGTCGACGGGCAGGACGACCTCCGGGTGAAGGCCATCCTCGACGACGGCACCGGCGCGGTGACCGCCGTCCTCGACGACGAGCTCACCGCCGAGGTGTACGGCGGGACGCTCGAGGACGCCCTCGAGCAGGCCCGCGAGGCGATGGACCACGAGGTCGTCGCCGACACCATCGCCGAGCGGACGGTCGGCCACGAGTACCGCGTCCGCGGGAACCTGAGCGTCGACGACTACGGCGCGAACCTGCAGGCCACCGCGTTCGAGCGGGTGGCGGACGACCCCGCCGACCGCGCCGCCCGGCTGCTGGAGGTCGCGGGGCCGTGAGCGGGCGCGAGGACCGGTCGATCAACCGGCGCGAGGTCGCCTACCGGCTGTTCGCCGCCGAGTTCGAGGACGCCGACCTCGAGTACTCCGACTCCGAGGAGGAGCGCGCCCCCAACTACGTCGTCACGCCGACCGGCGCTCGGGTCAACCGGCTGTTCGTCGTCGGCGTGCTCACCGAGGTCGAACCGGTCAGCG
>CAZVOR010000171.1:0-4620 GCA_964628745.1 uncultured Halobacteriales archaeon
TCGAAGACGGCCGTGCCGC
Source organism: uncultured Halobacteriales archaeon (assembly GCA_964628745.1). Classification (GTDB taxonomy): domain Archaea; phylum Halobacteriota; class Halobacteria; order Halobacteriales; family Hikarchaeaceae; genus CAZVOR01. The sequence goes on from CAZVOR010000171.1 coordinate 20, forward strand.
CGTGCACCGGCGAGATGAACAGGTCGCGCGACCGCTTCAGCAGCTCGCCGAAGCCGATGGCGAACGCCACCGACGTGTCCTTCAGCACGATGGTGAACTCGTTCTGAAAGGAGGGGACGCTCCGCCGCAGCGCCTGGGGCACGACGACGTGCCGGACCGCCGCGACCTGTCCCAGCCCGACGGCGCGGGCCGCCTCGAGCTGCCCCTCGTCGACGCTCCGGAGCGCCCCGCGGAATATCTGGGACTGGTAGGCGGCCGACCGGACGCCGAGGGCCAGCGTGGCCGTGACGAAGGCGCTCTCGCTGACCTGGAGGACGAAGAAGAAGTAGACCATGATGACGACGATGGGCGTGCCCCGGAAGACCGTGCCGACGCCCTCCACCAGCCGGCGCGGCCAGCCCGAGCCGTACACCTCGACGGCCCCCGCCGGGAAGCCGACCAGGAAGCCGAGGACGACGCTGGTCAGCGTGAGGACGACCGTCGCCACGGCCCCGCCGAGCAGGTAGACGACGTTGTCGAGGACGAAGGCCCAGTCGGCCGCCTGCAGGGGCGCCAGCATGGCCGGGCCGGCTCAGCCCTGGCCGAACCAGGTGTTCGTGATCTCCTGGTACTGCCCGGACTCCCGGACGGCCGCGAGGCCGTCGTTCAGCGCGGTCTGCAGGTCGTCGTCGCCGTCGCGGACGCCGAAACCGAACTGCTCGCCGGTCTCGTAGACGAACGCGACCTCGACCGCCCGCTGGTCGGCGAACGTCGTGCCGACCGGCTCGTCGATGACGACCGCGTCGACGTCGCCGTTCTCCAGCGCCTGGACGGCGAGTACGTAGTTGTCGAACGCCCGGTACTGGTTCTCGTCGATGTGGCCGTTCGCGATGAGCTGGTCCTGGACCACGCCCTCGCCGGTGGTCCCGGACTGGGCGCCGACGGCGATACCCGACAGGTCCGACAGCTGCGAGTAGTCCCCGGCCTCCCCCTCCCGGACGACGATGGACTGGTCGGAGCTGTAGTACGGGTCCGAGAAGTCGATGGTCTGGTCCCGGTCGTCGGTGATGGTCATCGCGGCGGCGATGACGTCGATGTTCTCGGACGTCAGCGCCGGGATGAGCGAGTCGAACTCGAACTCCCGCCAGTCGCCGAGCGCGAGGTCGGTCTCCGCGACGACGGCCTCGAGCAGGTCGATGTCGAAGCCGACCAGCTCCTCCTCTTCGTTGAAGAACTCGAACGGGGGGAACCCCGGTGCCGTCCCGGGAACGACCTCCTCGCCGTCGCCGCCCGGGCCGCCCAGGCAGCCCGCCAGGCCGGTCGCGAGTCCGGTCGCGCCGACCGCCCGCAGGTACGACCGCCGGTCCATGCTGTAGCGCCGTGACATGGTAACGACGTGGCGGAAACGCCGGTTTAAGCTTTCGAAATCGCCGAATCCGGGCGGACCGGGAGGACGGGGCGACAGGGGAGCGGCGGCGGGCCGTCCTCCGCCGGTTTCGGGCGGTACAGCCGTCGAAACCAAAGGTTTAGTATCGAGCCAATCGAGTTACATTTCTGGGTGCACCCGCCGTGAGCCGAGAGACGCGATACATCCTCATGACGCTCCTGTTCGTCCTGGCGCTCGCCGTCGGCACGTACCTGCTCTTCCGGCTGGCGTAGCCGGACGGGAGAACCGCGCCGGGTGGCGCCGGCCGTCGACCGGTGCCGGACCGGCGGGCCGGTCCCGGTTCAGTCGTCGGCGTGGGCCGGCCGGCCGCCGCGGTTCGACCGGTCGCTGGCGTCCTCGTAGGCCCAGAGCGTCGCGGCGACGAGCGCGGTGAACAGACCGACGCCGGCGCCGTAGTGCGCGACGCTGATGAGCCCCTCGACGAGCACGTGGCTCCCGCCGCCGAGCAGGCGGGCCTTGAGCACCGTCAGCGCGCCCAGGCCGGCCTGCACGGGCAGCAGCAACAGCGCCGCCCCGACCGCTCTGGTGACCCGCGAGTCGAGGCCCCGCTCGCGGTACAGCCGGTAGAACGCATAGACGACGAGCAGCCCGACGACCAGGGCGAGCAGCCGGTGGGACCACTCGACGAACGACGGCAGGGTGGCCGGGAACAGGCCGAAGATGGCGCCGTCGCAAAGCGGCCAGCGCATCCCGCAGGCGAGGTCGGCCCCGACCTCCTTGGTGTAGACGCCGACGAGCAGCAGCACGAAGGTCAGCCCCGTCGTCGCCCCGACGAGCCGTCGCGTCTCCATGGCCGCGGCTTGGCCCCTGTCGTACTTAGGTCTGTATGGGCGACCCGAGCCCCGCCGGAACCGGCCGCGCCACTCGCTCGGAGCGGGGCCCATCACGGCCGATCCCGCGGGCGGACGCCGCGTGCATCGACGACTGTCGAGACCCGAAACCGACGCGAGGGATAGCTTTTTGCGGGTGGTGCGGGTTGCTCGGCCATGGGACTCGAGGAGGACGCGCTCGACTATCACCGGTCGGACCCGCCGGGCAAGATCGAGATCGCGACCACCAAGCCGACGAACACGCAGCGGGACCTGAGCCTGGCGTACACCCCGGGCGTCGCGGTGCCGTGTAACCACATCGCGGCGGACCCCGACGACGCCTACCAGTACACCGCCAAGGGGAACCTCGTGGGGGTCATCTCGAACGGCAGCGCCGTGCTCGGGCTCGGGAACATCGGCGCCGCCGCCGCCAAGCCGGTCATGGAGGGCAAGGGCGTCCTCTTCAAGCGGTTCGCCGACATCGACGTCTTCGACATCGAGCTCGACTTCGAGGACCCCGAGGACATCATCGCCGCCGTCGCGGCCATGGAGCCGACCTTCGGCGGCATCAACCTGGAGGACATCAAGGCGCCCGAGTGCTTCGTCATCGAGGAGGCGCTGCGGGAGCGGATGAACATCCCCGTCTTCCACGACGACCAGCACGGGACGGCCATCATCTCCGGGGCCGCGCTGCTGAACGCCGCCGAGCTGGTGGACAAGCCACTCGAGGAGCTGGAGGTCGTCTTCTCCGGGGCGGGCGCCAGCGCCATCGCCACGGCCCGGTTCTACGTCTCGCTCGGGGTCGAGAGGGACAACATCGTGCTCTGCGACTCGACGGGCATCGTCACGGCGGAGCGCGCCGGGGCCGGCGACGTCAACGAGTACAAGGCCGAGTTCGCCCGCGACCTGCCGGACGGCGACCTCGCCGACGCGATGACGGGCGCCGACGTCCTCGTCGGGCTGTCGGCGCCTGACGTCGTCACGCCGGAGATGGTCCGGCTGATGGCCGACAACCCCATCATCCACGCCATGGCGAACCCGGACCCGGAGATCTCGTACCACGACGCCAAGGAGGCCCGCGACGACGAGGTCATCATGGCGACCGGGCGCTCGGACTTCCCGAACCAGGTCAACAACGTGCTCGGCTTCCCCTTCATCTTCCGCGGCGCGCTCGACGTGCGCGCCACGGAGATCAACGAGGCGATGAAGGTCGCCTGCGCGGAGGCGCTGGCCGACCTCGCCAAGGAGGACGTCCCGGACGAGGTCGTCCGGGCGTACGGCGACCAGCCGCTGCAGTTCGGTCCCGAGTACATCATCCCGAAGCCGGTCGACCCGCGGGTGCTGTTCGAGGTCGCGCCGGCCGTCGCCGAGGCGGCCATCGAGTCCGGGGCCGCCCGCCGGGAGCTGGACGTCGAGGCGTACCGCGAGCAGCTCGAAGCCAGGCTGGGCAAGTCCCGCGAGATGATGCGCATCGTGCTGAACAAGGCCAAAAGCGACCCCAGGCGCGTCGCGCTGGCCGAGGGCGACGACGAGAAGATGATCCGGGCGGCCTACCAGATGGTCGAGGAGGGCATCGCGGAGCCCGTGCTCATCGGGGACGTGGACCGCATCGACGCGACGGTGGGGGCCCTCGGCCTCGAGTTCGACCCGGCGGTCGTCGACCCGGCCTCGGGCGACCACGAGGCCTACGCCGAGCGGCTCTACGAGCTCAGAAAGCGCAAGGGCGTCACGCGGAGCGAGGCCACCGACCTCGTCGACAAGGACACGAACTACCTCGGGAGCGTGATGGTCGAGCGGGGCGACGCCGACGCGCTGCTGACCGGCCTGACCCACCACTACCCGTCGGCGCTCCGCCCGCCGCTTCAGGTCATCGGCACGGCGCCCGACGCCGAGTACGTCGCCGGGGTCTACCTGCTGACGTTCAAGAACCGGGTGGTGTTCTGTGCGGACACGACGGTCAACTTCGAGCCCGACGAGGCCGTGCTGGCCGAGGTCGCCCGGCACACGGCGAACCTCGCCCGGCGGTTCAACGTCGAGCCGCGGGTCGCCTTCCTCTCGTACTCGAACTTCGGCAGCGTCGACAACGACCGGACCGCGACCGTCCGCCGGGCGGCGCGGGCCGTCGCGGACGACCCCGCCACCGACTTCCCGGTCGACGGCGAGATGCAGGCCGACACCGCCGTCGTCGAGGAGATCCTCGAGGGCACCTACGAGTTCTCGGCGCTGTCCGACCCCGCCAACGTGCTCATCTTCCCGAACCTCGACGCGGGGAACATCGGCTACAAGCTCCTCCAGCGCCTCGGCGGCGCGGAGGCCATCGGGCCGATGCTCGTGGGGATGGCCGAGCCGGTCCACGTGCTCCAGCG
>CAZVOR010000172.1:0-4589 GCA_964628745.1 uncultured Halobacteriales archaeon
TCCGCCCCCCATGGCTCGCCGTTCGCGGGCGGGTGGATAAAAGGCCGCGGTCCGCAGTAGCCCCAGCAGGCCCGCATCGGCCGAACGCCGCGGGCGCGGTCGCCGGGTCACGGAGATCCAGCGACGCCGGCCGGGGCTCGACCGGACGAGCCGGGGCTCACTGCTCGGCGTAGATGGCCTCGACCTGCTCGGCGTGGCGCTCGAGGATGTTCCGGCGCTTTTTCTTCATCGAGGGCGTCAGCAGGTCGTTGTCCTCGGTGAACTCCTCGGGGACCAGCCGGAACCGCTTTACGGTCTCGTGGGGCTCGATGTCGGCGTTGACCGCCTCGACCGCCTCCCCGATGCGGGCGCGGACCCGGTCGTCCTCGCAGATCGCGGCCGGGTCGTCGGGGAGGTCGACCCCGTTCCTGCCCGCCCACTTGCGCACGCCGCCGAAGTTCGGGACGACGAGCGCGCCGACGAACTTCTCGCCGTCGCCGACGACCATGACCTGCTCGACGAGCTCGCTGCCCGCGAACGCGTCCTCGATGGGCGTCGGGGCGACGTTCTTGCCGGTCGAGAGTACGACGAGCTCCTTGGCGCGCTCCAGGAACGTGATGTAGCCGTCCGCGTCCTGGGCGACGATGTCCCCGGTGCGGAACCACGGCCCCCGGTCCCCCTCGCCGGACGTCTCCCAGTCCACGACGGCGATGGCGTCCTCGGGGAGCTCCTCGACGAACGCCCGTTCGGTGGCCTCCGGCATGTTCCAGTAGCCCCGGGCGACGTTCGGCCCGCGGACCAGGAGCTCCCCGACCTCGCCGGGCGCGTCCTCGAACTCGCCCTCGGCGACGACCGCGGGGTCGAGCCGCGTCTCCACGTCGTAGACGGGCACGCCGATGGTGCCGATCCTCGGCGCCTCGAACGGGTTGATGGTCACGACCGGCGCGGTCTCGGTCAGGCCGTAGCCCTCCAGGACCGGGATGCCCATGCCGTGGTACAGCTCGATGAGGTCGGCCGAGAGGCTCCCGCCGCCCGAGAAGAGGAGCTCGATGCGCCCGCCGAGCGCCTCCCGGACCGTCGAGAACACCAGCCGGTCCGCGAGCGACCGCCGCAGGGAGAGCCACGCCCCCGGCTCGTCGGTCGTGGCGTACTCCCGGCCCACCTCGATGGCCCACCCGAAGATGCGCTCCCTGACGGGCGACGTCGCGGCCTGCTCGCGGATGGCGGCGTATATCTTCTCGTACACCCGGGGGACGCTCGCGGGGACGGCGTCGGGGCGGATGGCCGCGAAGTCCTCCCGGAGCGTGTCGGCGCTCTCGGCGTAGGCGACCGTCGCGCCGGCCGAGTACGCGTGGAAGTGGCCCGCCAGCCGCTCGAAGACGTGGGCCAGCGGGAGGAAGGCGACGGTGGCAGAACCGGGACCCACGACCGGCAGGTCGCCCTTGTCCGGGCGGGGGCCGTACCGCCGGCGGACCTGGTCGACGTTCGACTTGAAGTTCCAGTGGGTCAGTTCGACGCCCTTGGGCTGGCCGGTGGTCCCGGAGGTGTAGATGAGGCTCGCCAGGTCGTCGGGGTCCCGCTCGTCGAGCCATCCCCGGTACGCCGCCTCGTCGAACGACTCGGCGCCGAGCGCGTGGACCTCGGCGAGCGTGTGGACGTCGTCGCGGGCCGCCGCCGCGGACCCGGATTCGTCGACGAGGACGAAGAACTCGAGGTCGAGCTCGTCCTCGACCTCGAGCACCCGGCCGAGCAGCGCCCCGTTCTCGACGACGACGCCGGTCGCGTCGGCGTCGCCGAGCAGGTACGCGACCTGCCGGGGCGAGGAGCTCGGGTAGACCGTCGTCACGACGCCGCCGGCGGCGAGCAGGGCGAAGTCGCTCTGGGCCCACTCCATGCGGGTCCGCGCGAGGATGCCCACCCGCTTCCCGTCGGCCACCCCCAGCTCGCGGAAGCCCGCGGCCAGGCACTTGACGACGTCGTGCAGCTCGTCGTAGGTGAGCGTCCCCCACTCGCCCGCGGGGACGGCCGGCACCACGGCCGGCGCGAGCGACCGGTCGTAGATGCCCCCCTTGTACCGCTGAGCGTCCTCGGGGGCGTTGCGTTCGGCCGCGTCGGCGAACATCCGCGGGAGCGTCACCTTCCCCGTGACCTCGTCCTCGTACTCGGCCTCGGCGGTGCGCCAGTCCATGGCCGGGAATCCCGCCCGGACCATATAAGGCTACCAGGGCGCGGAACGGCGTGGCGACGGGTTTACCGGTCCAGTGGCCGAACCGCCGACCATGCCGATAAAGGCGTCGCGCCCCGGGGCGGCCCCACGGATCGTCGACGACGAGCCGTACGGGCTCACCTGGCTGGCCCATCCGGAGGAATCGATGCAGCGGGCGAGCCACGCGCTGGCCGTCGACGGCGAGGTCTGGCTGGTCGACCCGGTCGACGCAGCGGGGGTCGACGACGCCGTCGAGGCGCTGGGCGAGGTCGCCGGCGTGGTCGTCCTCGTCGACCGCCACACGCGCGATGCCGCGGCGTTCGCTCGGCGCTTCGACGTGGCCGTCCACCTGCCCGACCCACTCGGCGACGTCGGGGACGACCTCGACGTCCCGGTCGAGCGGTTCGCCGGCGAGCTGGCGGACACGGGCTACCGCGCCCGGCCGGTCGTGCGGAACCGGTTCTGGCGCGAGGCCGCGCTGGTTCGCGAGGGCGGCGACGGGAGTGGAGACGGTGGGGGTGGCGAGGACGACGGCGGCACCGTCGTCGTCCCCGAGGCGCTGGGAACGACTCCGTTCTACTGCGCCCCGGGCGAGCGCGTCGGGGTCAACGCGGCCCTCCGGCTGTGGCCGCCCCGACGCCAGCTCGCCGACCTCGACCCCGAGCGGCTGCTGGTGGGCCACGGGCCGCCCGTTCTCGAGAGGGCCGGCCCGGCCATCCGCGACGCGCTGGCCGGCGCCCGGCGCCGCGCGCCGCGGGCGTACTGGCGGGCGGTCCGAGAAGCCGTGCGCGGCTGACCCGGGTTCCCGTGGTTGCGCCTCTCTCCCCGGCACGACCGAGGGGTCGACCACGGCCGGGGAGGCGGTGCGGGCGCCCTCAGCCCGCGCGCCGGTCGAGATAGTGCAGCACGCCCCGGACGTTCAGCACCACGTTGGCCCGCGCCCGCCGTTCGCCCCAGACCGACGCCAGGTCGTCCCGCTCGACGAAGTGGTCGACGACCGCCTCGTCGTCCTCGAGCCGCTCCCGGGCGGCCGCGACGTCGGCGACCCACTCCTCGAGGACCCGCCCGTACGCCTCGAGCCGGTCGGCGGTCGGGGCGGGCCCGAAGTGGGGGTAGCAGAGCACGTCGGGGTCGAGCCCGGCGAGCGATTCGACGTCCTCGAGACACTGCTCCAGGTCGAAGTTCGGCGGGGGCGTCGTCGGGGTGACCCGGTCGACGGGCGGCACGTAGATGCCCGCCGCGTCGGCCGTGAAGCAGACGGCCGCGTCGGGGTCGAAGAAGACGGCCTGGTGGGGCGCGTGGCCGGGCGCGCCGTGGACCTCGAGGGCGCGGTCGCCGAGGTCGACGACGTCGCCGTCGACGAGCTCGCGGACCCGCTCGGCGGGGACGGGCTTCGGGTCGGCGTAGAACGACCACTCGTCGCCGACGGCTCGCCGGGTCCCCTCGACGAGCCGCGCGGGGTCGACGAGGTGGGGCGCGCCGACCTCGTGGACGGCCACGGTCGCGTTCGGGCAGGCCTCGGCGAGGTAACCCGCGCCGCCCGCGTGGTCGAGGTGGACGTGCGTCGGCGCGATGACCGCGAGCTCCTCGGGGGCGATGCCCGCGCGTTCGAGCGCGTCGAGGACGAGCTCGTGCTCGGTCCCGATGCCGGTGTCGACGACGGCCGGGCGCTCGGCGTCGACCACGTAGACCGAGGTGTACCCGGCCGTGCCGAACATGCCCGTGTCCAGGTAGTAGCAGCCCGAGCCGCCGGGCGCGTCGACGGCGGCCACGTCCCCGATGCCCATGTGCGCACTCGCGCGACGGGACGGGAAAAGCCTTCGTCGACGGCCCGAACGACACGGTTTTCCCCGCCCCTCGAGAACCGGAGGGCAAGGATGCTCAGTCGGCAGTTCGTTCGGGAGCACCCCGACGAGGTCCGCCGCGCCGTCGAGACGAAGGGGGTCGGGGACGTCGACCTCGACCGCGTCCGCTCGCTCGACGAGCGGTGGCGCGAGCTGAAGGCCCGCGGCGACGAGCTGCGCCACGAGCGCAACGAGATCTCCGGCCGCGTCGGCGAGCTCAAGCAGGCCGGCGACGAGACGGCGGCGGCGGAGGCCATCGAGCGCTCCCAGGCGCTCAAGGCGGAGCTCGAGGAGGTCGAGGACGAGGCCACGACGCTCGAGGCCGAGCTCGAGGCGGCGCTGCTGGAGCTGCCGAACGTCCCCCACGAGGACGTCCCCGTCGGCGAGGACGAGGCCGACAACGTCGAGGTGGAGCGGTGGGGCTTCGAGGACCTCCGGATGGACCCCGCCGACGTGACGCCACACTACGACCTCGCAGAGACCCTCGACATCATCGACTTCGAGCGCGGCGCGAAGGTCGCCGGTGGCGGCTTCCAGTTCCTCAAGGGCGACGGCGCCCG
>CAZVOR010000173.1:0-4530 GCA_964628745.1 uncultured Halobacteriales archaeon
CGCTGGTCGAGGCCGCGCTCCCGACGGCCGCGGTCCGGACGTTCGCCGGCCCGGGACACGTCATCTACTCGGCGTTCGCGGGCTACTACCTCGGGCTCGCGAAGTTCAACCGCTCGAACGCGGGGCCCATCGTCGTCAAGGGGCTGCTCATCGCGGCGTTCATCCACGCGACGTACAACACCCTCGTCACCGCGCTGCCGGGGCTGATGGCGGCCTTCCTGCCCGGCGTGAGCGTCGGGCTGGCGTTCCTGGCGTTCGTCTTCCTCTACGACGGGCTGTTCCTCTACGTGCTGTTCCGGAAGCTCGGGCGGTACCAGACCGCGTACCGGGAGATGGGAGCCGGCAGCGCCCGGCGAACGGCCGCGGCTGGCGAGGACGACTGAGCGCGCCGTCGCCGGGCGACGGCGCGACCGGCGTTCGCTACGACCGCCCGGCCAGCTGGCGCTCGACGTACTTCGCGAGCACGTCGACCTCGACGTTGACGCGGTCGCCGGGCCCCCGCTCGCTCAGCGTCGTCTCGCGGTAGGTCGTCGGGATGACGGCGACGGCGAAGGCGCCGACGGACTCGCTCCGCTCGTCCGACGAAGCTCGCCTCGCGCCGCTCGGCTCGCCGCCGTCGTCGAGCCCGGCGACGGTCAGGCTCACCCCGTCGACCGCCACGGAGCCCTTCTCGACGACGTACGGGGCCAGCGAGCCGGGCAGCGAGAACCGGTAGGTCCAGTCCTCGCCGACGGGCTCGACGTCGAGCACCTCGGCGGTCGCGTCGACGTGGCCCTGGACGAGGTGGCCGTCGAACCGGCCGTCGGCGGGCATCGCCCGCTCGAGGTTGACGCCGTCGCCGGCGTCGAGGTCGCCGAGGCTCGTCCGGTCGAGGGTCTCCGCGGCGAGGAACACCTCGAACTCCCCGTCGGCGGCCGCCTCGACAGTCAGGCAGGCTCCCGAGACGCTGACGCTCTCGCCGGGCGCGAGCGCGCCGGCGAACGGCGCCGCGACGGTCAGCCGCCGGCCGTCCGCGTCGACGTCGACGGCCGTCACCTCGCCGACGGCCTCGACGATGCCCGTGAACATGGCGCGGCGTAGGGCGGGCGGGATGGAAAGGGTTCCGTCGAGCGACGTCGGAACCGGCGTCAGTTCGCGGACGACCCCGAAAGCAGCGTCCTTTTGTCCGGGCTCCGCCGACCGTCGGCCATGCGCGCGCCGGGTCTCGTCGGAATCGTCCAGCTGGCCGCCGGCCTGGCGCTGGCGCTGCCGCTCGGGCTGTTCGGCGTCACCTGGCTGCTCGAGGGCCGGACGCTCGCCGGCGCGGGGTTCCTCGCGCTCGCCGCCCTGATGCTGCTGCTCCCCTGGCGGCTCTCGAACCCCCTGGACCCGGGCGACCTCGCCGGGGCGGCCTTCGAGCGGGTCGTCGGGGACGAGGACGAAGAGGAGTGAGGGGCTCGACCGCCGCGACGGCGGCGAGCCGAGCATCGCGAGGCGAGCCTCATCGGACTCGCTTCGCTCCTCCGATGGGTCCCGCGACCCTTCGGTTCGCTCACCGATTGCGGACGACGCGCTCGACCGCCTTGCGCCAGGCGTCCTCGCCGCCGTGGGCGACCGCGACCCCGGCGTAGCCGCACGCGTCGCAGAGCACCGACTCCCGGTCGCCGAGCTCGTAGCGGGTCAGGTCGGCGCCGCACCGGGGGCAGGTCGGCTCGGCCGTCCGCGCGTCCTCGAGCACCGCCGCCAGCCCGGCCGGCCCCGGGTCCTCGCCGGTCGGCTCGGGCCAGTCCGGCCAGTCCAGGGCGTCGAGGTCCGGCGGCGGCTCCGGCGAACGCTCGTCGGCCGGGCCGTCGTACCCCGGCAGCTCGCCGTCCCACCCGGGGGCCGACGCCGCGATCCACCGGCGCTCGCCCTCGCCGGCGCCGCGGAGGTGCGCCGCCCGCAGCGGGAGGTCCTCGCCGCCGAAGCGCCACCGGTAGGCCCAGACGAGGCCGTACTCCCGGCGGAGGCGCTCGGCCACGCCGGGGTTGACGCCGGCGTCGACCAGCTCGCGGTAGGAGACCCGGCCGGCGCGGACGGCCGCCGCGTCGAACGGCGCCGCCTCGATGACGGCCGCGGTGGCCGGCCCGACGTGCCGGAGGGTCGTCGGGTCCGCGGGCCCGCGGGCCTCCGCGTCGGCGTGCTCGGACGGCATGACGGGGCTTAGCGCACGACGGTCGCGACCAAAAAACCACCTCCCCCCGGCCTTTCCAAACTATCCCGTCGCCGCCCGGCGGTTTCCGCGCGAGCGCAGCGGCGGGCGAGACGTTTAACTAAACGGTTAAATATTAGCCCGTCGTACAGTCAACCGGATGGTTGAACGTCAGCCGGACGACCTGGACCTCGACGCGATATTCCAGGCGTTGGCTCACCCGATTCGCCGGGATATCCTCGAGCGGGTGGCCGACGCCCCCGAGAGCGTCGGCGAGCTCGCCGAGCCCCACGACGTCTCCCTGGCGGCGGTTTCGAAGCACCTCCGCGTGCTGGAGGACGCCGGCCTGATCGAGGTCGAGGAGGACGGTAGGGTCCGCCGCTGTCACCTGGACGCCGCGCCGCTCTCCGCGGCGTTCGGCTGGCTGACCCGGTACCGCGTGTTCTGGGAGGACCGCCTCGACGCGCTGGCCATCCACCTGGAGGACGAAGACCGATGACAGACGACGACACCAGCGGCGGAGAATCGATGACGGAACGCGCGACGGACGAGCGGAGCATCACGGTCAGCCGCGTGATCGAGGCCCCACCCGAGCGGGTCTACCGGGCGTTCCTCGACCCTGACGAGCTGGCCGGGTGGCTCCCGCCGACCGGCTTCTCGGCCGAGGTCCACCACCTGGAGCCCGAGGAGGGCGGTACGTTCCGCGCCACGTTCACCGGCGAGACCGAGGAGTTCTCCGACTACGGCCACTCCTTCGGCGGTACGTACCTCGAGCTCGTGCCGGGCGAGCGCATCGTCCACACCGACGCGTTCGAGACCGACGACCCGGCGATGGCCGGCGAGATGACGGTCACGGTCACGTTCGAGGCTATTCCCGAGGGGACCGAGGTCACCGTCCGCCAAGCGGGGATTCCCGAAGCGGTTCCCCCCGAGGACGCCAACGCGGGCTGGACCGACTCGCTCGGGAACCTCGCGGAGCTGGTGGAGGGGGCCGCATGAGCGACGACGATCGGTTGGTTATCCGGCGGACATTCGACGCCCCACGCGAGCGCGTGTGGCGCGCCTTCACGGACCCCGACGAGTTGGAACGCTGGTTCGCACCGGAGGGGATGACGGCCGAGGTTGACGTCCTCGAACTCGAGGCAGGTGGCCGGGTCTCCATCGCGTGGACTGACGGAGAGCGCAGCATCGAGAACGAGGGGTACTACGTCGAGGTAGTCGAGCCCGAGCGCCTCGTTTCGGGCGAGGAAATCGATGAGGGCGAGCTCCGGCTCACCTACGAGTTCCGGGACGCCGAGGGGGGCACCGAGGTCGTGATCACCCAGGAGTTCCCGGATTCGGTCCCCGGCGGTGCCGAGGAGGGCTGGTCCGCCATCCTCGACCAGCTGGCGGCCGTACTCGCCGAGACATGACGGACACGAACGACACGACGGTGACCGTTCGGCGGACGTTCGCCGCCCCTCGCGAGCGGGTCTGGGAGGCGTTCACCGACCCGGCGCAGGTCGATCAGTGGTGGGGCCCGGACGGCTTCGATACCACGACCGACGAGATGACCGTGAAACCGGGCGGTGTCTGGCGGTTCGTGATGGTCGGGCCCGACGGCGAGGAGTACCAGAACCGGGTCGAGTACGACGCGGTCGAGGAACCAGCCCGCCTGGTCTACGCCCACGGCTCGCCCGACGACCCCGAGCAGTTCCGCGTGACAATCGCCCTCGGTGACGTCGAGAACGGCGGGACCGAACTCGTCATGGTGATGCGCTTCCCGACGGCCGTGGACCTCGACGAGGCCATCGACCACGGCGCCGACGAGGGCGCAAAGCAGACCCTCGGCCGGCTCGCCGACCACCTGGCGGGGAGCCAGCCGGCGGGGTCGTGAGACCGAGCGACAGCGGTAGTTCGTCGTCGGGGTCCCTGCAGGGCCCGGAATCCGGCCGGACGGAAGAGCTTCGACGCAGTGGGCCGTACCGGGCCCATGCAGAAGATCACGCCGAACTTGTGGTTCGACGACGACGCCGAGGCCGCGGTGACCTTCTACACCGACATCTTCGAGGACTCGTCGATCGGCGACGTCGCTCGGTACGACGCAGCCGCCGCGGAGGCCTCGGGCCAACCGGAAGGGAGCGTCCTGACCGTGGAGTTCGAGCTGGAGGGCCAGGCGTTCGTCGCACTCAACGGCGGACCGCAGTTCGAATTCACCCCCGCCATCTCGTTCATCGTCAACTGCCCCACGCGGGACGAGGTGGACGAACTCTGGGCGGAGCTGTCGGCGGGCGGTGAGGCGCTGATGCCGCTCGATTCCTATCCGTTCAGCGACCGGTACGGCTGGACCGAGGACGAGTACGGCGTGTCGTGGCAGCTGC
>CAZVOR010000174.1:0-4525 GCA_964628745.1 uncultured Halobacteriales archaeon
GCCTCGATACCGGCGAGGGTCGCCCTTAATGGGTCATTCATTATGCGGATGCCCCACTACTGGAAGTTGATACGTCCGCGGCGGGCGCCGGGCGGGGGGACCGGCCGTCCGTGGGGGCCACACTGATGGAAGGGGGCGATTTGAGCCGACGGAAGGTCATCGCGGCGATCGGCGCCGCCGGGAGCACCGGCCTCTTCCTCGGCGCGGGCTCGGGCTCCGTGTTCGCCGACGAGGAGTCGTTCCTGGATACCCTGTTCGCCGCGGGCTCGCTCGACATGGCGGTGACGTGGGATGACGACGGCGAGACCCGCTCGAGCGAGGGCGACGCGACGTTCGCCATCGAGCTCTCCCGGGACGACCGCTCGGGGAGCGAGGCGTTCACCGTCACGCTTCCCGAGGACGGCTCGAACAACGCCGCGTACGGCTGGCTCCGGATGACGTGTCCGGCCCCGACCGACCTCAACGACGCGCTCCGGCTCACCCTCCGGTATGCTTGCGGTGACGAAGGCCTCCTCCAGGCGGGCTCGCTCCGCCAGGTGGCCGACGCGCTCCGGGACGGCGTGGCGCTCGATGCGGGCTGTAACACGTTCGTGCAGCCCGGAAGCCAGCGATGCCTGCAGCCGGGCGAGGACCTCGAACTCCGCCTGGAGTGGGCGCTCGACGACGACTACACCGGCAAGGAGGAGACGTCGCTCTCGCTCGAGTTCGCCGGCCGTCAGTGTCGCAATCAGGACGGGGTGACGAACCCGTTCCCGACCGTCGAGCCCTGCGAGGGGGACGAGGGCCGGGCCATCAGCTGGGTCGCGTTCTGCGCCGAGGATGGAACGACGCTGTCCGACGACGAGCTCTCGTTCACCGTGGACGGCGACACGCTCGTGCTGGAGTCGGCTCCAGCCGAGAAGCTCGCGGCGGTCGTGCTGAAGTACGGCTCGGAAATCCGCGTGTTCGACGACCCCGGGACGTCCGGGACGTTCACCACGACCAGCGGCGGGACGGTCTATCAGCGAAGCGGGAACACGTACGGCGAGACGGACCGGACCGACAGGGAGCCCTGCCCGGGCACCTGCGGGCTGAAGTACGAGGCCGGCTCCGGCTTCCAGGAGCCGCTCCGACGGGGGTGCTCGTCGTGAGCGCGGCCGGCAGCCCCCCGAGGGGGTCGACGCCGCGCGGGCGCGTCGGTTGGGCGCGCGTCCTCAACGCCATCGGTCTGGTGGCTCTCGTCGCCATCGTCCTGCCGTTCGCGGTCTTCGCCGTCCCCCAGGCCGTCGGCGCCCAGCAGAGCTACGTGGTGCTCTCGGGGAGCATGCAGCCGGCGATGCATCCAGGGGACGTCATCCTCGTCGAGGACGTCGACCCCGCCGTGATCGAGCCGGGCGACGTCGTCACCTTCACCAACGGCGACGAGGCGACGCCGACGACCCACCGCGTCGTCGAGGTCGTCGACCGGGGCGGCGAGGCCGCCTTCCGGACGAAGGGCGACGCGAACGAGGACGCCGACCGGGAGCTCGTGCCCGCGAGCCGGCTGGAGGGGCGGGTGATGAGCGTCGGCGGCCACCTGCTCGTCGTCCCGGCCATCGGCTACGTCATCGAGTTCGCGGGCACCGAGCTCGGCTTCGCCCTGCTGGTCGCCCTGCCCGTCGCGCTGTTCGCGGCCTACGAGATCCGGCACGTCGTGGGGTCGACGCGGCGTCGGGGTCCCCGGCGGTCGGGGGCCACATCGGAGGCGCGCCGCGTCGCACCGGTCGAGGCCGTCGACTCGGCCGGAGTCGAGTCGGGCGGCGAGGCATCTCGCCCCGCGCCGCCGGACGAGACCGCGGACGCCGCGCCGCCCGTCCGCAGCGCGGCCGACGAGGAGGTGACCTACACCCTGCAGCCGAACGAGCTCCGGCTCGGGCTGGCGGTCCTCGTGGCGTTCGCCGCGTACAGCGTCTGGGTCGCGGCCGACGACCCGACGGGGTGGACCATCGGCGTCGCCACCGCGGTGGGCGTGGCGACCCTCATGCTCGGCGCGCTCTACGTCTTCGGCGGCTCGGCCGAGGGGGAGGCCAACGACGCCCAATCGATGGAGGGTTGGCCCGAGCCGGGCAGCGGCGAGGCCGGGCGGCAGCCACCCGGCGAGCAACGGCGCGAGCGGCGTCGGTCGACCGCGCGGCGTGTCGGGCGCGCCGACGGGGGTGGGTCGGATGACTGACCGCCGACTGCTGGCGGTCGCCGTCGCCGCGTTCGCCATGGTCGCGGCCGTCTCCGGGGGGACGACCTTCGCGGTCCTGAGCGACACCGAGTCCGTCGACGTCGACGTCGTCGCGGACGTGCGGGGCAAGGCCCCGCAGGGGGCGGCCGCGGCCACCGTGACGCCAACGACCACGGGCACGACCACCGGGACGCCCGACGTCTCGGGCGCGTCCGCAGAGACGCCGACGCCCACGTCGGCGCCGACCGCCACGCCGGGCGGGACTGGGACGCCCACATCGGTCGGGAACGGGACGCCCACGGCGACCGCGGACGGCACACCGACGGTGACCGGGACCCAGACGCCGTCCCCGCCGACCAGGACGCCGAGTCCGACCCTCACGCCGACGCCCACCCCCACTCCAACGCCGACGGCGACGCCCGCCGCAACGCCGACCGACACGCCCGTTCCGACGTCGAACGGGACGGCCACCCCCGACCCGACCGCGACGGACATGGGTTCGTGACGACCCGTCGACGAGGCCGGGGGGTGATTCAACGTCGCGGGTCGGCAGGTCTCCGACCGCCGTCTCGGGGAACGAACGACTCCGTCCGCTACGTCCGGCCATGGCGCCTCAGCGCAGCGCTCTCCCAGCTTTCGTCCAGTAGAGCGGTACGGCTACCGGGACGCGAAACGGCCGAGGCTCCCGTCACCGGGCCGGCATGGGTTCGGCTGGGGGCTACTCGGCGTGGTCGGGCTAGCTAGCGAGCCAACCGGCCGGCCCGAGACGCCGCCTCTCGGTGCCGCCGGCCCCGGACGCCTACGGCCACAGCCCGCGGAGCCGGTGGGCCTCCGCGATTCGCGACAGCGCGACGACGTACGCCGCCTCGCGCCAGGTGACCTCCCGGGCCTCGACCTCGCCGCGCACCTCCTCCCACGCGGCCACCATCTCCGCCTCGAGCTCCTCGTGGACCCGCTCGAGCGACCAGCTCCGGCGGTTGATGTCCTGGAGCCACTCGAAGTAGCTCACCGTCACGCCGCCGGCGTTGGCGAGCGTGTCCGGGATGACGGGGATGCCGCGCTCGGCGAGGACGGCGTCCGCGGCGCTCGAGGTCGGGCCGTTCGCGCCCTCGACGACGAGCGCCGCCTCGACCGCGTCGGCGTTGGCCGCGGTCAGCACGTTCCCGACCGCCGCCGGGACCAGCACGTCGACGTCGAGGGTCAGCAGCTCGTCGTTCGAGAGCCGGGCGACCGATTCGCCGTCGAACGTGGTGACCGCCTCCGGTCGCTCGTCGTGCGTCGGGATCTCCGCGACCGGCAGCCCGTCGGGGTCGTAGATGGCGCCGTTGACGTCGCTGGTCGCGACCACCGACGCGCCCCACTCGTCGAGCAGGCGGGCGGCGTGGCCGCCGACGCTGCCGAACCCCTGCACGGCGACGGTCGTGTCGGCGAGCGGCCGGCCGTAGTACTCGAGGGCCTCGCGCGCGACGATGGCGACGCTCCGCCCGGGCGCCGCCTCGCGGCCCGGGCTGCCGCCGGTCGCCTCGGGCTTGCCGGTGACGACGCCCGGCTCCGTCTCGCCGTTCTGCATGCTGTAGGCGTCCATGATCCACGCCATCGTCTGGGCGTCCGTGCCCATGTCCGGCGCGGGGATGTCGCGCGTCGGGCCGATGACGTCGCGCAGCTCGTGGGTCAGCCGGCGGGTCAGGCGCTCCTTCTCCGCCGTGCTCAGGGCCTTCGGGTCGACGCGGACGCCGCCTTTCGCCCCGCCGAACGGCAGGTCCATCAGCGCGCACTTCCAGGTCATCCACATCGCGAGCCCGACGCACTCGTCCCGGGTGACGTCGGGGGCGTACCGGAGCCCGCCCTTGTACGGGCCGCGCACGCTGTCGTGCTGGGCGCGATAGCCGGTGAACACGTCGACAGAGCCGTCGTCCCGCTCGACCGGGAGCGTCACCTCCTGGACCTTGGCCGGGTGGTGCAGCCGCTCGAGCACGTCGGGGTCGAGGTCCAGCAGGCCGGCGGCGTGGTCGAGCTGGTCGCGGGCGGTCGTGAGCGCGGACGCGGCCGCGCCGTCGGGCGGTTCGAGCGATTCGTCGGGCGGGGAGCGGGTTGGTTCCGACGCCATGGTAGCTGGCTTTGCGGACCGGCCGGTCACTCGAGCGACATCGCGCGGTCCTGGACGGTGCCGCCGCACGCGGGGCACTCGCCGGGGTGGGACCGTGCCTCGATGAGCTCGCCGCAGCGCAGGCACTCGTAGGTCGAATCGGCTTCCGGGTCGCCGGGGACGTCGTGCACCATCGACGATGTAGCTTCCCGCTCGATATTAATAGGACTTATCCATATAAGGCATAT
>CAZVOR010000175.1:0-4497 GCA_964628745.1 uncultured Halobacteriales archaeon
GGACATGAGCGGCGGCGACGGCGAGCCGTCGGCCGCGGACGGCGGGGCCGCCGCCGGCGAGGGCGACGCGGCCGCCGTCACCGCCGCGGAGCTGATGACCGTCGCCATCGCCAGGCGGCTCGACGAGCGCGGCGTCCGGACGGCGTTCCAGGGCTTCTCGTCGCCGCTGCCCACCGTGGCGATCCGGCTGGCCCGCGAGCTGGGCACCGACGTCCACCACCTGTCGGCCTCCGGGGCCGTCGACGGCCGGCCGGCCCGGCTGCCGCGGTCGACCGAGGACCAGCGCCTGCTGGCCGGCGCGAGCGCCCACTTCACCTCGCCGGAGGCGTTCGACATGGCCGCCCGCGGGGACCTCGAGGTGATGTTCGTCGGCGGCGCGCAGTTCGACCGCCGTGGCCGGATGAACTCGTCGGCCGCGGGCTCGCTCGACGAGCCCGTCGTCCGGTTCCCGGGCGGCGGCGGCAGCGGCTCGCTGCTCCCGCTGGTGCGCGAGGCGTGGGGCTGGCGGACCGAGCACTCGCCGCGGACGCTGCCCGAGGCGGTCGACGTCGTCACCGCCAGCGGCAACCTCGCGTACCTCCTCACGCCGCTCTGCGCGTTCGAGCCCGCCGACGACGAGCTGCGCATCGTCGCGCTGGCGCCCGGCGTCGACGAGGCGACCGTCCGGGAGCGCACGGGCTGGGACGTCGCGTTCGAGCCCGCGGGGGCCGACGGCTCGCCCGCGCGCATCGAGCCGCCGACGGGCGCGGAGCTGGCCGCGCTCGACCGGGTCGACCCCGACCGGGTGCGCCGGACCGGCTTCTCGCCCGACCAGCTGACGCCGCTGCGGGAGGAGCCGACGTGACGGCTCGGCGGTCGGCGGCCGGGGTGACGGTCCGGCGGTCGGTGGCCAGGGTGACCGCCCGGCGGTCGGGACCCGGCCGGCCGGCGAACCGGAGGGCGATCCCGTGACCGGCGAGGCGGCGCAGCCGTCCGGCGACGAGGGCCCGCTGTCGGGCGTCACGGTGCTCGACGCCTCGCGGGTGCTCGCCGGGCCGTTCTGTGCGATGCAGCTCGGCGACCTCGGCGCGGACGTCGTCAAGGTCGAGCGGCCCGACGGCGGCGACCAGACCCGCGGCTGGCACCCGCCGTTCTACGGCGACTCCGACCAGGCCGCCTACTACCTCTCGACCAACCGGAACAAGCGCTCCGTGACGCTGAACCTCGGGACCGAGGCGGGCCGGGAGGTCTTCCGCGACCTGGCCCGCGAGGCCGACGTGCTCGTCGAGAACTTCCGGGTCGGGAAGATGGACTCGTGGGACCTCGGCTACGAGTCGCTGCGCGCCGAGAACCCGGGGCTGGTCTACTGCCACGTCACGGGCTACGGCGAGTGGGGCCCCGACGCCGAGCGGCCGGCCTACGACCTCGTGATGCAGGCCGAAGGCGGGCTGATGAGCATCACGGGGGTGCCCGACGGCGAGCCCGTCCGGGTCGGGGTGGCCATCACGGACCTGACGGCGGGGCTGTACGCCGCCCAGGCGATCCTCGCCGCGCTGTTCCACCGCGAGTTCGGCGACGGCGAGGGCCAGAAGGTCGACCTCGCGCTGCTCGACGGCGTCGTCTCGCTGACCTCCTACATGGCGATGTTCTACCTCGCCACCGGCGACCCGCCGGGCCGGCAGGGCTCGAAGATCCCGAACATCGTCCCGTACCAGGCGTTCGAGACGGCCGACGACCACGTCGTCGTCGGCGTGCCGTCGGCGAACCTCTGGCCCCGGTTCTGCGACGCCATCGGCCGACCGGACCTCGAGGAGGCCTACCCCACCAACGCCGACCGCGTGGCCGACCGGGCCGCGCTCGAGGCCGAACTCGAGGCCGAGTTCGCGTCCTACACCGCCGACGAGGTGCTCGACCGGCTGGCGGCCCACGGCGTGCCCGCCTCGCGCATCAACGACATGGCGGCCGTGTTCGACCACCCCCAGGTCCGCGCCCGCGGGATGCGCCAGCCGGTCGACCACCCGACCGTCGAGGAGCTCGTGATGCCCGGCAGCCCGCTGCACCTCTCGGCGACGCCGACGACCGTCCGCCGGCACCCGCCGCGGCTCGGCGAGCACACCGACGAGGTGCTCCGCGAGCACGGCTACGACGACGCCGACATCGCCGCGCTGCGCGAGGCCGACGCCATCTGAAGGGAGAACGACGGACCGCGGGCCGACACCGCCAGCAGCGCAGGTGCCCGCCCTACGGCCGCTTGACGCTCACCGAGACGCCGTCGCCGAGCGGCAGCAGCGTCGTCTCGAACTCGCGGTCCTCCCGCAGCGTCTCGAGGAACGCGATGGTGCCCGCGGTGTTCGCGTTGGTCTCCACCGGCTCGCCGTCGACGTGCGCGACGATGGCGTCGAGGTGCACGGAGTTCCCCGACAGCGCGTTGTCGGCGACGACGAGCCCGCCGGGCGACAGCTTCCCGCGGACGGCGTCGAGCGCGTCGACGTAGTGGCGGTTGTAGTGGTCGAGGACGACGAGGTCGAACGGCCCGTCGTACCGCTCGACGGTCTCGTGGGCGTCGCCGGGCTCGAACGCCGCCCGGTCGACCAGCCCGGCCGCGGCGAACCACTCGCGGGCGCGGTCGAGGTGGGCGTCGTCCACGTCGGTGAGCACGACCTCGCCGCCCTCGGGCAGCGCCCGGGCGACCCAGTACGCCGAGTAGCCGAAGCCCGAGCCGAACTCGAACGCGCGCTCGACGCCGGCCAGCCGCGTCAGCACGGACAGCAGCCGGCCCACCTCGGGGCCGACGACGGGGTAGTCGGTGGCGTCGGCGTGGGCGGCCATCGCAGTCAGGGTCTCGTCGGGGTCGGGCGCGAACGCGCGGAGCACGCGGGCGGTCGCCGGCGGGAGCACGTCGGTCATGCCCGCCCTTTCGACGGGGGGTTCATATCGGTGCCGGCAGGACGGCGGACGGCCCGCCGCGACGCCGCCACGCCGCTCAGTCGAGCGGCGTCCGCGCGTCGACGGGCGGCTCGGCCCGGTCCGCACCGAGGACCGTCACGGTCGGCGTGCCGGTGGCGGGGTTCTGACCGACGGCGACGGGCCCGCCGAACGACGCCTCGAGGTGCTCCTCGGTCAGCACGGCGGCGGGCGGGCCGGCGGTGCGCACGCGGCCCTCGGTCAGCAGCACGAGCTCGTCGCAGAAGCGCGCGGCCAGGTCGAGGTCGTGGATGGCGGCGAGCACCGTCCGGCCGGACTCGTCGACGAGGTCGCGCACGAGCCCCAGCGTGCGCACCTGGTGGTGGACGTCGAGGCTGGCGGTCGGCTCGTCGAGCAGCAGCACGGGCGCGGTCTGGGCGAGCGCCCGGGCCAGCAGCACGCGCTGGCGCTCGCCGCCGCTTATGGCGGTGACGAGCCGGTCGGCGAGGTGGTCGGTGGCCGTCCGGCGCAGCGCGCGGTCCACCGCGCCCGGGTCGGGGTCGCGGCCGCCGAACCGGGGCCGGTGCGGGTGCCGGCCGAGCTCGACGATCTGCCGGACCGTGAAGTCGAAGCTCAGGTTCGTCTCCTGGGGGACGGTCGCGACCCGGCGGCCGAGCTGGCGGGCGGACAGCCCGGCGACCGGCTCGCCGGCGAGCCTCACCCGGCCGGCGACCGGCGACAGCCGGCCGTTGACGGTCCGCAGCAGCGTGGTCTTGCCCGCGCCGTTCGGGCCGACCAGGCCGACGAACCGCCCGCCCTCGACGGCCAGGTCCAGGTCCTCGAGCACGGGCTCGCCGCCGAGCTCGACGCGGACGCCCGAGAGCTCGACGGCGGTCACAGCGCGCGCACCTCCCGGGACCGCAGCAGGTACAGGAAGAATGGCGCCCCGAGGAAGGCGGTGACGATGCCGACGGGCAGCTCGGCGGCGCCCACCCGCGCGACGGTGTCCGTGGCGACCAGGAACACGGCGCCGGCCAGCGCGCTGGTCGGCAGCAGCACCCGGTGGTCCGGGCCGACGACCAGCCGCATCACATGCGGGACGACGAGCCCGACGAAGCCGATGATGCCGGCGACGGCGACCGCGACGGCGGTCACGAGGCTCGAGGCCGCCAGCAGCAGCCGCTTGGTGCGCTCGACCTCGACGCCGACCGCGTGGGCGTCCTCCTCGCCGAGCAGCAGCGCGTTGAGGTCCCGGGCGAACGGCACGAGCACGAGGAAGCCGACGACCGTCGCCGGCAGCGCGACCGCCACGTCGCCCCAGTCGGCGGCGTGCAGGTGGCCCATCAGCCAGAAGACGGCCTGTCGGAGGTTCTCGCCGCTCGCGAGGAGGAGCAGCGAGACGACGGCGCCGAGCAGCGTCTGCACCGCGACGCCCGCCAGCAGCAGGGTCGCGACGGGCGTGCGCCCGCCCTCCGTGGCGATGAGGTAGACCCCGAACGCGGCCACGAGCGCGCCGGCGAACGCCGCGGTCTCGAGGCCGAGCGGGGTCGAGACGCCGAGCGCGATGGTCGCCACGGCGCCGACCGCCGCCCCGGCGGAGACGCCGATGATGGA
>CAZVOR010000176.1:0-4453 GCA_964628745.1 uncultured Halobacteriales archaeon
GCACCGCAGCGAGCGAAGCGAGCGAGGCGCGCAGCGCGGTCCGCGGGAGCCGAGGCCGCGCGGGCTTCGGGGGCGCGTCACGACGATTTTGATTCCCGCCGAACCCCCCTTTATTACGCGATTAATTAAGTTAACAAATTTATAAGAAGGCGCCGATGGTCATCGCAACGAAAACGGCCGGGTCAGCCGGCGTGACCCATCGACCGGCCCGGCACCCGAGACGAGCATGAGGACGATCGACTGGCTCCCTCCCGAGCCGCTGTCGGTCGCCAAGTGCCTCGCGTACCGCCGGGACTTCGACCACATCAAGATGTGCGCCCCGGTGCTCGGCGTGCGGCCGGACCCGAAGCAGCGCGTCGTCCTGCTGTACGTCGGCATCCACTCGACGACGCTGTACACCGCGTTCGACCCCGACCGGGAGGCCTGGGTGGAGCTCGAGTGCGGCCCGTCATCCGAGGTCATCCCGCGGACTGCCGAGGTCATCCGCGACGCGATGGCGTACGTCATGTCCCGGTATCCGGACGACACGTTCTCCGCGATGAAGCGGGTCGACCCAGCGACCAACTGATGGCCGAACCCGCCGACCCCGGGCCGGCCGACGTCGAGCGCACGGGGACCGACCTCGTCCCCGCGCCCGTTCCCGTCGAGGAGGGACGCCGCGCCGAGTCGCTGCCCCGGCCCGAGCCCGTCGAGCCCCGGCCGTACCTCGAGATCCGCCCCTCGGAGTCGCCGGTCGACCCGCACGCGATCACCCGCGCGATGGCGCACGTCGACGCGCTGCTGCGCGAGACGACGAAGTCCGGGCTGGTGGCCCGGCTGCGCCGCGCGACGCTCCACCCCGTCGTCGAGTGGCTGCTCGTCTCCGATGGCCGCCCGGACGCGACCGTCCGCTACCTCGTCGGCTCGAACGTCTCGGACCTCACCGAGGACCTGGCGGGCATCCTCCGGACGGGCCTGCCGGACAGCTACGAGCTCCGCCGGGTGCGGTGGCACCCCCGGCTCGCCGAGGAGCACCTCCCGCCCGTCCCGTACGAGCCGGCGCCCGACGACCCCGACGCGTGGGACGGCCCCCAGCACCCGGCGATCACGCCCGCGACGCCGTACGTCGCCGGCGTCGAGTACCGCGGCCGCGCCAAGCGCAAGCACGACTGGCAGACGCCGCTGCAGCCGTTCGAGGCGTTCGCCGGCCCGACGAATCATCGTAAGCCCCACCCGCGCTCGGAGTCCCGGCGCGTCCCGCTGGCCGCCCTCGTCGAGACGGTCCGCGACGCCGACCTGCCGGTGGTCTTCCAGGTCGTCTGCCGGCCCTACGAGGACTGGTCGGGCCGCGCCGAGACCTACGTCGGCGACCTCGAGGACGGCACGGTCTCCCTGGGCGACAAGGTCTGGGAGTTCCTCGCGCCGCGCGACCGCGAGGCCAAGAACCGCTACGATCCGCCGCCGCGCGACGAGCGGCGCATCGAGGGCATCGCCGCACGCGACCCTTCGCGCACGGCCGTCGTCTCCGCGCGGGCGGTCGTCCTCACGCGGGAGGCGCCCTCGCGGGCGGACGCGGTCGCGCGCCGGCTCGCCACCGACCTCTCGCCGATGGACGGCCGCTACCACGAGCTCGTCGGGCACGTCGCCACCGACGACGAGCTCTACGCCGGCACCGGGCCGCCGCCCGGCGCGGCCATCTACCGCGACCTGCTCGGCCGCGCCGTCTACCACGCCACCTACCATCGACTGGGCGACTGGCTCCGCCGGCGCCCGCACGAGAGCCGGGGCATCGTCGTCTCGCCCGCCGAGCTGCCCGGGCTCACCGTCGTCGACGGCGCGGGCCTGACGCCCAACGGCCGGCGCGCGGTCGCCGCCCGGCCGAGCGAGCGCACCGGCCTGCCGCTGCCCCCGCCCGCCCAGCTGGCGCGCTACCGCGGCCCGGGCCTGCCGCTGTGCCGGCCGCTGACGCACGACCGCCAGCCCTACGGCGACCTCGTCGCCGTCGGCCCCGCGCTGCAGGTCCGGCACCTGGTCGTCCTCGGCGCGACGGGCGCGGGCAAGTCCGTCACCTTCAACGGGAGCCTGCTCGGCAACGCCAACACCACGCCCGGGCCGAACGTCCTGTTCGACCTGAAGGGCGACGGCATGGCCGAGGAGTACCTCAGGAGCCACTACCGCACGTTCGGCTCGCTGGAGGGCGTCACCTACTTCGACTGCACCGACACCCTGCCGGCGCTGTCGTTTTTCGACATCCGGCCGCTGCTCGAGGCGGGCGTCCCCCGCGCGGAGGCGACCGCGCGCAAGGCCGGGCACTACGCGGAGATCGTCAAGGGCGTCATGGGCGCCTCGCGGTTCGAGCAGGCCGTCGTCTCCCCGCAGGTCATCGCGACGCACATCCAGGCGCTGTTCGACCCCGTCCACGGCGACGACGCGTTCGCCCACCGCGACCTCCTGGCCGCGCTCAACCGCACGCAGACGCAGGGCGCCGGGCCGCCCGTCTCCGACGAGGACCTCGAGCGCCACTTCGCGAGCCTCGTCGAGGACGACCCGCGGATGTTCGCGCAGGTCATGGCCGGCGCGCGCGTCCGCGTCGAGCGCATCGGCCTGGACCGCCGGCTCGCGCCCGCGTTCAACCACGTGCCCGACGAGGGCGACGCGGCCGGGCCGCGCTTCGACTTCGCCGACTACCTCGACGCCGACCGGGTGGTCCTCTTCGACTTCGGCGACATGGAGGCCGCGGCCAAGCGGACGCTCGCGCTCGTGCTGCTCTCCTCGCTCTGGTCGTCGCTGCGCGCGCGGGCCCAGTCGGCCGGCGAGGACGGCGCCGCCCGCCCGGTCGTCAACCTCTTCCTCGAGGAGGCCGCGGCCATCGCGGACACCGAGCTGGTCGACACGCTGCTCTCGCAGGGCCGGTCGTTCGGCCTCTCGGTCGCGATGGGGCTGCAGTTCCTCGGGCAGCTCCGGGCGGCCGACACGGACACCTACTACGAGGTGCTCAACGAGACGGCCACCTTCCTCGTCGGCAGCGTCAACGTCGACCGCGAGCTCGCCGCCGCGCTCGCGACCGAGGCGATGCCGCCCGCCGAGGTCGAGAACCGCCTCCGCGCGCTCGGCCCGGGCGAGTGGCTCGTCCGGCTGGGCGCCGAGTTCGCCGACGCCACCCCGCGGCCGTTCCTCGGGACGTCGCTGCCCGCGCCGCCCGGCCACTCGGCGAGCGGCGACCCGCTCGAGGGGCGCGAGGCGGCCGAGTTCGAGGCCGCGTTCGAGGCGCTCCGCGAGCGCACGGCGCGGGAGGCGGGGCTGTCGCACACGGAGCCGGCGACCGTCGCGGCCGACGCGGAGCCGGCCGCCGAGCCCGACGCCGCGGGGGCGCCCCGGCGCGTCGACTCGCTTTTGCCGCACACCCGGCGGCTGCCCGACTGCGTCGACTACGATAAGTCGCGGCACGCGCTCGTCTGCGACGCCTGCGGGCGCCGGTACAATCCCGACAGCCGCGGCATGAAGCGCGCCATCCAGTGCTGCCACTCGCTCGAGGACGTCGACCCCGACGACGTGCCCGTCCCCGCGTCGAACCTCAAGCTCAGCCCCGCCGAGCGCGCCGAGTCGCCGTGCACCGAGCGCCAGCTGCACTTCGTGCAGGTCGTCCACGACGCCCGGCAGTTCCGCACCGACCCGCTCGAGTACGACATCCGGTGGGACTCGATGCTCCGCCTGCAGGAGTACGTCGGCATCGAGCCCGAGGCGGTCGACGAGCTCATCGAGGCCGGCCTGCTGCGCGACGACGGCACCCACCCCCACCAGCTGTACACCGTCACCCCCGCGGGCCGCGAGGCCATCGGCGAGCCGTATCGAGAGGGGCTCGACTACGGTCACGGCGTCGGCGACCTCGACGAGTCCAGTCCGCACATCGCCGGCGTCGACGTCCTCTGGCGGTACGTCGATCAGGAGTTCGTCGCCGATCCCGACTCGGCGGCCGAGCGGGCCGTGAAGTACTTCGAACTCGAGGACGGCCACCGCCTCGACGTCGCCGGCGTCGACGCCGAGGGCGAGGTCGTCGTCTGCGGCGAAGTCGAGCGCCTGAACCACGACTACCGCGAGGCCGTCGTCGTCGACTACGACAAGATGGCCGGCTGCGAGCCCGAGGCCGCCATCTGGGTCGTCATGACCCAGCGCGACGGCCACCGGCTCGTCGACGCGCTCCGGGAGGCGCCCGACGGCACCCCGCGCGTCGACAAGCAGTACGGGCCGAAGACGCCGCCCCGGCAGTACCGCGTCGACCGGCCCGGCTTCACCCACGCCTACTCGCTGCGGTGGCTCCGCGACGAGCTGCTCGCCGAGTCGTGGTCGGCGTCCGACTAAATCTAGAAATTCAGAGGCGTTCGTCGGGCCCGTCGCAACCGCTCGGCCGTCGAGCCGGGGCCTCGTCGCCGCTCGGCGCGTTCAGGATCGGGTCCAGCCCCCGCAAGGAAGGAGG
>CAZVOR010000177.1:0-4448 GCA_964628745.1 uncultured Halobacteriales archaeon
CGTCGTTGACCGTCTCGACGATGGTCTCGTACCGCTCGAGCTCGAGCTCGCGGGCCTTGCGCTCGGTGACGTCCCGGAAGTAGACCGACAGGCCCGTCTCCGAGGGGTAGGCGTTGACCTCGAGCCAGACCGCGAGCTCGTCGTACTCGAACTCGAAGCTCGTCGGCTGCTGGCGCGCCATCGCCTCGCGGAACCGGTCCCCGACGACCGTGTCGGCGGCGTCGGGGAAGGCGTCCCAGAGGCGCCGCCCGATGAGCTCCTCCCGGGTGCGCTGGAGCAGCACCTCCGCCCGCTCGTTGACGTGCACGAACCGCCAGTCGTCGTCGAGGGCGTAGAACGCGTCGGAGACGCGGCCGAGGACCTCGCTGAGCTCCGTCTCGAGCTCGCCCTTGCGTCGTTCGAGCTGGCGCTCGCGGCGCTTCAGCTGGCTGATGTCCTCGCCCGCAGTGATGACCCGGTCGAGCTCGTCGTCGGGGCCGAACACGGGGGCGGCGCTGACGGCGACCCACCGGCGCTCGCCGTCCGGGTCCTCGATCGCCAGCTCCCGCTCGTACACCGGCTCCCGCGTCGCGTGCACGCGCGCCGATGGCGTCTCCGCCGGGTCGAGGGGTTCGCCGTCGGCGTCGTAGACGGTCCACCCGTCGTCGAGCCCGTCGACGAGCTCCTCCTCGGAGAGCCCCAGCATCTCCCGGGCCCGCCGGTTGGCCAGCAGCGTGTCGCCGTCGGCGTCCTGGACCGTGATGGCGACCGGCGCGGTCCTGAGCAGCTCCTCGGTCTGGTTGCGCTCGCGGCGCAGCTGCTGTTCGTACTTCCGGCGCTCGGTCAGGTCGCGGGTGACCTTCGTGAACCCCCGGAGCCCGCCGTCGTCGTCCCGGATGGCCGTAATCACGACGCCCGCCCAGAACCAGGAGCCGTCCCGGCGGACGCGCCAGCCCTCGTCCTCGACGGCGCCCTCGGAGAGGGCCTTCTCGAGGTTCGTCCCGGGCACCCCCGCCTCGACCGCGTCGTCGGTGTAGAACAGCGAGACGTGCTCGCCGAGGACGTCCTCCTCCGCGTAGCCCTTGATCCGCTCGGCGCCCACGTTCCAGCTGGCGACGCGACCCTCGGCGTCGAGCATGAAGATGGCGTAGTCCTCGACGGCGTCGACGAAGTCGCCGAACTGCGCGGATTCCGGCCGGCCGCTCCCGGCGGCTCCCCCGGGGTCGGCGGGCCGCCACCAGACGCGGCTTCTGGCGCCCACCTTCTTCGTCTCGAGGTCGCCCCGTTCGGCGAGCTGCTCCAGCTTCCGGTAGGCGGTCCGGCGCGTACAGCCGAGTTCGTCCGAAACCTCCGTGGCGGTGAGCGGCGGACCCTGGTGCGCCGATCCCGCGAACAGCTCCAGCGTCTCATCGAGGGTGATGGTCGGGGCTGGTCCGGGCGTTCCCATGCACGGTAGTGGTTTCGAGGGGCGATAACCGTGTCCGGCGACGGACTTGATACGGCGTCCTGGGGCGTCGCGCCGGGACCCGCGGGGCTCGAACCGGGTCGGGAGCGGCGCCGGACGGCCGACGGGGCCGGTGACCCAGCCAAACGGTGACCACCCGGTAGTACCTATTGCTTTAGGTGGTGTGTTTACCGGCCAGCGGGCCCTCGGTGTCGATATTCCCCCGTCGGGGGAGGACCGTCCACCATGTCACAATCCCCACTCGGATTCGCCAGCGACCGAACGGAGACCTCCACGGACCGAGGCGACGAGTACCATCGCCTGCTGTCGTCCGAACGGCGTCGCATCCTGCTCGACGTCCTCGCCGAACAGCCGATGCCGGCCGGCCTCGAGGCCGTCGCGGCGGCGGTCGCCGAACGGGAGGCGGACGCCGACGCGCCGGCGGAAGACGCCGTCGAACGGGTAGCGATCGCCCTCCACCACAACCACCTGCCGAGGATGGCCGACGCGGGCGTCCTCGAGTACGAGCCCGCGGCCCGCTCGGTCGGGTCGTTCCGGGGCTGCTGAGCCCCCGGACGCCCCCCGTTCGCCCGGACCGGACAGCGGGGCCGACAGGGACGACCAGCCGACGCGGGCGCCCGTCGCAGGCACGGCCCCCCGCACGGCGCCGGGCGTCGATGGCCCGTGCAGGCAGGGCGAGGAGGCGTACGTCGGCCGCGGTCGGCTCGACGGGAGCGTGACCGTCCGTCGGACGCGCGGCGGGCTGGCCGCCGGGTGCCACGGCGAGCCGGCGACCCTCTCTCGCTGGACGCGCCCACGACGTCCTCGCCGACGAGAGGTCCGTCGAGGCGGCCCGGCGGGCCTCCGCCGAGCTATGCGCCGGAAAGGCGGCCGGCGGGCGACCCGAGTGCAGCGGGGGCTTCCAGTTCGACCCCGCGGCGGGCGACCAGCGCGACCCCGACGAGCGACCCCTCGACGGGGAGGCCGAACGCGGGGCCGCCCGGCAGGTCGGGTGAGACGCGCTCGCGACACCCCGTCTGCGGAGTCGGCGCGCCCGCCGTCCCCGTCACGAGCCCTCCGGCCCCCACGAGCCCGACTTGCTCGCCGGGCGGGGCGGCGCCGTCGGGTCGGGCATCGGCGGCTGGTCGCCCGGCTCGGGCTGCTCGCGGGGGTCCCCGGCGGGGAAGTCGCCGCGCTCGGCCCGGCGCTCCTGGCGGTCGAACACCTCGGTGACCCGCTCGTCCCCGCCCCCCGGGTCCGGCTCGATGGCCGCCGGCCAGCTGGTCGCGAAGCCGTTGTGCTCGAACCGGTTGCCCTCGCCCGCCCGCGCACCGAGCGCGAGGTCGGCCGCGCCGGAGTCGCGGACCAGGTTCCCGCGGACGAGGTTCCCCGCGGACTCGGCCTCGTGGGCCACGACGGCGATGCCGAAGTGCTCGTGGCCGGAGACGAAGTTGCCGTCGATCAGGTTGTCGTGGCCGCCCCACACGACGATGCCGGACCCGAACGTCGGGAAGGTCAGCTGCTTGCTCGGGGCGTCGGCGTTGGCGTTGTCCACGACGACGTTGTCGACGATGCGCGCGTCGCGCTGCGGCTCGTCGTAGCCCGCGAGCGTGTTCGGCACGATGCCGGCCATGTTGTTCGCCCAGACCGAGTCCCTGACGGTCAGGTCGCCGCCCGCGCTCGTCCCCGAGTACCCCATGGCGTTGCGCTCGGCGACGACGTCGGCGATGACGGTCTCGAACGGCCGGTTCCCCCCCAGGTAGAAGCCGGCGTCGCGGTGGCCCGACGCGTAGCTGTACTCGAAGCGGCCGTCGCGGGATCCGGAGGCGTAGACCCCGTACTCGACGTTGTTGTACGCGGTCAGGTAGCTGCCCCGGAAGCCCTCGACGCCCGACCAGTAGACGCCGTCGGCCGCGTAGTGCCGGACGGTCAGGTTCTCCACCGCGACCCCGTCGGCCTCGATGTCGACGCCGTAGGACCGCTCGAACCCGCCATCGAGGACGACGTCGTTGCGGTCGGTCCCGCGGAGCGTGACCCCCGGCGTCGTCACCTCGACCGCCTCCTCGTACGTGCCCGCCTCCACGAGCACGAGGTCGCCCTCGTCGGCCGCGTCGACGCCGTCCTGCACCGTCGGGTAGTCGTCGGGGACCCGGACGGTCCGGTAGCCGTCGGGGGTGGTCTGCCCGGCCGTCGACGTGGCGCAGCCCGCGAGGCCCGCGACGGCCGCGGCTCCGAGGAACTGTCTCCGGGTTCGCCGCATCTCGCTCACCGGTAGGAGGGTACGGCCGCCGGACGTTTCCGTCTTTGGGGCGGGTCGGTCGACTTTCGACTGCCACCCGTAGAGGCTTCAGCGTCGGAGCCGTAGTCCCCCCGAGAGGCCGACCGATGCCCGACCGCGAGCCCACCGACGCGGACGACGCGAGCCGGCACGGCCACGAGGGGCACCACGACGGCGGCGACGACGGGCCCGAGGGCCAGCGAGCCGAGCCCCGGGTCGAGCAGTCCATCCTCGAGGACGCGGCCGGGGACGCCGACGAGGGCGAGCGCGCCGTCCGGGAGCAGTACGAGCCCGGGGCACGCGAGGGCGGCCACGAGCACGGCGCGGCGCACGGCGGGGGCCACGGGGCGCCCGGCGGCGGCCGCCACGACCACGGCGGGATGCACGAGGGCCACGAGGCGATGTTCCGCCGGCGCTTCGCCGTCTCGACGCTGCTTTCGATCCCGGTCCTCCTCTACAGCGAGGCGCTGCAGGGGTGGCTCGGCTTCACCGTCCCGGCGTTCCCCGGCAGCGCGTGGGTCAACCCGGTCTTCGCGGTCGTCGTCTTCGCCTACGGCGGCGTGCCCTTCCTCCGGATGGCCGTCCCGGAGCTCCGGGACCGCGCGCCGGGGATGATGACGCTCATCTCGATGGCCATCACCGTCGCCTTCGGCTACAGCCTGGCGACGGTGGTCGTCCCGGGCGCGATGGGCTTCTTCTGGGAGCTGGTGACGCTCATCGACGTCATGCTGCTGGGTCACTGGATCG
>CAZVOR010000178.1:0-4416 GCA_964628745.1 uncultured Halobacteriales archaeon
CGACCCCGAGACCAAGCGGGAGGAGCTCATCGAGGAGTACCGCGAGGAGTACGCCACGCCCTACACGGCGGCGGACCGCGGCTACCTGGACGACGTCGTCGAGCCGGCCGAGACCCGGGCCCGGCTCGTCGACGACCTCGAGATGCTCGCGAGCAAGCGGGAGTCCCCGCCCGCGAGGGCCCACGGGAACATCCCGCTGTAGGATGGCGCCTCCCAGCGTGGACCCCCCCGCCGGCCTGCGGCTGCCCCCCGACGCCGAGCCCGCCGAAGCCGCGGCCATCGCCGCGGCCGTCGAGGCGCTGCTGGCCGAGGAGGCGCGGGCGGCGGTCGACGGCGCGGCGGCCGACGACCCGTGGCAGGGGCGGCGGTACGCCTTCGCCGGCCGGCTCGCGAAGGTGAACGCGGCGCCCGGTCGGGTCCCGGACGGCGCGCCGGCGGACCCGTGGTCGGCGGCCGGGCGGTCCGGACGGTTCTAGCGGCTGGCGGGTCGCTCTGCCGTCCCGAGTTCGAGGCGCCGTAGCGTCCCGTCGGCCGGCCGGACGGGAGCACCCCGACGACGTCGACGGCGGCTCACCCCGCCTCGAGCAGGAACCGGACGTTCCCGGTGCCGTCGACCAGCACCCAGAGCGGCGCGCGCGTGACGTCGGGCTCCTCCCACTCGAACGTCTCGCTGGGGCCGTCCTGGACCGACACGGCGACCGCGTAGTCGGTGGTCAGCGGCAGCTTCCCGTCGTCGTTCACCGGGTCGACCTTCTCGCCGGGATCCAGTTCGAGCGTCCGCGAGGTGTGCTCGACGTCCTCGCCGGCGTCCGTGATGGTGACCGAGACGACCTGCGGGTCCGCCGAGACGTTGTACGCGACGACGTCCGTCGCGCCGGGCTGGTCCCAGAGCGCCGAGCAGCCGGCGAAGGCCGCGGTGCCGGCGCCGGCCATCGCTGCCAGCACGCGGCGGCGCGTCGCGCGGTCGGCGGGCCCGTCCATGGACCGCCGTCGAACGGTCCCCCGATAACTCGTTCGGCTTCGCCGCGCGGCGGTCCCGCGGCCGGCGAGGCGGACGGGTCACCGGCGCCGGCCCGACGAGGCCCGAGACCGATAGACTCAGGGCGCCCCCGGCACAACTCGCCGCCGATGTTCGAGAAGGTGCTCGTGGCCAACCGGGGCGAAATCGCGGTCCGGGTCATGCGGGCCTGCGAGGAGCTCGGGGTCGGCACGGTCGCCGTCTACTCGGACGCCGACCGCAACGCGGGCCACGTCCGCTACGCCGACGAGGCGTACAACGTCGGCCCCGCCCGGGCCGCGGACTCCTACCTCGACGGGGCGGCCGTCGTCGAGGCCGCCGAGCGCGCCGGCGCCGACGCCGTCCACCCCGGCTACGGGTTCCTCGCGGAGAACGCCGACTTCGCCCGGCGGGTGACCGACGCCGGCCTCGCGTGGGTCGGCCCGTCGCCCGAGGCGATGGAGCGCCTCGGCGAGAAGACGCGGGCCCGCGCGCTGATGGCGGACGCGGACGTCCCCGTCGTCCCGGGCACCACCGAGCCCGTCGAGTCGGCCGACGCGGTCGCCGAGCTGGGCGAGGAGTTCGGCTACCCGGTGGCCATCAAGGCCGAGGGTGGTGGCGGCGGCCGCGGCCTGCAGGTCGTCGAGTCGGCCGACGACGTCGAGGAGGCCTTCGAGCGCGCCCGGCGCGAGGGCGAGGCGTACTTCGACAACCCCACGGTCTACGTCGAGAAGTACCTCGAGGCCCCGCGCCACGTCGAGGTGCAGGTCCTCGCCGACGGGCACGGCAACGTCCGGCACCTCGGCGAGCGCGACTGCTCGCTGCAGCGCCGCCACCAGAAGCTCGTCGAGGAGGCGCCGAGCCCGGCGCTCGACGACGACACCCGCGAGGCCATCGGCGAGGCGGCCCGCCGGGGCGTCGAGGCCGCCGGCTACACGAACGCGGGCACGGTGGAGTTCCTCGTCGCCGATGACGACTTCTACTTCATGGAGGTCAACACCCGCATCCAGGTCGAGCACACCGTCACGGAGGCGGTCACGGGCCTCGACGTCGTCAAGTGGCAGCTGCGGGTCGCCGCGGGCGAGGAGCTGACCTTCGAGCAGGACGACGTGACCGTCCGCGGCCACGCCATCGAGTACCGCATCAACGCCGAGAACCCGGCGGCGGACTTCGGTCCGACGCCCGGGCCGCTGTCCACCTACGACCCGCCCGGCGGCATCGGCGTCCGCGTCGACGACGCGCTCCGGCAGGGCGACGTCGTGGGCGGCGACTACGACTCGCTGATCGCCAAGCTGGTCGTCCACGCGACCGACCGCGAGGAGTGCCTGGCGCGCTCGGCCCGGGCCCTGGCCGAGTTCGACGTCGAGGGCGTGCACACGACGGTCCCGTTCCACCGCCTGATGCTCGAGGACGACGCCTTCCGCGCCGGCGAGCACACCACGGCGTACCTCGACGAGTCGCTCGACCCGGAGGCCATCGCCCGCGCAGTCGAGCGCTGGGGGCCGACGGAGGCCGGCGGCGACGACGGGCCGGCCGCCGAGGAGCGCGAGTTCACGGTCGAGGTCGACGGCAAGCGGTTCGAGGTCACCCTCGAGGAGCGCGGCGCGCCGTCCCGGTCGGGCGGGGGGCGGGGCGGCCGGTCGCGGGCGTCGGGCCGGACGTCCGCCGGGACGGCGCGCGGCGACGAAGGCAGCGCTGGCGATACGGCGAGCGGCGGCTCCGGAGCCGCCGGCGGGGCCGACGCGTCCGCCGCGGGCGAGACCGTCACGGCGGACATGCAGGGAACCATCCTCGACGTCGCCGTGGAGGCGGGCGACGCGGTCGAGCCGGGCGACGTGCTCTGCGTGCTCGAGGCGATGAAGATGGAGAACGACGTCGTGGCCGCCCGCGGCGGCACCGTCGCCGAGGTGCGCGTCGAGGCGGGCGAGAGCGTCGACATGGGCGACGTGCTCGCGGTCATCGAGTGAGCGCCGGCCGATGCTGAACCCCCGCCAGCGGGCCGTCCTCGCGGCCCTCGAGCGGGGCCCCGTCGACCCGGCGTCGCTGGCCGACCGGCTCGAGCTGCCGCCCGGGGCCGTCGTCGGCCACGTCGAGGCGCTCCGCGAGCGGGGGTTCGGCGTCGAGCGCCGGCCCGAGGGCTTCGTCCTCGAATCCGTCCCCGACTACGGCGAGGGCGTCCGGGTCGGCCTCGACGCGCCGTTCGCCGTCGAGTACCACGACTCGCTTTCCAGCACGAACGACCGCGCCCGCGAGCTGGCCGACCGCGGCGCGAGCGACGTGTCCGTCCTCGCCGGCGAGCAGACCGCCGGGCGCGGCCGCCGGGGCCGCGCGTGGGCCTCGCCGCCGGGCGGGGTCTACGCCAGCGTGCTGCTCCGCCCGGCGCTCCAGCCGGAACGCGTCGGGCTGCTCGCGCTCGCCGGAGCGGTCGCGGCCGTCGACGCGACCGCGGACGCGGGGGTCGAGGCGACCATCAAGTGGCCGAACGACGTCCTCGGCCCGGACGGCCGCAAGCTCGCCGGCGTGCTCGCCGAGCGCGGGACGGCCGGCGACGCGGTCGAGTGGGTCGCCGTCGGCGTCGGGCACAACGCCGACGTCGACCCCGCGGACCTCCCCGAAGGAGCGACCAGCCTCCGGGAGCTGACCGGCGGGCCGGTCGACCGACGGCGGCTCGCGCAGGCGCTCCTCGAATCGTTCGACGCCCTCCGCCGCGACCCCGACGCGGTCCTCCCGGCCTGGCGAGCCCGGGCGTCGACCCCCGGCCGACGCGTCCGGGTCGAGACGCGCGACGGCGCCGTCGAGGGCACGGCGACGGACATTGAGGCGACCGGGGCGCTGCTCGTCGAGACCGGCTCCGGGCTCCGGCGGGTCACCGTCGGCGACTGCAGGCACCTGCGGCGGGCGTGACGCCGCGAGGCACGTCGCGATACTGCCTCCGGCCCGCGTCGGTTCCGGGCGGCAGTTGGGGTGACCGTCGTCGGGCTACGACGGCTCCGGCGCCCCGTCGGCCTCGGTCCCGTCGGCCGCCTCGTCCGCGTCCGCCGCGCCAGCCACCTCGCCGCTCGCCGGTTCCTCCTCGGCCTCCTCCCCGCCGCCGACCCGGACGGTGAGCACGGGGACCGCGCTGGCCCGGACGACCCGCTCGGCGACGCTTCCGAGCAGCAGCCGGTCGATGCCGCCCCGGCCGTGGGTGCCCATCACGACCAGGTCGCAGCCCTCGCGCTCGGCGTAGCGGACGATCTCGCGGCTGGGCGAGCCCTCGAGGATGGCGGTCTCGACGGGCACGCCCGCGGCCTCGGCGCGCTCGCGGACGGCCGCGACGGCCGCCTCGCCCTCCTCGCGGAGCATGTCGCCGATGCCCTCCCAGGCGGTCTCCATGGAGAAGGAGGCGTAGCTCGCCGTGTTGACGACGTAGAGCCCGT
>CAZVOR010000179.1:0-4353 GCA_964628745.1 uncultured Halobacteriales archaeon
ACGCCGGCGCTCGCGCGGGGAGCCAGCCCGTCCGGTGCCGGTCAGCGCTCCGCCAGCGCCCGGGCCCCGGCCAGCGCGAGGTCCGCGCCCCGTTCGGCGGCGGCCTCGCGGAGGGCGTCGCGCAGCGCCGCGACGGCCTCGTCGGTCGGCTCGCGGCCGGCGTCCTCGAGCAGCGCGCGGGCGGCGCCCCGGCCGGTGCCGGCGCCGAACAGCAGCGTCCGCTCGGCGCCGTAGGCCGTCGGGTCGAACGGCTCGTAGGTGGCCGGCTCCCGGAGCATCGCGGCCGTGTGCATCCCGCTCTCGTGCCGGTAGGCCAGCTCGCCCAGGACGGGCTTGTCGGCTGGGGCCTCCATGCCGAGGGCCCCGAGCACGGCGCGGCAGGCCGGCACGAGCTGCGAGGCGTCGGCGTCGGTGCCGTCGCGCTTCTCCTCGAGCGCGACGACGGCCTCCTCGAGCGCGACGTTCCCGACGCGCTCGCCGACGCCGCCGACCGTGACGTCCAGCGAGTCGGCGCCGGCGTCGACGGCCGCCAGCGCGTTGGCGGTCCCGAGTCCCAGGTCGTCGTGGCCGTGGAACGCGACGCCGATGTCGTCGCCGACCGCGTCCGCGACGGCCCCGACCGCGGCCGCCACCTCGTCCGGCGCGCCCGCGCCGGTGGTGTCCGCGAGCGTGACGTGCCCGGCGCCGGCCGCCCGGACGGCTCGTGCCGCGGCCCGGAGGAAGCCGTCGTCCGCCCGGACGGCGTCCATCAGCGTCGCACCCGCGGCGACGCCGCCCGCGGCCGCGCGCTCGACGTTCTCGCACAGCAGGTCCAGCGCCGCCTCGCGCGACCGCCCGAGCGCGTGCTCGAGCTGGACGTCGGAGGCGGTCACGATGACCTCCACCTCGTCGGGCTCGACGGCGAGCGCGGCGTCCACGTCCGCCGGCACGGCGCGGGCCAGCGCGGCGGTGGCAAGGCCGAGCTCGTCGGCGCGGCGGTACCACGACTCCCGGGGCCTCGCGCGGGGGAAGGCGACCTCCACGCGCTCGACGCCGAGGTCGGCGAGGTGGCCGAGGACCGCCTCGCCCGCGGCCTCGTCGATGTCGAGGCCGGGCACCTGCGCGCCCTCGCGAAGCGTGAGGTCCTTGAGTCCGGTCGGCATGGCCGGACCTTGCCCGCCGGCCGGATAGGCGTACCGCCTCCCGGCGCGCCCCCGGGTCGCCGACGCGACGTGGCCGACGCGGTCCGTTTAAGGGCCGAACCCGCCTTGCGGCGGACGACATGGCGACCCGCGCGCCCCGGGTCTCGCGGTGGTGGCTTGTGGTCGCCGCGGCCGCCGCGATCGGCGTCGCCGGTTCGTACCAGTTCGCGTGGTCGTCCGTCCGCGTGCCGCTCGGGGCGGAGCTGGCCGCACCGGAGGCCGCGCTCGGCACCGTCTTCACCGTCTTCGTCGTCTTCCAGACCCTCTCGCAGTTCCCCGCGGGCTGGGTGCGCGACCGTTGGGGGCCGCGAATCCCGCTGCTCGTCGGGGCCGTCCTGCTGGCGGCGGGCTACCTCGGGACCGCCCGCGCGACGACCGTCGAGGCGGTCGTCGTCGCGTACGCGGTCGGCGGCGTGGGCGCGGGCATCGCGTACACCGTCGCGGTGAACACGCCGGTGAAGTGGTTCGACGAGCGCCGCGGCCTCGCCACCGGCGCGGTGACGATGACCTACAGCGGGCTGAGCGTGCTGCTCATCCCGGCCATCCGCGGCGAGGTCGCCGGGAGCCTCGACGGGACGCTCGTCGCGCTGGGGCTCCTCGCCGGCGTCACGACGCTTGTCGCGGCGCTCGTCGTCGTCGACCCGGCGCGGGACGCGACGACCTCCGCGGCCGCCGACGGGGTCGAGCGAGCCGACGGGGCGCCAGGCTCGTCGGACGAGCCCCGCGAGTCCCCCGACGGTGACGTCGCCGGCGGACCGGCGTCGGGCGGGTCCGCGGCCCCGCTCACCTGGCGCGAGGCCGTCCGGACCTGGCAGTTCTGGCTGCTCTACGGCGTCTTCGTCGCGGCCAACGGCGTCGGCCTGATGGTCATCGGCAAGGCCGTGGCGTTCGCCGCCGCGCTCGACCTCTCCGCCGCGGCCGCCACCGGGGGCGCCTCGGCCATCGCGCTGGCCGACGCGGGCGGCGTCCTCGTCATCGGCGGGCTCTCCGACCGGCTGGGCCGCGAGCGCACCGTCGGCGCGTCGCTGGTGGTCACCGGCGTCGCGCTCGTGGCCGCCGTCGCCGCGGGCGCGCTGGGGTCGGGCCCCGGCTTCGTCGCGCTGGTCGGCGCCGTGGCGTTCTTCCGGAGCCCGGT
Organism: uncultured Halobacteriales archaeon; assembly: GCA_964628745.1. Classification (GTDB taxonomy): domain Archaea; phylum Halobacteriota; class Halobacteria; order Halobacteriales; family Hikarchaeaceae; genus CAZVOR01. The sequence goes on from CAZVOR010000179.1 coordinate 2,317, forward strand.
GTTCGCCATCTTCCCGGCCCTCGTCGGCGAGTACTACGGCGAGCGCCACTCCTCGACGAACTACGCGGCGCTCTACACGGGGAAGCTCTGGGGCGGGCTGCTCGGCGGCGCGGTCGCGAGCGCGCTCGTCGTCGCCCTCGGCTGGACGACGACGTTCCTGCTCGGCGCGGTCGTGGTCGCGGTCGGCGGGCTGGCGGCGTTCGCGCTCCGGCCGCCGGCGCGGGTCCGGGGATGACGTCGACCAGGCTCGGCGATCGAGGGCGACTCCCGCATCGACGGGTTTTCATCCGCCTCGGGTGTGGCTAGGCCATGGCGTACGACCTCGCGCTGGTGCCCGGCGACGGCATCGGCCCGGAAGTCGTCTCGGCCGCGCTGCCGCTGTTCGAGCGGGTCGCCGACGGGGCCGGCTTCGAGCTCGAGACGACCGAGTACGGGTGGGGGACCGAGTACTACCTCGAGCACGGCGAGATGATGCCGGCCGACGGCCTCGACGCGCTCGCGGGCCACGACGCCGTCCTGCTGGGCGCCGTCGGCCACCCCGAGGTGCCGGACCACGTCACCCTCAACGGGCTGCTGTTGCCCATCCGCAAGGGCTTCAACCAGCAGGTTTGCCGACGGCCGTCCGTGCTCTTCGAGGGCATCGAGAGCCCGCTCGCCGGCTACTCCGGCGGCGACATCGACTTCGTCGTCTTCCGCGAGAACACCGAGGGCGAGTACGCGAACGTCGGCGGCCGCGAGCACGTCGGCTTCGACCACGAGGTGGCGGTCCAGGCCGCGGTGTTCACCCGCGAGGGCACCGAGGCCATCCTCCGGGCCGCCTTCGAGGCCGCCGGCGAGCGCGAGGGACACCTCACCTCCATCACGAAGTCGAACGCCCAGGCCCACAGCATGGTCTTCTGGGACGACGTGGTCGAGGAGGTCGCGACGGAGTACCCCGAGGTCGAGGTCGAGCGCCTGCTGGTCGACGCGGCGAGCATGGACCTCGTCCGCCGGCCCGAGCAGTTCGACGTCCTCGTCGCCTCGAACCTGTTCGGCGACATCCTCACCGACATCGGCGCCATCATCACGGGGAGCATGGGGCTGGCGCCATCGGCCAACCTCAACGTCGACGGCGCGTACCCGTCGATGTTCGAGCCCGTCCACGGCAGCGCCCCGGACATCGCCGGGGCGGGCGTCGCCAATCCGCTGGCCACCGTGCTCTCGGGCTCGATGCTGTTCGACCACCTGGGCGAGCCGGCCGCGGCCGCGACCCTCTGGGACGCCGTCGAGGGGCAGCTGGCCGACCCCGACGCGGCGCGCACGCCGGACCTCGGCGGCGACGCCGGCACGGCGGACGTGATCGACGACCTCCTCGCCCGGGTCGGGTGACGGTCCGGAAGCCGGCTCGTCGCCGGTCGACCTTCCCCGGAATCGGGGGACCGCGTGGTTTTTAGCCCCCTCTCGTGAAGCCCGGGGCCATGGGCGGGGTCGGCGGGCTGCTCGACGTGGGGCACCCGCGGCGGGTGGCGCTCATCTCCGGCGCCCACGCGGTCAACGAGTTCTACAGCATCGCCCTCCCGCCCATCCTCCCGCTGCTGGTCGCCGACCTGGACATCTCCTACGCCGAGGCGGGCTTTCTCGTCACCGTCTTCTTCGTCATGTACACGCTGTTCCAGCTCCCGCTCGGCTTCGTCGCGGACCGGCTCTCGAAGCGCGCGCTCATCGTCGCCGGGAACGTCGGGCTGGCGGCCGGGATGCTGCTGGCGAGCGTCGCGGGCGACTACGCGACGCTGGTCGCCGCGCAGGTCGTCGCCGGCATCGGCGGCTCGGCCTACCACCCCTCGGGGATGTCGCTCATCTCGGACCTCGAGACCGGCGCGACCGAGGGGAAGGCGATGGGGCTGCACTCGTTCGGGGGCGTGGCCGGCACGCTGCTCGCGCCCGTGCTCATCGGCGGCGTCGCCGCCCTGTACGACTGGCGGCTCGCGCTGGCCGCCAGCGCGGCCGTCGGCCTCGGCTACGCGGCGCTGTTCGGCCTGCTGTTCGTCACGCCGACCG
>CAZVOR010000180.1:0-4348 GCA_964628745.1 uncultured Halobacteriales archaeon
GAACGTCGTCGCGACGATGCCGCCGTCGTAGTCCTCCATCGAGTGGATGACGTCCCCGAGGTGGGCCCGCGCGACGGACTCGCTCGGCGTCCGGCCCTTCTTGTTCGCGTTGGTGCAGTCCTCGATGTAGCAGAGCACGCCCTCGCGGCCGATCTCGCGGAAGCGTTTCATGTCGATGGGGTCGCCCAGCACCGGCGTGTGGTCGACGCGCTTGTCGAGCCCGTAGACGACGGCGCCCTCGGGGGTGTGCAGTACGGGATTGATGGCGTCGATGATGGAGTGGGTGACGTTGACGAACTCGAGGTCCAGCTGGTCGCTGACGCCAGTCGTCTCGCCCGGGTCCATCTTGATGAGCTCGTTCTCGACGCCGAACTTGTCCTCGGACTGGATCATCTGCTTGACCAGCTCGATGGTGAAGGGCGTCGCGATGATGGGCGCGTCGTACCGGTGGGCCAGCTTCGAGATGGCGCCGATGTGGTCGAGGTGGCCGTGCGTGGGCACGATGGCCTTCACGTCCCCCTCGAGCTTGGACATCACCCGGTCGTCCGGGATGGCGCCCATGTCGATGAGGTCCAGGCTGTGCATCCGTTCGGTCTCGACGTTGTCGTGGATGAGGACCTTCGAGAGGTTGAGCCCCATGTCGAAGATGACGACGTCGTCGCCGGCGCGGACGGCGGTCATCTGCCGGCCGACCTCCTCGTAGCCGCCGATGGTTGCGATTTCGATTTCCATGGTTGTCGCTCCGAGAGGAGCCGCCCCGGCGGGACCGTCCGGCGCGGGCGCAGGCGAGAGCTAGACGCTCGCCGGGCGCCCGCGAACGTTCCCTGGGCGACCTGACGCTCGGTTACCGGGGACTTCGGACCCGGACGTTAAAAAGTGACTGAAACCGTCGCGCGGCCGGCCGGCCCGTCGAGCGCGTCCGGAGTGGCCGCCGGCGACGACCCGTTCGGGCGCTGGCGGCTACCCGACACGCGTTCCGGGCTCGCCGCCGGTCAGGAACGACCCGAGCCCGTCGAGGTCGAACACGTACGCGGGCGCCTCGAGGTCGAGCAGCGCGCGGACCTTCGCCGCCATCCCGCCCGTGACGTCCGTGGCGTCGCTGCCGCCGACCGCCGACGCGACGTCCTCGAAGTCGGTGACGCGCTCGATGACCCCGCCGGATTCGTCGAGCACGCCGGGGACCGCCGAGCACAGCCCCACCCGGTCGGCGCCCAGTGCGCCGGCGAGGTGCGCGACGAGCTCGTCGCCGCTGACGACGGTGGCGCCGGCGCCGGCGTGGGCGACGACGTCGCCGTGCAGCACCGGGACGAACCCCTCGTCGAGCAGCGTCGCGACGGGCGGGACGGCCAGCGAGAGCGCGCCGTCGGCGTCGCGGGCGGCCGCCGACAGCGGGTGCACCGGCACGGCCGGGACCCCGCGGTCGGCCAGCCGGTCAACGACGGCCGCGTTGAGCCGGCGCATCGCGGCGTGGACCGATCGGACGGCCGCGGCGTCGCGCGTGCCGCGCTCCCGGTCCACGCCGTGGCGGGCCGCACGGGGGTGGCCGAAGGAGCCGCCGCCGTGGACCACCACCAGCCGGTCGACCCCCGCCCCGGCGACGGCCGTCGCCGCGCGGTCGAGCGCGGCCTCGGCGACCGTCTCCTCGCGGTCCTTCTCGGTGACGACGCTGCCGCCGAGCTTGAGCACGGTCGTCACGGCCGACGACCCCCGCCCGCACCGACGGCCGCCGTCCCCCACCCCGTCATTCCCGACGCAGCCCCTCCCCGGCGAGCTCGGCCCGGAACGCCGTCTCGCAGGCCGGCGCGTGCGCCAGCGCCCGTTCGACCTCGCCGGCCGGGTCGAGCGCGACGACGCAACCGCCGCCGCCGGCCCCTGTGAGCTTCGCGCCGGCCGCCCCCGCCTCGCGGGCGGTCCAGACCATCGCGTCGAGCGACCGGGCCGAGACGCCGAGCGCCGACAGGAGGCCGTGGTTGACGTCCATCAGCCGGCCGAGCTGCGCCAGGTCGCCGTCGGCGAGCACCGACTCGCCCCGCCGGACGAGGTCGCCGATGGCCGCCACGGTGTCCGCGGCGAACGGGTAGTCGTCGGCGAGCCGACGGACGCGCGCGACCAGCTCGCCGGTGTCGCCCGCGCCGCCGTCGTAGCCCACCACGAACGGCAGCGCCGGCGCCTCGATGGACCGGCAGTCGTCGCCCTCGACGCGGACGGCGCCGCCCGTCGCCGAGCAGAACGTGTCCGCCCGGGAGGCCTCGCCGCCCTGGGCCGCCCGCTCGACGCGGTAGGCCCGGTCGGCCAGCTCGTCGCGGTCGAGCTCGACGCCGGCGGCCCGCGCGGCGGCGTCGAGCGCCGCGACCGTCACGGCGGCCGAGGAGCCGAGGCCGGCGCCGATGGGGAGCTCGCTCTCGACGGTCACGTCGAAGCCGGCGTCGTCGTCGCCGGCGACCTCGCGGGCCGAGGCCAGCGCCGCGTCGACGTACCGGACGGCCCGCCGGACGCGGTCCGGGCGGGCCGAGAGCGCCGGGTCGCCCTCCCCGTACTCGACCGTGACGCCGTCGAACGACAGCGCCGGCGCGTCGAGGGTGACCCGGCCGTCGTCCCGGCGTTCGACGGTCGCGCGGGCCCGGCGCTCGACGGCGCAGGGCACGGCCGGCTCGCCGTAGACGACGGCGTGCTCGCCGAACAGGTAGACCTTCCCCGGCGCGCTCGAGGTGGGCATCCGAGCGGACGCAGTCCCGGTACGGGCTTAAAGGGTGTCGTCGCGGGGCCGGAGGGACTCGAACGCCGTCCCGGCGGTGGGTGCTGCTCGCCGCGAACCGCCCTCCCTCCCCCGCCGAACCCCGCCACTATGGTGACAATTGGGGGCGAGTTGGGAAAATGGCCATAGTCACGCCTGGACAGTGGTCAGGCGTGATGCCACAGACTCGGCGGCGCTTTCTGCGAACGACCGCGGCGACGACCGGCGCGCTGACCGGCCTGGCGGGCTGTACCGGCGACGGGACGGGCGGCGGCGACTCCGGCGGTGACACGGGCGGGGACGGCATGGGGAGCCCGACGGCGACGGACACGCCCAGCCCGACCGACACGCCCAGCCCGACTGCGGGGGGCATGGACGGCGGGGCGACCGTGACCGCGGACTCGCACCCGACCTACGGCGACGTGCTCGCCGACGCCGAGGGCCGGGCGCTGTACCTGTTCACGCCGGACACGGACGGCGAGAGCACCTGCTACGACGGCTGCGCGCAGAACTGGCCGCCGCTGACCACGGACGGCGAACCGGAGGCCGGCGACGGCGTCACGGCCTCGCTCGGGACGACCGAGCGCGACGACGGCTCGACGCAGGTGACCGCCGGCGGCTGGCCGCTTTACTACTTCGCGGGCGACTCGAGCCCCGACGACGCTGCGGGCCAGGAGCTCGGCAACGTCTGGTTCCTGCTGCGGCCGGACGGCAGCGGCGTCTTCCCGACGGTCAGCGTCCGCGAGCACGAGGAGTACGGCCCCATCCTCACGGACGCCGACGGCATGACCCTCTACCTGTTCACCAACGACGAGGGCTCGACCAGCAGCTGCTACGACTCGTGCGCCGAGAACTGGCCGCCGCTGCTCGTCGGCGACCGCGGGCTGGTCGAGAGCGTGATGACCGACGTCGAGCTCGGGACCTCGGAGCGCGACGACGGCTCGACGATGGTGACGGCCGCCGGCTACCCGCTCTACTACTTCGCGAACGACGAGGAGCCGGGCGACGCGACGGGGCAGGGCGTCGGCGACGTCTGGTACGTGCTCGACGCCGAGGGCAATCCGGTCGACGGGCAGGAGAGCAGCACCGAGGGCGGCGGCGCCTACTGAGCGCGACGCGCCGACCGAACCGGCCTCAGATCTCCTCGAAGTCCTCGAGGGCGTAGGCGGGCTCGGCGCCCCGGCGGTCCAGCGTCTCGTTGGCCAGCAGCCAGTAGACGACCGACAGCGCCTTGCGGCCCTTGTTGTTCGTCGGGATGACGAGGTCGACGTTCGACGTCGTGTTGTTCGAGTCGCACATCGCGATGACCGGGATGCCCACCGTGATGGCCTCGGCGACCGCCTGCGAGTCGCCGATGGGGTCGGTGACGACGACGACGTCGGGCTCGATGTAGCCCTTGTACTGCGGGTTCGTCAGCGTCCCCGGGATGAACCGGCCTGTCCGCGCACGGGCGCCGATGGCGTCGGCGAACTTCTCGGCCGGGAACCGGCCGTACTGCCGCGAGGACGTCACGAGGACGCCCTCGGGCGGGTAGTTGGCGAGGAAGTCCGCCGCGGTGCGGATGCGCTCGTCCGTCCTCGAGACGTCGAGGACGTACAGGCCGTCGGTCCGGAC
>CAZVOR010000181.1:0-4290 GCA_964628745.1 uncultured Halobacteriales archaeon
TCATCGGCCGGGACATCATCCAGCACCACACGGTGTTCTGGCCGGCGATGCTGCACGGCGCGGGCTACGGCGAGCCCCGGGCGGTGATGGCCAGCGGCTTCATGAGCCTCGAGGGGAAGGCGTTCTCGACCAGCCGGAACCGCGCCATCTGGGTCGACGACTACCTCGAGGCGGGCCTGCACCCCGACCTCCTGCGGTACTACCTCGTCACGGTCGGCGGCTTCCAGGACGACATCGACTTCTCGTGGGAGCGGTTCGCCGAGCGCGTCAACGGCGAGCTCGTCGGGAACGTCGGCAACTTCGCCTACCGCGCGCTGCTGTTCGCCGAGCGCAACTGGGACGGCACGCCGGACGCCGCCCCGGGTGACGAGGTGACCGAGCGCATCGAGGCCGCCATCGATGCCTTCCGCGCGGCCGTCAACGACTACTCGCTCCGGCGGGCGACCAACGCCGGCGTCGACCTCGCGCACTTCGGCAACGAGTACATCCAGCGCCACGAGCCCTGGAACCTCGTCGACGACGACCCCGAGGCCGCCGCGCGGGTCGTCCGGGACTGCGTCCAGCTGACCAAGGCCGTCGCGGTCCTGCTGGCCCCGACCGTCCCCGGCAAGGCCGACGAGCTCTGGTCGCAGCTCGGGGAGGCGGGCTCGGTGCACGACGCGCCGCTCTCGGCGGCGCTCGAGGCCCCGCCGGCGACGTTCGGCGAGCCCGCCGAGCTGTTCGAGGGGATCGAGGACGAGCGGGTCGCCGAGCTCGACGAGCAGCTCGCCGACCGCATCGAGGCCGCCGAGGAGACCGCCGGCGAAGCCGCGGACGCTGGGGCGGCCGGCGACGGGACGGCCGAGGAAGCGACGGCCGACGCCGACGCGGACGGACCCCCCGAGGGCGTGGAACCGCTGGCGACCGACCGCGTCTCCTTCGACGACTTCCAGGCGCTCGACCTCCGGGTCGGGGAGGTCCGCACGGCCGAGCCCATCGAGGGGGCCGACCAGCTCGTCCGGCTCGAGGTCGATATCGGCCTCGAGACCCGGCAGATCGTCGCCGGAATCAGGCAGCTGCACGACGTCGAGGCGCTGCCCGGCACGAAGGTGGTCGTCGTCGCGAACCTCGAGCGGGCGGAGCTGTTCGGCGTCGAGTCGGACGGGATGGTCCTGGCCGCCGGCGAGGCGGCCGACCTGCTGACGACCCACGGCGAGGCCGGGCCGGGCACGAAGGTCCGGTAGCCCCGCCGCTACCGCGGGACGGCTCGCCCCGCCAGCCCCGACCTGTCCCTTTTTCGCGCCGCCCGCCGAACGCCACGCCATGCGGAGCGCGAAGATCGTCTGTACGCTCGGTCCGGCCTCGGCGGACCGGGACACGATACGCGACCTGGCCCGGGCGGGGATGGCCGTCGCGCGGATCAACGCGAGCCACGGGACGCTCGAGGACCGGGAGGCCCTCGTCGAGCGCGTGCGGGCCGTCGACGAGGCGGTGGACACCCCGGTCGCCACCCTCCTCGACCTCCAGGGTCCGGAGGTGCGCACCGCGCCGGTCGACGCGCCCGTCCGGCTCGAGACGGGCAGCGAGGTGCGGTTCGAACCCGGCGACGACGCCACGAGCGACGTGGTGGGGGTCTCCGTGCCGCTCACCGGGGTCGAGGTGGGTGACCGCGTGCTGCTCGACGACGGCCGCATCGAGACGACGGTCACGGCGGTCGAGGACGGCGCCGCCGTCGCCCGGGTGGACGCCGGCGGCGAGCTGGGCAGCCGTCGGGGCGTGAACGTCCCCGGCGCGTCGCTGGACGTCGAGGCCGTCACCGACCGCGACCGGGCGGACCTCGAGCTGGCCGCCGAGCACGGCGTCGACTTCGTGGCGGCCAGCTTCGTCCGGTCGGCGGACGACGTGCTCGCCGTCAACGAGGCGCTCGAGGCGCTCGGCGCCGACATCCCCATCGTCGCGAAGATCGAGCGCGCCGACGCGGTCGCGAACCTCGACGGCATCGTCGAGGCGGCCTACGCGGCGATGGTCGCCCGGGGGGACCTCGGCGTCGAGTGCCCCCTCGAGGAGGTCCCGCTCATCCAGAAGCGCATCATCCGGCGGTGCCAGCGCGCCGGCGTCCCGGTCATCACCGCCACGGAGATGCTCGACTCGATGGTCCACCAGCGCCGGCCGACCCGCGCCGAGGCCTCCGACGTGGCCAACGCCGTGCTCGACGGGACCGACGCGGTGATGCTCTCGGGGGAGACGGCCGTCGGCGACCACCCCGTCGAGGTGGTCGAGACGATGGACCGCATCGTGAGCCAGGTCGAGGCCTCCGAGGAGCACGCCGAGCTCGCCGAGCAGCGGGTCCCGACCGCCGAGCGCTCGGGGACGGACGCGCTGGCCCGGTCGGCCCGCTACCTCGCCCGGGACGTCGGGGCGCGCGCCATCGTCGTGGCCTCCGAGTCCGGCTTCACGGCGTTGAAGGCGGCGAAGTACCGGCCGGCGGTCCCCATCGTCGCTACGACGCCCTCCGACCGCGTCCGCCGGCAGCTCGCGCTGTCGTGGGGGGTCACCTCGCAGTCGGCCGACCTGGCCGCGGGCGGCGCCGCCGCGGTCATCGAGAACGCCGTCGGCTCGGCCGTCGACGCCGGCCTCGTCGAGAGCGGCGACACCGTCGTCGTGCTCTCGGGGATGATGACCGAGCTCGACCGGAGCACGACGAACACGCTGAAGGTCCACGTCGCCACCGAGGCGCTCGCCGTCGGGCGGGGCGTCGTCTCCGGGCGGGCGGTGGGGCCGCTCGCCCGCTCGGACTCCGGCGACCTCTCGGCGGTCTCCGACGGGGCCATCCTCTACCTGCCCGAGTCCTTCGAGGGCGAGATAACCGGCGACACGGCGGCGCTCGCCGGCATCGTCCACGAGCGACCCGGGATGACGGGCTACCCCGCGATGGTCGCCCGCGAGCTGGGCGTCCCGATGGCCAGCGGCGTCGCGCTGCCCGCCGCCGTCGCCGACGGCGAGACGGTCACGCTGGACGGCGAGCGCGGCGTCGTCTACGCCGGCGACATCACCGGCCGCCCCGCCTGACCGTCGGGTGAGCGGGCCATCCCGTCCGACCGTCGGCCGGAAGGTCGCCCCGACGGCCCTGGCGCGCACCGCCGGCCGCCGCGGACGGCTCCGGGGCGCTTTTGCGGACGGGGGCCGAACGACCGGCCGTGCCGGACGACGAGGACGGCGACCCGACCGCCCCGCCGGACGAGCTCGGGCCGCCCATCGTGCCGGGCTCGCCGTCGGCGGAGAACGTGCTCTTCGTCCTGCTCGGCGTGCTCGCGGCCCTCGCGGTCCTGTTTCGGCTGGTCCAGCTGTTCGGCTGACCGAGGGCGCCGCTCCGACCCCCGACGGGCCCGCGGGCTCCCGTTTTCCGCCCTCGTCCCCGCGGGCGTGGGGTTTTAGAAGTCCGGCCCCTATGGCCGGTCATGGCGTCGGACCTGGTCCCCTCACTGCCGCTGCTCCTGCTGCTGGCCGGGGCCGGCATCGCCGTGCTCGAGGCCGTCGCCCCCGGCGCGCACTTCATCGTGCTCGGGATGGCCCTGTTCGTCGCGGGGCTGGTGGGATTCCTCGTGCCGGCACTCAGCGGCGCTCTCGCGCTCGCCGTGATGGTGCTCGGCGTCGGCGCCGTCACGTTGTACGCCTACCGGGAGCTCGAGTTCTACCAGGGGACGGGCTCCGGGCGGACCCGCGATTCCGAGAGCCTGCGCGGCCGCACGGGCCGGGTGACCGAGCGGGTCACGGAGACCGAGGGCCAGGTCAAGCTCGCCGGCGGCGGCTTCAACCCGTACTACGTGGCCCGGAGCGTCGCCGGGGAGATCCCGGAGGGCGAGGAGGTCGTCGTGGTCGACCCCGGCGGAGGGAACGTGCTCACGGTCGAGGCGCTCGACGGCGGCGTCGACGAGATCGACCGGGCGCTCGCCGAGTACCGGACCGACGAGGACGGGCGGGCGGTCGCGGACGAGACCGAGACCGAGCGGGCCTGAGTTCGGGGGCCGGCGAACGGCACGGGGCCGACGGCGACCGTTCGGACCGGGGCTTGGGGAAGGCTTAACCCCGCATCGCCGCAACCCACCGACATGACACCGCTGCTGCCGCTACAGCTGGGGGGCGGGATCGGCCTGACCCTCGTCGCGCTCGTCCTGCTCGTGCTGGCGGTCGTCACGGTCTGGCAGATGGTCGAGATCGTCGACGCCTACGAGAAGAAGGCGCTGACGGTCTTCGGGGAGTACCGCGGCCTGCTCGAGCCGGGCATCCACTTCATCCCGCCGTTCGTCTCGC
>CAZVOR010000182.1:0-4266 GCA_964628745.1 uncultured Halobacteriales archaeon
TGCGCCGCGGCGGCCGGTTCGACCGCGAGATCGAGATCGGCGTCCCCGACCGCGAGGGCCGCCTGGAGATCCTCCAGGTCCACACCCGCGGGATGCCGCTGGCCGAGGGGGTCGACATGGAGACGTACGCCGACAACACCCACGGTTTCGTCGGCGCCGACCTCGAGCAGCTGGCCAAGGAGTCCGCGATGAACGCGCTGCGGCGCATCCGCCCGGAGATCGACCTCGAGGCCGACGAGATCCCCGCTGACGTCCTCGAGCGGCTGCAGGTCACCGAGACGGACTTCAAGGAGGCGCTCAAGGGCATCGAGCCGTCCGCGCTCCGCGAGGTCTTCGTCGAGGTCCCGGACGTCACCTGGGCGGACGTCGGCGGCCTCGAGGACACCAAGCGCCGGCTCGTCGAGACCATCCAGTGGCCGCTCGAGTACCCCGAGGTGTTCGAGACGCTCGACATGCAGGCCGCGAAGGGCGTCCTGCTCTACGGCCCGCCCGGCACCGGCAAGACGCTGCTCGCGAAGGCCGTCGCCAACGAGGCCGAGTCGAACTTCATCTCCATCAAGGGCCCCGAGCTGCTGAACAAGTTCGTCGGCGAGTCCGAGAAGGGCGTCCGCGAGGTCTTCTCGAAGGCCCGAGAGAACGCCCCGACGGTGGTGTTCTTCGACGAGATCGACTCCATCGCGGCCGAGCGCGGCCGGCACACGGGCGACTCGGGCGTCTCCGAGCGCGTCGTCTCGCAGCTGCTGACCGAGCTCGACGGCCTCGAGACGCTCGAGGACGTGGTCGTCGTCGCGACGACCAACCGCCCGGACCTCATCGACCCTGCGCTGCTGCGCCCTGGCCGGCTCGACCGGCAGGTCCACGTCCCGGTGCCCGACGAGGACGCCCGGCGGGCCATCTTCGAGGTCCACACCGCGGACAAGCCGCTGGCGGACGACGTCGACCTCGACGAGCTGGCCATCGAGACCGAGAACTACGTCGGCGCCGACATCGAGGCCGTCTGCCGCGAGGCCGCGATGGCCGCCAGCCGCGAGTTCATCGGCTCGGTCGACCCCGACGACGTCGCCGAGACCGTCGGCAACGTCCGCATCTCGCGGGCGCACTTCGAGCAGGCGCTCGAGGAGGTCGGCCCGAGCGTCGACGCGGAGACCCGCGAGCGCTACCGGAAGCTCGAGGAGCAGCTGGTGACCCGCGAGGGCGACCAGCCCGAGGAGCCGGAAGTCAGCCGGACCTTCCAGTAGCACCTTTTTGGGGCGCGCGACGAGCCGCGCGCCCGAAAAACGTTCACGAAAAAGACATAGACGGTCCTTCCCTTCGTTCGCGGAAGCATCGATTTCCGGCACCGGATGACGGCACCCACGGTTTCCCGGCCCCGGTCGCTCCTCGTCCTGCTCGCTCGCTGTGTCTTCGCGAGCGAAGTCGTTCGGAAGGTGCGGGAGGCCCACTGCGCCCCCGGCGCTCGCGAGCGGCTGCCGCGATGGTGACTATTCCCCTTCCTCCGCGTTCCCGATGGCCCGCCAGACCGACTCGTCGGTCATCGGCATGTCCACGTTCCGGACGCCGAGGGGGGCGAGCGCGTCGCAGACCGCGTTGACGACCGCCGGCGGCGCCGCGATGGTGCCGGCCTCGCCGACGCCCTTCACGCCCAGCGGGTTCGTCGGGCTCGGCGTCACCGTCGCGTCGGTCTCGATCTCCGGGAGCTGGAACGCCCGCGGGACGGCGTAGTCCATGAGCGACCCGGTGACGAGGGTCCCGGTGTCGTCGTACGCCGTCCGCTCGAACCGGGCCTGGCCGATGCCCTGGGCGACGCCGCCGTGGACCTGGCCGTCGACGAGGGCCGGGTTGATGCGCTCGCCGCAGTCGTCCACCGCCACGTAGCGCTCGACGTCGACCGCGCCGGTGTCCGGGTCGACGGCGACGACGGCGACGTGCGCGCCGAACGAGAAGGCCGTCCCCGCCGGCCGGTAGACCGTCTCCGCCTCCAGGCCCGGGACGTCGCGGTCGGTCCGTTCCCCGTCGTGGGCCACCGCGGCGACGGCGTCGAACGGGACGGCCCGGTCGGGCGAGCCGACGACGTGGAACTCGCCGTCGGCGACGGCGACGTCCGCGGGGGCCGCCTCGAGCTCGCCCGCGGCGACCCGCCGGGCCTGCTCCGCGACGGTCCGGGCGCACTCGTCGACGGCGCTCCCCCCGCTCACGGTGCTCCGGCTCCCCGACGTCCCGGTGCCCGTCGGGAGGTCGTCGGTGTCGCCCTCGTACTCGTCGACGACGTCGGGCGGGACGGCGAGCGCGTCGGCCACGATCTGGGCGAACGTGGTCTCGTGGCCCTGGCCGTGCGAGTGCGTGCCGACGTACGCCGCCACGCGGCCGTCGGCGCCGACGCTGACGCGGGCGGTCTCCTCTTTCCCGCCCGTCGACTCGACGAAGGCGGCCAGGCCGACGCCGACCAGCTCCCCGGCCGCCCGCCTGGCGTCCTGGCGCTCGCGCGTCGCCTCGTAGTCGGCCAGCTCGAGAGCCGCGTCGAGCGCGCGCTCGTACTCGCCGCTGTCGTAGACCGCCCCGGCGGCCGTCTCGTACGGGAACGCGTCGGGCGGGACGAGGTTCCGTCGCCGGAGCTCGGCGGGGTCGAGGCCGAGCTCGCGGGCCGCCGCGTCGACGAGCCGCTCGACGACGTAGATGGACTCGGGGCGGCCGGCGCCGCGGTAGGCGACCACGGGAGCGGTGTTCGTGAAGACGCCGCGGGCCCGGCGGTAGATGGCGGGGATCCGGTACTGGCTGGAGAGCAGCTCGCCGTGACGCGTCGCGATCGACGCGCAGCTGCCGATGCCGTACCCGCCGGCCGCCACGTGCGTGTCGAGCGACAGCCCGAGGATGGTCCCGTCTGCGTCCAGCGCCAGCTCCGCGTGGGTCACGTTGTCCCGGCCGTGCCCGCCGGCGAGGTAGTTCTCCGACCGGGTGGCGACCCACTTGACCGGCCGGTCGAGCGCCCGGGCGCACCACGCCGTCACCGCCTCGCCCGGGTAGTGGTAGCCCTTGTGACCGAAGCCGCCGCCGACGTCGGGGATGACGACCCGGACGGCCGCCTCCGGGACGCCGAGCGTCGTCGCGAGGTTGCCCCGGTGGCGGTGCGGCCCCTGGCTGCCGAGCCGGAGGGTGTACCGGCCGTCGTCGGAGTCGTAGCTCGCGAGCGCGGCCCGGGGCTCGAGGGCGTTCGGGATGATCCGGTTGTTCACGAGGTCGAGCTCGACGACGTGGTCCGCGGCCGCGAACGCCCGCTCGGTCGCCTCCCGGTCGCCGAGGTCGCCAGCCACCGCGACGTTGTCCGGGACGGCCTCGTAGAGCGTCGGCGCGTCCGGCGCGGTCGCCGCGACCGGGTCCGTGACCGCCGGGAGCCGGTCGTACTCGACGTCGACCGCCGCGGCGGCGTCGTGGGCGAGGTAGCGGTCCTCGGCGACGACGGCGGCGACCGGCTGGCCGTGGTACCGGACGCGGTCCCGGGCGAGGATGGGGTGGCCGGACACGTCGTGGTCGAGCCGGTCGGTGGCGATATCGATGACCCCGGGCGTCCCGGAGGCGGCGACGTCGTCCCACGTGTAGACGCCGAGCACGCCGGCGGCGGCCGCGGCGGCCGAGCCGTCTATCGACTCGACGCGGGCGTGTCCGTACTGGCTCCGCACGAAGGCGAGGTGGGCCACCCCCGGCGGCGACAGGTCGTCGGTGTACCGGGCGCGGCCGGTGAGCAGCGCCTCGTCCTCGCGGCGGGGGAGCGCCCGGCCGACGAACGGGCCCTCGGTCGACTCGGCGGTCATGCGACGGGGTCGACCGCCGACCGGGATAAATGGACCCCTCCCGGGGCGGTCGGCCCGCCCGTCAGTCCAGCCGCTGGGCCGCCCCGCGCTCGAGCAGCGGCCGGGCGTTCGCCGCCGGCAGCGTCACCACGTCCTCGCTGCCGAGCGTGTAGACGCGGTCGTCGACGCCGTAGATCTCGCCGACGTCCGCGGTGATGCGGACGGTGAGCCGGTCGGGGTCCGGGTCGGCGGCGGCTTCGGGGGGCCTCGGCTCGCCGTCCGCGGAGCCCGATCGGCCACCGTCCGGCTCCGGCCCCTCGTCGGCGGCGTCCTGTCGGGAGTCGCCCGCCGCGCCCTCCCCTCGCGCACCCGGCTCCGTCGGGGCGTCCGCCGAACCGTCGGCCGGCTCGTCGGGCGGCGGCTCTGGCGCGCGGCGGGCGTCGCCCTCCGCGGCGGCCGGCCCGGAAGCGGCTCCGGCCGC
>CAZVOR010000183.1:0-4204 GCA_964628745.1 uncultured Halobacteriales archaeon
GCTCGGCGTCGACGAGCCGGACGAGCTGCTCCACGGCGTGCTCGGCTTCGACCCGGCGCCCGACGACGGCGACTTCGTCGACGTCCACCTCACCGTCCCGCGATTCTTCGCCTGGCGCATCCCCCGGGGCGACGCGGGCGTCGAGTACGGCCTCGCGGCCCCGCCGGGCGACGACGTCGGCGAGCGGTTCGACGCGCTGGTCGAGGGCTACGGCGCGCGCATCGACCGGCGGTGCTCCGGCGCCATCCCCGTCGGCGCGCCGGACCGCGTGACCGGTCGCCGCGGCCTGCTCGTCGGCGACGCGGCCGCCCAGACCAAGCCGTTCACCGGCGGCGGCATCCTCTACGGGATGCGCGCGGCGGACGTGGCCGCGGCGGTCGTCGACCCCCGCCGCCCCGGGACGCTCGAGGACTACGAGGCCGGCTGGCGCCGCGAGCTCGGCCGCGACGTCGCGCTCGGCGCCCTCGTCCGCCGGGCGTACTCGCTGCCCCGGCCGGTGAAGCGGCTCGGGCTGCGGGCGCTCTCGGGCCGCATCGGCGTCCACATGGACCGGCCGACGTCGCTGTTCTCGACCGAGCAGCTCCGCGCGCTGCTCTCGCGGTCCTGACCGGCCGTCGACCGGCCTAGCCCCGCACGAGCTCCAGCAGGTTACCCTCCGGGTCGCGGAGGTAGGCCGACCGGCCCCAGTCGTAGTCCGCGGGCGGCCACTCGACGTCGAGCCCCCGGTCGGCGAGGGCGTCGCACGCGGCGTCGACGTCCTCGACCTCGAAGGCGACGTGGTCCTCGCCCGGAGCCTCGTCGTGCTCGACCCGCTCGTGGACGAGCAGCGTGGCGGACCCGAGGTCGAAGACGGCGCCGCCCGGCCACCGCGAGACGGGGTCGGCGTCGAGCAGGTCGGCGTAGAACGCGACCGACGCGTCGACGTCGTCGGTGAAGCGCGTCAGCTCGGTGAGGTGCACGGTACCCCGGCGCGTCCGGTCGGGCAATAAGGGTTCGCCACGCGGCGCCGTTCCGCGTCGCGAGCGGCACCGATGCCGCCGCCGCTCACGCCGGATACTGCGGCAGCCGCCCCGACCGCTCGTCGCCCTCGACGAACGGCAGCTCGACGCGCCCCGCCGGCGCTGGCTCCCCGTCGACCGTCACCACGAGCTCGGCGTCCGCGTCGAGCCCGAAGTCGACGTACGCCATCGCGATGGGCCCCTCGAGGACGGGGCTGGCGGCCGCGCGGGTGACCTCGCCGACGTCGTCGCCGGCGACGTCGCCGCCTCCCGCGACCCGGACCGCGGCGCCGGCCTCGGGCAGCGCGTCGGGCCGCAACCCCACCAGCCGTCGGCTCGGCCGGCCGACGTTCTCGACCTTCGAGACGACCTCCTGGCCGACGAAGCAGCCCTTCTCGAAGTCGACGGCGCTCCGGGCGCCGGCGACGTTCGGGATGCGACCGTCGAGCTCCGTCTCGAACAGCGGCGTCCCGGCCTCGAGCGTCAGCGCGTCCCAGACCCGCCGGCCGAACGGCGGGGCGGCCGGCCCGAGGTTCACGAGCGCGTCGACGACGTCGACCGCGTCGGCCGCCGCGCAGACCACCTCGTACCCCGGCTCGCCGACGGGCGCGTCGGTCCGGACGACCGTCACGCCGGCGTCGGCGACGCTCCCGCGGACGAACGACAGCCGGTCGTCGGGCGGGGGCCCGCCGGCGAGCACGGTCGCGACCTTCGGCGTGGCCTCCGGGCCGTGCACGCCGAGGACCGCGAACCGGTCGGTGGCGACCTCGAAGGTCACGTCCTGGATGAACGCCTCCCAGCCGTCGACCGTCGGGGCGCCGCGGCCGGGCGGGAGGAGGACGAGCAGGCGTTCGCCGGCGTGGAAGACGTACAGGTCCGTCGCGATGCGCCCCTGGGGGTCGCAGAGCAGCGCGTAGCAGCCCCGGCCCTCCGTCCGGGGGACGCGGTTCGAGACGACGTTGTCCACGTACTCGACGCGGTCCGCGCCCTCGACGACGACCACGTCGTAGGGCTGCTCGGTGACGCCGACGCCGTTCCTGACCGCCCGGTGGGTCCGCTCCGGGCGGCCGTAGTCGGCGACGACCCGCCGGCCCGCGCGCTCCTCGAACGTCGCGCCGTACTCGGCGTGGAAGGTCTCGAGTTCGCCCATGGTCCCGGTCAGAGCCCGAGCCGCTCCCGGACGCGGTCGAACAGCGAGGGCTCGACCGGCTCGTCGTCCGGCCGGGGCATCACCCGGTCGTCGGGGGTGATGACGGTGTTCCCCCCGCCGGTCGACACCGAGATGAGCCCGTCCGCCTTCAGCGCCGACAGCGCGGCCTCGATGGCGTCGATGTCCGCGTCGACGGCCGCACGGAGCTCGAGGACGGTCATCCCCTCCGCACCCCGATCGACGAGCGCGTCGAGCACCGCGACCTCGACCGGAGGCCGGCCGCGATAGGCCCGCCTCGCCTTCATGCGCCGTCCTACCACCGCCCCGGTCTTACATGTATCCCCCGCTGGCCCGGCGCGTCGGCACCGCGGCCCCGTCCTGCCGGCCCCGGCGGCGCCCCGATCGCGTTCGCCGACGCCGCCGGCACCACGGCCGAGCCCCCGGGCCGGGTGGTCCGCCGCCCACTCGGGTGCGGGCCCGGTCGTCTCACCGGTGCTCCGGCCGTCCGACGCCCGTCGGACGGGCTCTCGGGGGAGAGGCTAGTCTTTTTGCCCGGGGCGGGGCTACCCCGACGCAATGGGTCTCAGGTGTCTGATCGGTCACGACTACGGGGAACTGCTGACCTCCCGCGACCAGCGGGCCCGCGCCAACGAGGTCGTCGTCACGGTCCGCGAGTACCGCGAGTGCGCCCGCTGTGGCCACCAGCGGATCATCACCGAGAACAAGGAGATAAAGGCCGTCACGTCCGACGAGCCGGGGGCGGACGATCCGGCCGAGCCGGCCGGTCCGGCCGCCGACGCGCCGGCCGCCGGCGGGGAGTGGAGCGGCGCCGACCTGCACTCCGGCGCGGGCCGCGTCGGCGGGGACGCGGTCGAGCCGATGACCGCCGAGGAGGACGACGGCGTCATCCTCGAGGAGGAGCCGGAGCGACCGACCCGCGCCCGCGGCGAGTGGCCCGACGACGGCCGGGACGCCGCCGCCGACGAGCCGGCGGGCGCCGACGCCGACCCGGCGGACGAGCCCGAGGGGGTCGAGTTCGGCGGCAGCCTCCCGGAGGACCTCGAGACGGCGCCGGACGACGGCTCGGCCGACGACGCGGGTCCCGGGGACGGGGAGATTATCGACGCCGAGGCCGCCACCGGCGCCGGCCAGACGGCGCCGACCGGGTCGGCGGGGGCCGGGGCCCCGTCGGACGGTCCCTCGTCGACCGACGAGGCGCCCCGCCAGCGTCCCGACGACGGCGACGCGGAGTTCGTCTGCCCCGAGTGCGGGGAGACCTGGCCCGCCGTGAACGCCTCGCTGCGGCCCGGCGACATCTGTCCCCAGTGCCGCCGCGGGTACCTGTCCGAGCAGGTCGTCCAGTAGGCCGGCCGGCGGGTCGCCCGCTCCCCTCGCGGCGCTGACGAAAGTGGTAAACCCCCCACGGGGCTATCCGGCCCGCATGAAGGAGTACAAGATGCGCCGCGGCGAGACGCTCGAGGAGCGGGTCCCCGACCTCGAGGCGACCGTCGAGGAGTACTTCGGTCCGATCGCGGGCACCACCGACCTCGAGGGCCACGAGGTGTTCGTCGTCGAGGAGCCCGACAACCCCGTCTTCTCGACCGTCTACGCGGGCGCCGGCACGTACTCGGGCAAGAAGGACACCCTCCTGGTCCACTTCGAGGAGCGCCCCGCCGACGAGGTCCTCGAGGCGGGGCTGGCCGACCACGCGGCCGACGCGGTGAGCGCGAAGAACGAGTTCCTGCTGGAGGCGACCGGCCGCGACGCCAAGTCCCGGCGCAAGTCGATGAAGCGGGCGGTCGAGGACGACGCGGACGTCCCGGACGCGTAGCGAATCAGCGCGGGTCGGCCGCCCTCGGTCCGGACGCGTCCGGGGCAGCCGCGTCCCGGGGGCGGGCCGCTACTTGCCGAGCTTCTGCCGGCTGATGGAGACGCCGGAGGGGGTGACGATGAGCTGGTCGTCGCCCTTCTGGACGATGTCGCCGCCGACCTCGCGGGCGACCTGGCGGAGCTCGTCGGTGATGCGCTCGACGGTCGAGTCCTGGGTGCGCAGCCG
>CAZVOR010000184.1:0-4197 GCA_964628745.1 uncultured Halobacteriales archaeon
GGCACCGACCAGTGGACCATCGACCGGATGTGCAACATCCTCTGCTACGCGCTCGACGCCCGCGGCGCGACGGTCGAGCGCGTGCGGGTCGAGTACCCCGACCGCGAGCTCGAGCGGCCCGACCTCGTGGTCGACCGCAAGACGGTCCACCACGACCGCGTCGAGGGCGTGCTCGGCGTCGACCTCGACGCGGAGACGGTCGTCGACCTCGCCGAGCGGTCCGGCCTCGACGCCGAGGTCGTCGAGGTCGGCGACGACGAGCTCGCCTACGAGGTCGGCGTCCCCCCGTACCGCGTCGACGTGCTGCATCCCCTGGACGTCGTCGACGACGTCGGCCGGGCGTACGGGTTCAACGACCTCGAGCCGCGCTACCCCGACGTCTCGACCGTCGGCGGCCGCCACGAGCGCTCGCGGCTCGAGCGCGCCGCCCGGGGCGTGCTCGTCGGCCTCGGCTTCGAGGACATGCTGCCGTTCCACCTCATCGGCGAGGCCGACAACTTCGACCGGATGGGCGTCGAGCCCGGCTTCGCCGGCGTCGGCGGGGGCGAGCCGGCGACCATCACCGAGCCGTACTCCGAGGAGTACGCCACGGTCCGGACGTGGGCGCTGCCGTCCCTGCTGCTCGTCCTCGAGCGCAACACCCACCGGGCCTACCCGCAGGACCTCGCCGAGATCGGCCTGGCCGCGCGGGTCGACCCGGAGCGAGCTACCGGCGTCGAGGAGTGGCGAACCGTCGCGGGCGTGGTCGCCCGGACCGACGCCTCCTACGAGGACGCCAGGGCCCGGCTGCAGGTGCTGGCCCGGCGGTTCGGGGCCGACCTCGAGACCCCGCCGACCGACCACCCCGCGTTCGTCGACGGCCGGGCGGCCGACGTCGTCCTCGACGGGGCCGTCGCCGGCGTCGTCGGGGAGCTGCACCCGCGGGTCGTCGTCGACCACGACCTGGAGCTGCCGGTGGCGGCGTTCGAGCTGCGGCTGGACGCGCTGGCGTAGCGGCCGGCTCAGTCCCCGGTTTCGCCGTCCCAGTAGCCCACGGCGTCGTCGAGCCGGTAGAACCGCTCGAGGACCCGCTCCCCGGTCGCGCCCGGTGCCGCCCCCGCGAACACGCCGAGCTTCCCCGAGTCGGGGTAGACCGTCACGTCGGGCTCGACCATGGTCGAGACCACGAGGTACCGCAGCGGCTCGTCGCCGTCGTTGACCACGCGGTGGGCGCCGCGTTCGTCGGCGGGGAGGGCCGCGTAGTCGCCGGGGCTCAGCGGGACGGACTCGCCGGCGAGCCGGAGGGTCCCCGTCCCCTCGAGGACGAACAGCGCCTCCTCGTTCGCGGCGTGGTAGTGGTACGGCCACGACCGCCTGTCCGGCGGCAGCTCGTACAGGCTGCAGCCCAGCGCCTCGCCGCCGGCGGCGTCGCCCAGCCGCTTGCGACGCCACCCCGCCGCGCCGCGGTCGGTCTCCTCCCAGTCGACGTCGCGCCGGTTCACGCGTCCCATGAGCTCTGGACGGGGCCGCGGGTCGTAATACCTCCCGCCGGTCGGTCGCGCCCGTCGCTCGACGCGAGCGCGTGCATCGGCCGACCACGCCGGACTTCTTCGCGCGCGTTTTTCGGCGGGCCTCCGTGCCGCGCGCCGAACAGGCGGCGGGGCTACAGGTCGGCGCCGACCGCGTCGGCCACCGAGTCGAAGCCGTCGCGCTCGAGCAGCGTGGCCAGCCCCCGGTTGATTCCGTGGGCGATGCCCGGACCGCGGTAGACCAGCCCGGTGTACAGCTGGACGAGCGTCGCGCCGGCGCGGATCTTCCGGTAGGCGTCGGCGGCGGTGAACACGCCCCCGACGCCCACGACGGGCAGGTCGGCGCGCTCGGCGACGAACCGGACGAGCTCGGTCGAGCGCCGCTCGAGCGGCCGGCCGGACAGCCCGCCAGCCTCGTGGCGACGGGCGCTCGACAGCGAGCCGGGACGCTCGGTGGTGGTGTTGGT
Organism: uncultured Halobacteriales archaeon; assembly: GCA_964628745.1. Classification (GTDB taxonomy): domain Archaea; phylum Halobacteriota; class Halobacteria; order Halobacteriales; family Hikarchaeaceae; genus CAZVOR01. Next base: position 1,976 of record CAZVOR010000184.1, read on the forward strand.
GGCGACGACGCCGGCCAGCCCGAGCTCCTCGGCGAGCTCGACCGCGGCGGCGACGGCCGGCTCGCCGAGGTCCGGCGAGAGCTTCACGAGCAGGGTGCCGGCGCCGGCGTCCTGGAGCGTCTCGAGCAGCTCGGCGAGCGGCCCGCGGCGCTGTAGGTCGCGGAGCCCGGGCGTGTTCGGGCTCGAGACGTTGACCACGACGAAGTCGGCGTGCGGCGCCAGACGCTCGTACGTGTACCGGTACTCGTCGGCCGCCTCGTCCGGGGCGGCGACCGACGTGAGCCCGATGTTGACGCCCACGGGCACGGGAGGCGCCGGTCCCTCGGCCAGCCGCTCGGCGACGGCGTCGGCGCCCTCGTTGTTGAACCCCATCCGGTTGATCAACGCCTCGTCGTCGCGCAGCCGGAACAGCCGCGGCCGGGGGTTGCCCGACTGCGGCCTCGCGGTCACGGCGCCGATCTCGACGTGGCCGAACCCGAGGCTGGCGAGCGCGCAGGGCACCTCGCCGTTCTTGTCGAAGCCCGCCGCGACGCCGACCGGGTTGGGGAACGAGAGCCCCATCGCCTCGACCGGCAGGCGGGGGTCCTCGAACCGGAAGCGTCTGGCGAGCGCCCGCTCGACGGGCGTGTCCTGGGCGGCCGCGAGGCCGCGCTTGACCAGCCCGTGGGCGCGCTCGGCCGGCAGCGCGAAGAGCAGCGGTTTCAGCAGGCGGTAGGCGGTCATTCCCGGCGCGCGGTCCGGGTCAGAAGTCGTGCTCGACCTCGTCCTGGTCGGCCTTCTGGATGATGATCTTGTCCTCGCGGACCCGGACGAACACCTGGTCGCCGATGGCCATCCCGGCGACGGCGAGCTCGTCCTCGTGGAGGTTGATGTGGGCGTTGTGGTACTCGCCGGCGTCGTCCTTCGCCCCACTCGGGCTGAGCTTCTTCTTCCGGACCATTGCGGGTGTCTTGTTGGCCCTCGCCGCACGACGTACTTAAGCGTTCCCTCCGCCCGCCGGCCGGTCGTGTCCGGCGAGGTTCGCCAGCCTCAGCGGGGTGACGAGTCGCGGAGGCGACCCCGGCGGCGGGTTCCACTATTTAACTGTTGTCCCGGTTGACCATTCATTTTGCCGATATATTTATATCCGCACCCGGACACTGCCCGAACGGAGGTCCAAACCATGGTACGCGAGGACGGTAAACGAAACTTTGCGCTCCGCGAGGCCGGCGGACGAGAGGGTAGCGTCTTCAGCGGAAACACGCCGCGGCAGGCCGCACTGAAGGCGGCCCGGCGGCTCACCGAGGTCGGCCACAGCGAGGACACGGCCCCCCGCCGGGAGATCCGCCTGCGCGAGAAGGGCAGCGACAAGGTCCACATCTACGACGCCTGGGCTTGGGAGACGACCGCGCCGACGGACAAGCCCGACTGGATGCCCCGGCGCATCACCGAGGCAAACGTCTCGAAGAAGGGCATCGAGCACCTCGACGAGTAGGGGCCGGTCCGACGTTCTCCCGGCGGCCGCCGGTCGAGCCGCAACCGTTAGGAGCCTCGCCGGACGTATCCTCCAGTCGCGCGGGCTCGCCCGGCCGCACCGCACGCACGACGCGAGGGATGACCGGCCGCCCTCCTCCCGCGCGACACCCGCCCGCCAGCGGCCGGTCCCTCGCCGCCGACGCCGGCTCGATGGGCCCGGCCGAGTCGACGTCCTTAAGTTCGGGAAGCGCCTACCAGAGGTTGCGACGGCCCACCCGACACGGACCACGTCGGGGGGTCAGCGGACTACGGCGCTTCGATGGGTTTAATACCCTACTGTAGCTATGTAGAGTCCGCAACCGACGTGAGGATTCCACCCCTGCGGTCCGCCGTACAGATGGGATCTGATGTGAGCCACGACAGTTCGGTGACACCCGATCGGTCTCTCGTAGATCGACGACCAACGGTGTGCATCCCTCGAGGATGCATTCCCGCCTAACACCCACTCCGGGCAGCCGCCCGGAGCCATTCCGGTTGATCCTGCCGGAGGCCATTGCTATCGGGGTCCGACTTAGCCATGCTAGTTGCACGGGTTCAGACCCGTAGCAGACAGCTCAGTAACACGTGGCCAAACTACCCTACGGACGTGGACACCCTCGGGAAACTGAGGCTAATCCGCGATACGACTCCCACGCTGGAACGCGGGGAGTCGGAAAGGCTCCGGCGCCGTAGGATGTGGCTGCGGCCGATTAGGTAGACGGTGGGGT
>CAZVOR010000185.1:0-4184 GCA_964628745.1 uncultured Halobacteriales archaeon
CGACGGGGATGGCCTCGCCGCGCTCGGCGTGCTCGCGGGCGAGCTGGCGGACCCGCCGACCGCCGCGGTCGAGCGTCTCGCGGTACTTCTCGACCTCCGTCCGGACGACGTCGCGGACGACGTCGCGGTTCTCGTAGCCCAGCCGCTCGGCCTGCATGTCCACGAGCTCGTCGAGCGGCGCGTCGACGCCCACGGTGTCGGCCAGGCGCTTGGTCCGCCGGAGCACCATGCGGGCGAGGTAGCCCGTCCCCACGTTGGAGGGGACGATGCCGTCGCCGAGCATGTACGCCAGCGCCCGGCAGTGGTCGGCGATGGCGTAGATGGCCTCGAGCGGCCCCATCAGCGCCTCGAGGCGCTCGGTCGAGACGTCGAGGCGGTCCGCGATGGTGTCCCGCGCGGCGTCCATGTCCTCTGCCTCGTCGATGTCCATGTGGCCCGCGAGCCTGGCCGCGCGGTGGACCAGCTCGCGCTCGGCGTCGTCGTGCTCGATGCCGGCGTTCTCCCCGAGGACCTCGATCATCTCGGGGTAGACCGCCTCGTAGATGGTCGGCGTGCCCTGGCTGACCCACGTCCAGCGCTCGAGGCCGTAGCCGGTGTCGACGATGTACGTGTCCATCGGCGCGTACCGGTTGCCGTCCTTCATCTCGTACTCGCCGTCGGGGTCCTGCTCGAGCGACATGAACACGAGCGTGGCGACCTCCGCGCCGCGGTAGATGACCTCGAACGCGGGGCCCGCGTTCCCGCCGCCGACCCACGGGTCCTCGATGTAGGTGATCTCCTCGAGGTCGGTGCCCATGGACTCCAGGAACCGGTCGCAGTACTCGACGGTCTCGTCCTTCCAGTAGACCTCGCCCTGGTAGGCGTAGCGGTCGGGGTCGTCGACGTCCTCCCGGGCGTTGAACGCGTGGTGGGCCATCATCTCGAACGCCATGGTGTGGCGGCCGGTCCTGCCCACGTTGTCGATGTCCTGCATCCGGATACACGGCTGGGAGATGCACAGCGGATTGGCCGGCGGCGGCGTCGTCCCGCTCGTCACGAGCGGCTGGAAGTCGTAGATGGACGCCTGCGTGAGCAGCACGTCGTCGCGCCAGCGGTTCGCCGCCACCGGGTAGGGGTCGATGCGCTCGTGGCCGTGGTCCTCGAAGAACGAGAGGAACGCCTCGCGCATCTCCTCGAGGGAGCGTGGGCCGTCGAAGCCGGGGTCGTCGATGAACGAGTAGTCCTCGCAGGGGGGCTCCCCGCAGGTCTCGCGGGCCTCGTCGCGGGTCCAGAAGTGGGCCCCGCAGGAGGGACACTCCCGGCGGACGAAGCCCTCCCGCTCGAAGTACTCGAGGCGGTACTCGGCCGCGAGGTCGGTCATGAGTGGCGGCTAGTTGGCGCGGCTTCGGGGAAAAGGGTTCCGGGAGGCTATTCAGGAGAGGGCGGCCGGTTCGGGGGCGGACGCGTCGCCGCGGTCGACGCTCCGTCGGACCGGGCAGCTCACTCCTCGCCTTCGAGCGCGACCGCGGCCAGCAGCGCCTCGAGCTGGATGCGCTCGTTGGCGCCCTCGGCGATGCGGTAGTCCGCCTCGCCGATGCGGTCGAGCAGCCGGACGGCGGCCCGGTCGTCCAGCTCGAAGTCCCACACCGAGCGGTGCAGCTGGTCGATGACGTCGCCGCCGGCCAGCCCCTGCTCGGCCAGCAGGTCGTCGAGCACCGAGCGGGCGGCGGAGAAGTCGCCGCCGAGCGCTGCCTCGACCATCTCCCGGATGTCCTCGGGTCGGGCGGTGCTCGTGATGGTGTAGACGGCCTCCTCGTCGACCGCGTCGCCGAGCACGGCCGCGGCCTGCAGCGCGTTGATGGCCTTGCGCATGTCGCCGTCCGCGGCGTATACCAGCGCGTCGACGCCGTCTCCGGCGAGCTCGATGCCCTCCGCGTCGGCGATCTCCCGGATGCGCGCCGCGACGGCCTCGTCGGGGATGCCGGAGAACCGGAAGACGGCGCACCGCGACTGGATGGGGTCGATGATCCGGCTGGAGTAGTTACACGAGAGGATGAAGCGCACGTTGTTCGAGTACGTCTCCATCGTCCGCCGCAGCGCCGACTGGGCGTCGGACGTCAGCGAGTCCGCCTCGTCGAGGAAGATGAGCCCGGGCTGGTCCGTCTCGCGCCCGCGCCAGTCGGACTCGGCGAACCGCTTCACCTGGTTCCGGATGACGTCGATGCCCCGGTCGTCCGAGGCGTTCAGCTCGAGGAAGAACTCCTCCCACGCCTCGCCGAACACCTCGTGGGCGATGGCGATGGCCGCGCTCGTCTTGCCGACCCCCGCCGGCCCCGAGAACAGCAGGTGCGGCAGGTCCTCTCGCTCGACGTACCGGGCCAGCCGGCTGGTGATGGCGTCCTGGCCGACCACCTCCCCGAGCGTCCGCGGGCGGTACTTCTCGATCCAGACCTCGTCGCGCCCGACCGACGCCGTCGCCTCGCTCATGGCCGAGCCCAGGCGCCACCCGCCCATAAAGGCCGCGAGGTCCGGGCCGTCGTCCGGCCGCTCGGCCCGTCGACGTCGTGTGGCTCGACCGGCCGTCGCCGGACGACAACGCTGAAACCGGCCGGCCGCCAACGGCGGGCGTGCGCGTGACGCTCGAGGTCGTCGGCGACGACGAGTACGAGTTCGACGTCGAGGAGGCGACCTACGCGGAGCTGCTCGCCGAGGTCGGCCTCTCGCCGAACGAGGTCGCCGTCCTCGTCGACGGCCGTCCCGTCCCCGAGGACCGGCCGGTCGACGCCCGGCGGGCGCGCGTGCTCCGGCTCGTCTCCGGCGGCTGAGCCGCCGCTCGGTCGTGCTCGACCGGGCCGCGGCGCGTCACCGGTGCGTCACCGGCGCAGGGCCGCGTACGTCAGCGCCGCCGCGGCGCCGACGGCCAGGTACGTCCCGAACTCCCCCGTGAGGCTGACCTCGGGGTCGCCGTACGGCGGCAGGAGGTCCACCTCGGCCTGGCTCCTGGTCGGACGGACGAGCGGCGCGAGCCCGACGCGCCGGAGCGCCTCGGACGGACGCGGGGTGGGCATGGCCTCCGGTACGTGTAACCTACCGGGTAATAAAGGTGAGCTTAACCCGCCGTTTAACCCCGGCCCGGGACGGCGGTCGCGGGCGGCTGCCCCCGTCGCCGACGGCTCCCGGGGTCGTTAACTCCCCTGCCGCGCGATGTCGGGCCATGCCGGTCCGCGAGGCGGGCGTCGAGGAGCTGCCGGCCGTCATGCGCGTCCTCGACGGCGGGCTGCTGGCGACGTCCGCCGGGCGCGTCCGAGCGGCCGCGACGTCGGGCGACGTCCTCGTGGCCGTCGAGGCGGACCGGGTGCACGGCGCCCTGGTGCTCGATCCCGCCGGGCCGCCCCGCGGCGCGCGCGTCGAGGCCGTCGCCGTCCGCCGTCGCCGCCGCGGGCAGGGCATCGGGACGGCGCTCGTCGAGGCCGCGGCCGACCGTCACGGGACGCTGGTGGCCGGATTCGACGAGCGGGTCCGGCCGTTCTGGGCGTCGCTGGGGTTCGAGGTCGAGCCGGCCGGCGAGGCGGGGCGGTTGGTGGGGAGGTTCGACGGCGAGGTCGCGGACGGCTGAGCCCGGGCTAGCCGTCGTCCAGCAGCGCGCGGTACACCGGCCGGCCGTTCGACAGTCGGGCGACCTCCTCGAACCCCGCTCGCTCGAAGGCGGGCACGAGGCCCATGTACCCCGGCGTCCCGCTCGAGGCGAGGTCGTTCGGGTCCTCCGGGTACCCCTCCACCGCCGCGCCGCCGTTCGCGCGAACGTGTTCCTTCACCGCCCGCAGGAGGCGGGTCGTCAACCCGGTCCCGCGCACGTCCTCGCGCAGGTAGAAGCAGGTCACCGTCCAGACGGGGGTGTCGTCCACCGCCGTGTAGACCCGGGCGTGCTCGAACGCCTCGAAGCGCTCGCGGGGCTCCACGGACACCCACGCGACCGCCTCGCCGTCGCGGTAGGCGAGCAGCCCCGGCGGCGATCCGGAGCAGGCCCGCTCGCGGAGGAGCTCCCGATGGGCCGCCGCGCTCGTCTCCCCGAAGTCCCTGTGGCGCATCCGCCAGTACGCACACCAGCAGCCCATGAACGCGCCCTTCGGGCCGAACAGGGTCTCGAGGTCGTCCCACCGGTCCGGCGTCAGCGGGTGCACCGTGGGGACCGCCGCCCCGGTCGT
>CAZVOR010000186.1:0-4142 GCA_964628745.1 uncultured Halobacteriales archaeon
ATGCTCGTCGAGAAGCCCTTCGGCGTCGGCTACACCCTGAACCTCGCCAGCTGGCGGTCGTGGATCGCCCTCGCCGTGGTCGGCGCGCTGGTCTGGCACGAGCGGGGCGGGACCGTCCGGCGCGGGGCGGCGCCCGACGGCGAGGAGCCGGTCGAGGTCGTCGTCGACGACTGACCGCCGGCGCGTCCGGCCGGTCGACGGGTTCTTCCCGCCGCCCCGCGGGTTCCATCGCATGCTCCGGTTCGTGACGACCAACGACGGGAAGGTCCGCGAGGCCCGCGCGTACCTCGAGGGCGTCGGCGAGGCCGTCGAGGCCGACGACTACGACTACCCGGAGATACAGGCCGACGACCTCGCGGTCATCGCGGCCCACGGCGCCCGCGACGCCCACGCCGCCGGCGACGGCACCCCGGTCTTCGTCGAGGACTCGGGGCTGTTCGTCGACGGCCTCGGCGGGTTCCCGGGGCCGTACTCGTCGTACGTCTACGGCACCATCGGCCTGGACGGCGTGTGGCGGCTGGCCGAGCCGCTGGCGGACCGCTCGGCCGCCTTCCGGTCGGTCGTGGCCTACTGCGACGGCGAGACCGAGCGGACGTTCGAGGGCGCCGTCCGCGGACGGATCGTCGCACCGCGCGGCGACGGCGGCTTCGGCTACGACCCGATATTCGAGTACGACGGCCGGACGTTCGCGGAGCTGTCGACCGAGGAGAAAAACGCCGTCTCGCACCGCGGCCGGGCGCTGGCGACGTTCGCCGACTGGCTGGCCGGCGAATCGGCCGAGCGCCGGGGCGCGCGGTGAGGGCCCGCCGCTAGCGCGGGCCGCTCGCGGCCCGGGAACGTTTTGACCTCGGGGACCCGACGGGTTGACGATGCGTCCGGAGTCCGGCGGCTGGTCGGACGGCCTCGACGTCAGCCTCCTCGGGGTCATCGTCGCCGGCGTCGCGTACTACGCCGGGGGCTTCGCCGACGTGCCCGACACGACGCCCCGGCTCGTCCGGTTCGCCGACGCCGGCCCCGGCTACGTCCCGGTGGCGGCCATGCCGCAGGAGTCGGCGCTCCTGCTGCTGCTCGGTTCCGGTGGCCCGGGTACCGCCGGACCCGCCGCGACGGGCTCGCCGTGGTCGCTCGTGGTCGTCGCGGGCCTGATGCTCGTGGTCGCCGGGCCCGTGTGGGCGTGGATGGGGCGGGGCGACGACTGACGCCGTCGCCGCCCGCCGCGGCCCCGGGCGGCTCCCTCGGCCCGGCCCCGTCGCGTCAGGTCGAACTCCCGCGCGCCGGGCCACCCCTCGCTACGCCCGCGGGTCGCGGTCGGGCCCGGGGTACGCCCCGCCCACGACGACGCCGTACATCGCCGCGGGGTCGAACAGCCGGCCGAACGCGGCCGGGTGCTTGACGCTGGTCTCGACCCGCTCGCGGACGGCGACGCCGGCCTCGGCGCTGCGGAGGGCCTCGTCGAACGAGAGCACGTGGCGGGCGTCGCCGTGCAGGGCGCTCGCCAGCGCCGGGTGGTCACCGGCGGGGTGCTCGACGAGCTCGGCGAGGGCCGCCGCGGCCGCGCGCCAGTCGGCCGCCAGCGTCCCGTCCGCGAGCGACTCGACGACCGCCTGCGCGTCGTCGAGCAGCGGCTCGCTTCCGACCAGCGTCACCCAGTCGTGCGCGCGGACGAGGTCCAGCGCCTCGCGGGCCGGCCCGCCGCAGAGCAGGTCGGCGGCCAGCACGTCGGCGTCGGCGACGACGCGGGCCATCGCCCCGGTCACGGCCCGCCGTCCTCCGGGCCGTCGTCGCCGTCTCCGCCACCCGTCCCGGCTTCCTCACGCTCGTCGCCCGACCCGGACGCCTCGCCCCGGCCCGCCCGGCGCTCGGCCAGCGTCGCTCGGACCGCCGCCTCGTCGACCCCGTGGGCGGCCGCCCGCTCGAACAGCTCGGTCCAGCTCACGGGTGCCCGTCGGCCCCGCGGGCGAAAAAGGTGGCTGCGCCCGCGGGGAGTCGGCCCCGCTCACGGCGGCGACGCGACGCGTTACGGCTCGGCCGCGGCCACGAGGCGCTCCAGCTCGGCCTCGACCTCGGGCCCGACCGGCCGGTGGGGCGACCGGGCGTGGCCGGCGGGCATCCCGCGCAGGCGCATCGCCGCCTTCAGCCCGGGGACGCCGAAGCGGCTCACGACGGCGTGGTTGAGCTCGACCAGCTCGGCGTTGATGCGCCGGGCCGCGGCGTCGTCGCCCGCGGCGTGTCGGTCGTGGACCTCGCTCGTGCGCTCCGGCGCGACGTTCGCGAGCGCGAGGACGCCGCCCGTCGCGCCCGCGTCGAGGGCGTGGGCGAACAGCCCGCCGTGCCCGACGAGCAGGTCGAAGTCGGCGTCGGCGGTCGTCGCGACCTCGCGGTGGAACGTCGCCAGGTCGCCGCTCGAGTCCTTCATGCCGGCCACGTTCGGGTGGTCGGCCAGCTCGGCGACCGTCGTCACGTCGAGCGCCACGCCGGTCTTGCTCGGCACGCTGTAGAGGTAGACCGGCAGCTCGACGGCGTCGGCGACCTCGCGGTAGTAGGTGGCCAGCGTCTCCTGGTCGTGGGTGAAGTAGTACGGCGTGACGACCAGCGCCGCGTCGGCCCCGGCGTCGGCCGCGCGCTCGGTCGCGCGCACGGTGTGCCGGCGGCTCGGCTGCCCCGTCCCGGCGAGCACCGGCACCGTGGCGGCGTCGGCGACGACCTCGACGACGCGCGCCTGCTCGTCCGGGGAGAGCAGCGCCGACTCGCCGTTCGATCCGACGGGGACGATGAAGTCGACGCCGCCGTCCTCGACCACGCCCACGAGCTCCGCCAGCGCCGCCTCGTCGACGTCGCCGTCGGCGGTGAAGGGCGTCACCAGCGGCAGTCCGGTCCCGTGCATGGAACCGGCACGACGCCGGACGGCAAAAAACGGCCGGAATCCGCGAGGGAGGCAGGGCGGCCAGCGGCGGTCGGCCGGCGGGCGGCGCGTCGACCGTCGACCGGTCCGGCGCCGGCCCGCCGCTACGCGGCCGCCGACTCGCCGAGCAGCGTCGACCGGACGGCCTCGACGGCGTCGCGCTCGGCGATGAGCGCCACCTGGTCGCCGGCCTCGACCTCGGTGCCGGGCAGGGGGATGGTCATCGCCTGCCGGCGCCGGCCGTGGGCGTACAGCCGGGCCGCGTCGATGCCCATCGTGTCCTCGAGCTCCGTCACCCGCTTGCCGATGGCCGGCGAGCCGGCCGGGATGGTGACGGACAGCAGCTGGAGCTCCTCGGTGAGGTCCGCGATGAGGTTGAAGTTCCCGCCGAGCAGCGCGGTCTTCGCGCCCATCGCCCCGAGCTGTTCGGGGTAGACGATCTCGTCGACCTCGTCGGCGTACTTCTCGTAGATGGCCTCGCGGTAGTCCTCGTCGATGCGGAGGATGGTCCGGACGCCGTGCTCGGCCCCGAGCATGCAGGCCGCGAAGTTGACGTTGAGGTCGCCCGTCAGGCCGGCGACCGCCTCGGCCTCGGCGATGCCCGCCTCCTCGAGCACGTCGGCGTCGGCGCCGTCGCCCTCGACGACCGCGAACCCGTCCTCGCGGGCGCGGCGGGCCTTGTCCGGGTCCCGCTCGACGATGACGACGTCGTAGCCCTGCTCGGCCAGCGTCCGGGCCGTCCGCAGGCCCACCCGGCCGCCGCCGACGATGACGTAGGTCATGGCCGGGGGTACGGCGGGCGGGTTGAAAGTCGTTGCTTCGACCGTCCGGCGAGGCTCGGCGCCTCGGACGGCGTCCGGCCGTCGGGCAAGCGTTACGTCGTCGGCCGACGACCGGACGGCCGAACCCGTCATGCGCCAGTCGACGCTGACCAAGCTCGGCCTCCTCGTCTTCGGCCTCGTGTTCGTCGCCTTCGTCGTCCGCGGCTTCGGCCAGTTCGTGGTGGGGCCGCGCCGGGCGACGCTGCTCGCCGGGCCGGTGGCGCTGCTGGCGGCGCTGGTACTGCTGGTGGTCCTCGGGGTGTGGGTGCTCGGCAGGGTCGGAGTCGTGCGCATCGAGGACGGCACGTCGGACGAGGCGTCGGGCGAGGTGGACCGCTGACCGACGTCACCATTGCTCCTCGAAAAGAGCCTAGGCCGGGATTTGAACCCGGGCTCTCGTCCTTACCAAGGACGCGCTT
>CAZVOR010000187.1:0-4026 GCA_964628745.1 uncultured Halobacteriales archaeon
CAGGTGGCCTGCACCATCGAGTCCATCGACAAGAAGATCGACCCGTCCACCGGCGACGTCGCCGAGGAGAGCCCGGACTTCATCCAGAGCGGCGACGCGGCGGTCGTGACCGTCCGGCCGCAGAAGCCGCTGTCCATCGAGCCGTCCTCGGAGATCCCCGAGCTCGGCTCGTTCGCCGTCCGCGACATGGGCCAGACCATCGCGGCCGGCAAGGTCCTAAGCGTCGACGAGGCGTAATCGATGCAGCAGGCGCGCGTCCGGCTGGCCGGTACGAGCCCGGAGGACCTCGACGATATCTGCGCGGACGTGCGCGATATCGCCGAGAAGACGGGCGTGAGCCTGAGCGGTCCGGTGCCCCTCCCGACGAAGAAGCTGCAGGTGCCCACGCGGAAGTCCCCGGACGGCGAGGGGACCGCCACCTGGGAGCACTGGGAGATGCGCGTGCACAAGCGGCTCATCGACATCGACGCGGACGAGCGGGCGCTGCGCCAGCTGATGCGCATCCAGGTGCCCAACGACGTCAGCATCGAGATCGTCCTCGAGGACTGAGCAGACGCGGAGCGTCTGCGAAGGTCGTCGGGCTCCGCCCGACGGGACTAGGCGTCAGCGGGTTCCTGGTGCGGTTCTGTCGCTCGCTTCCGTTCGAGCGCTGCGGCGCTTTCGAGCACGAACCGAATCCCGACGACGGGACCGTAACGTAACGCTGATGGTCGTCGTGCGGATAGAACGGGTCGCGGGCTCGTAGATCAGCGGCAGATCGCGTCCTTCGCAAGGACGAGGCCCCGGGTTCGAATCCCGGCGAGTCCATAAAAGTTCTGACAGGTATCGAGTTTTCCCGAGCAGCGGCGCCGCGGGCCCAGGCGGCCCATCTTGCACGCCGGTCGACCGGGAGAGAAACCGATTCTGAAAACGAGTCCCTGCCACAGCGGCATCCGGGTCGCCGTGCGACGGTGGACTCGATCAGGAGTAGACGCGCATCCGGGAACCATTCAGAAGAGTCATCCGAACGATCAGGGCCCCGGGCCGGTCGGGTTCAAGCTAGAGCGGGGCGGACAGCTATGGACCGTCCGGACGCTGCGGGCCTACCTGGGGTCGCGGTCGGGCCCGAGCCCGGCGCTTTTCCCCTCACAGGAATCCGACCGGATGGCCGGCCACTCTCTAAACTCGCTCCGTTCCATGCCGACCCTCGCGAACGCTCCGCGTTCGCTCAGTCCCGGCGAGTCCGCTTTTCCGCCTCCGCCTGGCCAATCATCACGACCGAGGCAAGGCGACGGAGGGCAACAGAGATTCAATCTACCTTACATTTCAACCCTCTTTATGGGGTGGCGCGCCCAACCAGCGGGGAGCCGATGGGGACCGACCGGCCCGACCGCAGCGGCGGCGAGCGACCCGCGGGGGAGCGTGCAGCGGACGCGCTCGACGCGCCGGCCGGGGCGTTCGACGGGTTCGACCACCCGCGCGCGGTCGCGGCGGCCATCGCCGACGATCTGGACGAGCGGGACGACTCCCGGGCGTTCTCGGCCGACGAGCTGCGGACGGCGGCGAGGGGCGTCGTCGAGTCGGTCGGTCCCCAGGCGACCGACGAGATACGGGCGTGGGCCTGGGAGCTGACCGAGCTCCTCGGCGCCGACGAGGACGAGTTCGTCGACCGGTACGCGGCGATGGTGGCGTGGCGACTGGTCGAGCGCTTCGACGGCTCGAGGGGCCGCTATGGGGCTGGCCCCGGCGACGACGGGCAGTCCCCCCTTAGCGCCGTGGTCGACGACTCCGACGGCGGGGAGCCCGCGAAGACGCCGGGTGCACCGCCGAACTGACCGGGGACGGCGTTCGCTAGGCCACCCCCCGGACGGCGACGCGGCGTACCGTTCCACCAACAGCTATCATCCCCCACGACGCTCGTCCAGGGGAGCGAACTTCCGCATGAACCTCGCCACCAAGCTGCGACGGCTCGAGGAGCCAATCCGCGTCGGTTGCATCGGCGTCGGCATCTTCGGCTCGCAGGTCGTCCACGCCATCGAGGCGGCACCGGGCATGGAGACGTCGGTCATCGCGGACCTCGCGGTCGGGAAGGCTGAGACGACCTTCCGGCGGGCGGGCGCCGGGGACCGCGTCGAGCGGGCGGCCGACGCGGACGCGGCGAACGCGGCGCTGGCCGACGGCGCGCGCGTCGTCGCCGAGGACGGCGCGGTCGCCGTCGAGGCCGACGTGGACGTGGTCGTCGAGGCGACGGGCGACCCGAACGCCGCCGCCCGGTTCGGCCACGCGGCGCTGTCGGGCGGCCGGCACTTCGTCAACGTCAGCGTCGAGGCGGACACCGTCTGCGGGATGCGGCTCGCCGAGCTCGCCGCGGCCAACGACGCCGTCTACACGCTGGCGTACGGCGACCAGCCAGCACAGATCGTCGAGCTGTGCGAGTGGGCCGGGGCCGCGGGCTTCGAGGTGGTCGCCGCCGGGAAGTCCTCCCGGCCGCTCGACCACTACGGCACGCCGGACGACGCCATCGAGCGCCACGGCCACATCGCGTCGTTCGGCGAGGGGCTCGACCCCGACCCGGTCATCTACAACACCTTCCTGGACGGGACGAAGGCGGCGGTCGAGACCGTCGCCGGGGCGAACGCGGTCGGCCTGACCATCGACGACGACGGCGTCCACAAGCCGACCGTCCCGCTGGCCGAGCTGCCCGAGGTGTTCCGGCCCGAGGCCGAGGGCGGCGTGCTCTCGCGGACCGGCGTGGCCGACGCCGTCACGCCGGAGGACGCCCGCTTCTCGGTGTTCGTGGTCACGCGCACCGACTCCGACCAGCTGGCGGACTACTTCGCGGGGCGCCCGCACGTCAACTCGAGCGCCGACGGCCGGTACCAGGCGTTCGTCCGGCCGTACCACTTCGCCTCCGAGACGACCGTCAGCATCGCCAGCGCCGCGCTACTCGGCGAGCCCACCGGCGTCCCCGTCGACCACGGCACCGAGGTCGTGGGGGCCGCCAAGCGCGACCTCGAGCCCGGCGACGTCATCGACGGCGGCGGCGGGTACACCGTCTACGGCCAGGCCGAGAACGCCGACCGCGCCGCCGAGACCGGCTGCGTCCCGTTCGAGCTGCTCGCCGGCGCCGAGGTCACCGCGCCCATCGCGAGGGACGAGCGCGTGACCGAGGACCGCGTCGAGGTCGACACCGGGGGGTTCCTCTACCGGCTGCGCGAGGAGCAGGACGGCGGCTGAGCGAGGCGGCGAGGCAGCGTCGGACCCGCGGGGGCCGACCGCGGTCCCGCCGCGTCGGCCTCGCCCCCACCCTTCATGTCCCCGCTCCCCGTGGGGCAACCAGCATGGACGACTCCGAGTACGAGCAGCTCGTCTCCTCCATGACGCCACACGAGTCGGCCCCGGGGGTCACGACCTACCGGAACACGGTCGCCATCGCCTGCCCGGCCTGCGAGAAGCCGTTCGACGACCTCGTCGTCTGCGAGGACGAGTACAACAGCCTCGAGCTGAGCATGCTGCTGGACCTCTGCACGACGACCCACGACGGCGACGTCCTGCTGTTCACGCACAAGCACGAGTAGGGCGCGGCGTCGCCCGCAACCGGCCGCCGGGAGGCGCGGTCGGGCCGGGGCGAGGCGGTCGCGAAGGCGTCGGTGGCCGGTGCGGCCCGGTCGGGCCGACCACGCGGCGGTCGGGCCCGATGGCCGCGCGGCGTCGGCCGCCGGCGGTTCCACCCGAAACGGGTCCGACGGGCGTCAGACGCGGGCCCGCGGCCCCGCCGCCACCGGCCCGGCGAATCCGGGCGGGAGCGCCCCGCATCCCGCCGAGTTCGGCGTCTTCGCGGGGTGGTCGTTCCAGTCGAAACGAGTCGCACGACCGTCCGACGCCCGGCTGACGCGGCCGGCTCGCTCGACCCCTCCGTTCCGGGTGGAACCCGGCGGCGCGGTGCGTGGATGCGGTCCCGCGCCGGGCCGGCTCCAGCGCTCGCCCGGCGGGCCGCCTCCCGGCGGCGAGCGGGGCGCGCCGGAGCCGTCACTGTCGCCGCCAGAG
>CAZVOR010000188.1:0-3981 GCA_964628745.1 uncultured Halobacteriales archaeon
GCTTCAGCGGATGTACCGCCGCTGCTCGTCGGGTATCTCGCCCGCCGCGTCCTCGGGGATGGCGTCCCGGACCGCCTCCAGGTCGTCGTCGGTCATCCTGACGGTCACCACCGGCACCGCCGCGCTCCGGACGACCTCCTCGGCGACGCTCCCCACGATGCGGTTCGAGTCGCCGGAGCGACCGTGGGTGCCCATGACGACGAGGTCGATGCCGTGCTCCCCGATGTACTGGAGAATCGTCTCGTGCGGGATGCCCTCCCAGATCGCCGACACGAGTTCGACCCCTTCCTGCTGGGCGTAGTCCGCCAGCGCCTCGACCGCCCGCTCGCCCTCGTCCGCGAGCAGCCGCTTTACCTGCCCCTGGGTCGTCTCCTCGGGCAGCATCGCGTACGCCCGCAGGTCGACGACGTACAGCGCGTGGACGGTAGCGTCGTGCGCCCTGGCCAGGTGGAAGCCGTGTCTGATGGCCCCGGCCATGCCGACGCTCCCGTCCGTCGGCAGCAGAACGGCGTCGTACATCGATCACCGCGCCAATGGCGTGCCCGTTGGTTAGGTGTTGTGGCGGGGTGGCCGGCTCGGCGACGGGTCTCGCGTCCACGGGAATCGCGCTGCACGGGCGGGAGCCGGGGTCGCGGGCGGCCGGACCGGCACGTCGAGGTCCGGCCGGGAGCTCGTATAAAACCGACCCTGTACCGGCAAAAATAACCCCATCCCCGCCCCCGGCTCGCGAGGCCAGCCGGTCACCGGCGGTGGCCGTTCTGGCGGGGGGAGATGACCCGTCGCGGCCATCCCGACGGCGCGACCCCAACTGATTAGGGCATCGGTTTAAGTGCGTGAGCGGAGAGCCCGCACCATGGCCGTTTCATCCGATACCGGTGGCGACGAGGGGCGGGCCGAGCTGGACGCGCTCTTCCGGTGCCTCGCGGACGGCGACCGACGCCGGCTCCTCCGGGTCGTGGCCGACCGAGCCCCCGAGCCCGCCACGCTTCGCGACCTCGCGACGGCGCTCGTGCGGTCGCGCGACGGAGCGCCGCCGACGCGAGCGCCGGACGCGGTCCGGCGGGCGACGGTCGGGCTGTACCACGTACAGCTGCCGGCGCTCGAGGCCGCCGGACTGGTCGAGCTGGGCCCCGACCGGGACACGGTGGCGGCCGCCGACCACCCCGCGTTCCGGGACGGCGGGGTCGTCGACGTCGTCCGCGGCGAGGCGGACGCGGAACCCGGGTCGCTCGACGCGCTCTTCGGGGCGCTCGCCGATTCCAGACGCCGGACCGTCCTCGACGTCCTCGGCCACCAGTTCGGTCCGATCCACACGGAGACCCTGGCGCGCGAGCTCGGCGCCAGGGAGCGGGGCACCCCCGGGTCGGCCGTGCCGGGCGAGGCGGTCGAGGGACTCCTCGCTAGCCTGCGACACCGCCACCTCCCGAGGCTGGCCGCGCCGGGCCTGGTCGAGTACGACGCCGAGGAGGGACTGGTCGAGTACGTGGGACACCCCGCCCTGCGGGCGCCGTGGCTGCACTCCGTGCTCGAGCCCGACTTCCGGGCGAGCCTGACCGGCGAGTCGGAGCCCGGGGCGGTGGGCGCGATCGAGGGGCGCGAGCGGGTCGTCTCGTTCGCCCAGGCGCTTTGCGACCGGGCCGACGACGAGCTGTTCTGCCTCTTCGCGGACACGGGGATGCTCGAGGCGGGGTGGTTCAGCCGCATCCGGGACGCGTCCCGCCGGGGCGTGGACGTCTACCTCGGCACGCGCGACCCGGACGTCCGCGAGCTCGTCCGCGAGCAGGCCCCCGCCGTCGACCTCTGGGCGCCCGACGCCGACTGGCTGAGCCGCCCCGTCGATGGGCGGACCGTCGGCCGCCTGCTGCTCGCCGACCGCGAGGCCGTCGTGGTCGGGACGCGAGGACCGGCGGACGGGGACGACGCTCCCGCCGAGAAGGCCATCGTCGGCGAGGGGACCGACAACGCCCTCGTCGTCATGATCGGCCAGATGGTGACCCCCCACCTCGACGGGCTGGACGAGCAGGCCGACGTCGTCGAATCCCACCTCCCGTTCTGACCCGTATCGATGGCCCCGCCAGGCGACCCCGCCGACCGCGAGCCGGACTATCGCTACGAGCGCCGCGACGACGACGTGCCGAGCGAGGCCGTCGTCGACGCGGTGGCCGCGTCGCAGAATCGGTCCCCGCTGGAGCTGGAACCGCTGGCCGGAAGCATCGACCCCGACGGGCTGGACCTGCTGTGCGGCGGCCGCGGCGACCGCTCGGCCGTCACGCTCTCGTTCGAGTACAGCGGGCGTCGGGTGACCGTCACCCCCGACGAGATCCGGATCTGGGAGTAGGCCCCGGCCGGACGCCGCCGGGCGAGGCCCGTCGACCGGCGCTGGCCGGTCGATGCGGGGGCAGGCCCCGGTAACGGGCCACCGCCGTCGCGGTCGCGCCGACCACCCCCGGCGGCTGCCGCTACCTCGATAGAACGACCCGTTAAACCGCGGGCCCGACGGGGATTGTTCCGATCTGATATGTCGTAAACCTGAATAAAGAGTTATACGTTCACATACCGCATGATTCGAATTAGGGATTCATCACGACTCCCCATCCGCCGCCCGCGACCCCCTCGTCGGGATTCGACGTGGTGCCGCAGCCGCGAAGAGGGGCGAGTGCCGCCAGCGTTCGACCGGGAGCGAACGCCCCGTCGGGTCGCAGGCGCGGCGCCGCGGTCGCCAGACCGCCCATCAAACCATGACAGGCGAAATCGACACGCTCTCCGACCTCGCCGCGCGATACCGGGAATCGGTCCCCGACGACCTTCGCCGACCGCGGAGCGTGGCGTGGTACCTCGACGAACTGGACGCCAACCCGACCATCGCCCGCAGCGCCCACCAGCGCGTCGCGGACATGTTCGACTACTACGGCACCGAGTACGACGAGGACGCCGGCATCGTTCGCTACGACCTCGCGACCGAGGACCCCCTGTTCGACGGGGAGAACGCCTTCTACGGCGAGGGGACCCACCGGGCCATCCACGAGTTCGTGAACAAGATCAAAAGCGGCGCCCGGGGGCTCGGGCCCGAAAAGCGCATCAAGCTCCTGCTGGGGCCGGTCGGGTCGGGCAAGTCCGACTTCGACCGCCAGCTGCGCCGCTACTTCGAGGCGTACACCCGAACCGACCACGGCCGGATGTACACCTTCCGCTGGGTCGACCTCTGCTCGGTCGTCGACGACCAGGACCCGGCCGACGACACGGTCCGGTCGCCGCTGAACCAGGACCCCCTGGTCCTGCTGCCACTCGAGCAGCGACGGGGGGTCGTCGAGGCCATCAACGAGCGGTTCGACGCCCCGTACACCATCCGGAACGACCAGTCGCTCGACCCCGCCTCGGCGTTCTACCTGGACCGGCTGCTCGCCCGCTACGACGACGACCTCGAGGCGGTCTTCGAGAACCACGTCGAGGTGGTCCGGCTGGTGGCCGACGAGACCAAGCGGCAGGCCGTCGAGACGTTCGAGCCCAAGGACAAGAAGAACCAGGACGAGTCCGAGCTGACGGGCGACGTCAACTACTCGAAGCTCGCCGTCTACGGGGAGTCCGACCCCCGGGCGTTCGATTACTCCGGCGCGCTGTGCAACGCCAACCGGGGCATCTTCTCCGGCGAGGAGCTGCTGAAGCTCCAGCGGGAGTTCCTCTACGACTTCCTGCACGCCACCCAGGAGCAGACCATCAAGCCGCGGAACAACCCCCGCATCGACATCGACCAGGTCATCGTCGGGCGGACGAACATGCCCGAGTACCGGGACAAGAAGGGCGACGAGAAGATGGAGGCGTTCAACGACCGCACCAAACGCATCGACTTCCCGTACGTCCTCGAGTACGAGGCCGAGGCCGACATCTACCGCAAGCTGCTGCGCAACGCCGACGTGCCCGACATCCACGTCGAGCCGCACACGCTCGAGATGGCCGCGCTGTTCGCCGTGCTCACCCGCATCG
>CAZVOR010000189.1:0-3809 GCA_964628745.1 uncultured Halobacteriales archaeon
CCGGGGCGACCCGCGGCTTCTCCATCGGCCACGTCGCCCCCGAGGCGTTCGTCGGTGGCCCCATCGCCGCGCTCCGCGACGGCGACGTCGTCACCGTCGACGTCCCAGAGCGCACGCTCGCCGTCGACCTGGCCGACGACGAGCTCGAGGCCCGGCTGGCCGACCGCGACCCGCCCGCGCCCGCCTACACCTCGGGCGTGCTGGCGAAGTACGGGGCCGCGTTCGGCTCGGCGGCCGACGGCGCCGTCACCAACCCCGGCCTCGCGCGCGACTGAGCCGGACGCCGCCGGCCCCGGCCGGCACCGACCGACCGCGGGCGGCCGGCGGCCGTCCGCGACCCCGAGACGACACGCACCACCTCGACCGATGGCCCGAACGACGTACGTCTGCGACGGCTGTGCCGCCGAGCTGCAGAGCAAGCGCGACCTCCGGGAGGAGCAGGGGACGACCCGCTCGCGGTGGCAGTGCCGGCGGTGTCAGACCACCGTGCCGGCCATCGTCGCCGAGAAGATCAAGCACCAGACGCAGCACTGAACCCGGACGCAGCGCCGAGCCCGGCCCGACGGGCGCCGGTGCCCCGCGCCCGGGGACCGCCGCGAGCGGGCCCGGCGGCCGCCTCAGAACTCCTCGAGCCGGCGCTGGCCGCGCCGGAGCGCCACCGCGTCGTAGCCGTGCTCGGCGGCCAGGTGCGCCGCCAGCTCCGCGGCGAAGCCGTGGTGGGTGTAGACGCGCTCGGGGTCGACCGCGCGCACGAGCGCGACGAGCTCGTCGAAGTCGCAGTGGTCGGTGAGCACGAACGCCTCGTCGACGCCGAGCCGGTGGCGGTAGGAGTCGTCGACGGCCCAGCCCGAGAACGCCGCCGTGACCGCGTCCAGCCGGTCGAGCCGCGCCGCGAACCGCTCGCCCCGCCGGGCGCCCGCGGGCGCGACGACGACGTCGTCGGAGCGGACGTCCCCGACGTCGGTCCACGGCACCGCCGGGAACCGGCGGTCCGACGCCGCGGCGATGGCCTCGTTGACCGCGCCGACCGTCGGGTGGACGACGAGCCGGCGGCCCGTGGCCTCGGCCGCGAGCCGCTGGAGCGTCTGCGCGCGGCCGAACGAGTAGCCGAACAGGACGAGCGGGTCGGGCGTATCCGCGATCCAGTCGCGGATCCGGCCCTCGAGTTCGCGCTGGGGCGGGAAGCGGTAGGCGGGCCGGCCGTAGGTCGCCTCGACGACGAGCACGTCCGCGGCGACGGGCTCGAACCCGTCACGGGCGCCCCGGTCGCGCGTGGAGACGTCGCCGGTGTACAGCACGCGCCGGTCGCCCTCGACGACGGCCGCGCGCGAGCCCGGGACGTGGCCCGCCGGCCGGAGCTCGACGCCCGGGGCGGACTCGACGTGCTCGACGGCGACGCCCGTGCGCGCCTCGAGCACCGCCGCCGTCAGCGCCGAGCAGACCACGGGCGCGTCGCCGGCCCGCCGGGCGTGGTCGGCGTGGGCGTGGGAGACGACGGTGACGTCGCCCGACGCCGACCTGGCGTCGAAGACGACCCGCCGGTCGCCGTGGAGGTGGACGCCGTCGCCGAGGCGGACGGTGGGCGGCATCGGGTCGGTAGGGGGTGGTGGCGAGGCGGGCGTAAAAAGCCGCGCGACGG
The DNA here is from genome assembly GCA_964628745.1 of uncultured Halobacteriales archaeon. GTDB lineage: Archaea > Halobacteriota > Halobacteria > Halobacteriales > Hikarchaeaceae > CAZVOR01. The sequence goes on from CAZVOR010000189.1 coordinate 1,640, forward strand.
GGTGAAGGTGGTCGGCGCGAACCGTCACCCGGGCGGCTTCGAGCGGACCAGTATGCACCGATTAGCTTTATCCGATCACGAGAAGCTCGGGGTGAGTCCATGTCCGTCGACCGGGAGAAGGTGCGGGAGGGGCTGGAGGACCGGGTGCCCGTCCCCCTCGAGTCGGGCGGCTGCCCGGTCATCCCCCGCGACATCCGCCCGGAGGCCTTCGAAGAGCTCCTGCGCGCGGCCGAATCGAACGAGGAACTCCACGCGGCCCTGCTCCGGGTGCTCTCGAACGACCAGTGGGCCTACATGCGGGAGGAGTGGAGCTGGTTCACCCGCTACGAGTGGGCCGTGGAGTAGCGCGGCACGGGCCGGTTCGTCGCTCGGGCCCTCCGGCTGGGGTTCTCGGAATGGACGGTCAGACGGTCGCTCCTGGCCGATCAGTGCCGACCCGGAGCTGTCTGTTCGTCGTCGAGTCGGACCAGGGTCGAGAAGTCCTCGGTCGAACTCGGAGCCGCGCCGTGCGCGGCGAGGAGTGGGACCGCTGCGATTCGAACGCAGGTCCGACGCACCCCATGCGCCGAGGATACCAAGCTACCCCACGGTCCCGCGTCCGGCGAGACGCCGAGACGAGGGTTAAGCCCTTCGGCTTGCCCGCTACGCCCCGTTCGCCGACGGGTGAGCCTCAGACCAGCACGCGCTCGAGGGCGACGGCGATGCCCGAGTCGGCCTCCGGGTCGCCGACCAGCCGACCCAGGCAGACCGCCGCGCCGTCGGGCGTCAGGCACGCGACCAGCGGGGCCCCGTCGACGTCGTCCGCGTCGGCGGGGGTCCGGGGGTTGCCGTCGTCGCCGGCGCCCGCCGGGGGCGCCGCGCCGTCGACGTCGATGACCCCGGGCGCGTACACGGGCGCGCCCTCCGCGACCTCCGTGGCGGCGCTGGGCGCGATGGTGACGGTCGGCAGGTGCGACAGCGCCCGCTCGGCGGGGCGGACGACCTCGCGCAGGGGGCCGTCGTCGCCCCGCTCGCGCCACTCGGCCAGCGCGTCGACGAGGTCGTGCAGCGTGGCGAGGCCGGCGTCGTCGAACGGCTCGGACGCGGTCCGCCGGAGGTCGCCCATGTGCCCGCCGGTGCCGAGCGCCAGCCCGAGGTCGTGGCAGAGCTTCCGGACGTAGGTGCCGCTCTCGCACTCGACGGCCAGGAGGACGCGCCGGCCGTCGACCTCGAGCGCCTCGAGCGAGTAGAGTTCGCGGACGCGCAGCCGCCGGGCGACGGCGCTCTTGCGCGGGGGCTTCTGGTAGATGGGCCCCTCGAACGCGTCGAGGACGGCCTCGAGGTCCGCGGGCGGGTCGGCGTGCAGGTGGAGCACCGCGACGTACGCCTTCGGGCCGAGCAGCGCGCCGGCCAGCCGGGTGGCGGCGCCGGTCAGCACGGGCAGGCAGCCGGTGACCTTCGGGTCGAGCGTGCCGGCGTGGCCGGCCTTCCCGACGTCCGCGAGCTCGCGCACCCACGCGGAGACCTGGTGGGAGGTCGGGCCGGAGGGCTTGTCCAGCGCGACGGCGCCGAACGAGAGCAGCGCCTCCGGGTCGCGCTCGGCCGGGGGCCCGCGGCCGGTCATCCGGCCCCCCGGCACGGCGTGGCGGCCGGCGGCGGACGGCCGGCTGGGCGGGCGGGCTGGCGCGGGCCGTCGGTGGACTCGGTCACGGCTGTGGGTCACGTGGCGGGCCGGCCGGGAGCGCCCGACGCCGCCCCGGCCGTCGGCCACGGCGTCGTCCGCCGGTTCACGACAGGCGGGTAAGGCTGTTGTGGCTGGGCGGCCGGTCGGCCGTCGTGACCGTCCGGCGCGCCGGGCGGCCGGTCCGGCGTGGCCAGGAACGACCCTTTTTCGGCCGCCGGGCCCGAAGACCGGCCATGCCGGTCCAGCTGCGCCTGTTCGCCACCTTCCGCGACGCCGTCGGCGCGAAGACCGCCGAGCGGGAGGCGGCCGGCACGACGGTGGGCGACCTGCTCGCGGACCTGGTCGCCGAGCACCCCGAGCTCGACCTGTTCGACGACGCCGGCGAGCTCCACCCGCACGTCCACGTGCTCGTGAACGGCCGGGGCGTCGAGCACCTCGACGGGCTGGGGACCTCCGTCGAGGACGGCGACACGGTCGGCCTCTTCCCGCCCGTCGAGGGGGGCTGAC
>CAZVOR010000190.1:0-3794 GCA_964628745.1 uncultured Halobacteriales archaeon
CCGTCCACGCCCTGTACGTCGTCGACGCGGGCATCTTCGAGCACGGGGACGCCCCGCGGAGCCTCCTGGGGTCGCTCCGGCAGGGCGGGCGGAACGCCGTCGCGGCGGTCGAGGGCGTGGCCGCGGACGCGGGCCTGGCCGCGACGACGGCCGTCGCCGAGGGCAACCCGACCGAGGAGATCCTCGCCGCGGCCGACGAGGTCGGCGCCGCCCGCGTCGCTCGCGGCCGGCGCGGCCGGCCCCGCCCGCCGGACGTCCACCGCGGGAGCACCACCGCCCGGGTGGTCCGCCTCGCCGAGGTGCCCGTGCTGTCGGTGCCGTGAGCGGCCGTCGGTGCCGAGATATCGACGCCGGTCCGGCGGGGGCCGCCCCGTCGCGTCAGCGCATGGCCGTCCCGCCGTCGGCCCGCTTCCAGGCGGCGCGGAGCCCGTACTCGACCCCGGCGGCGGCGAGCAGGAGCCCGGCGAAGAAGAACCACCCGAGGAAGTAGACCGGGAGCGAGTCGTCGGGGAGGGGCAGGGTCTGCGTCCACCCGGTCTGCCGGACGAGCCACGCCAGCCCGACGGTCGGGAGGACGAGCCGGACCCTCACCAGGAGGAACGCGGGGACCCCGCCGACGAGGGCGAGGCCGAGGACCGTCCAGGCCAGCACCGCGAGGCCGGCGTACCACGGCGAGGGCAGGTAGCCGTTCGGCGCGAAGTAGCCCCAGTCGGCCGCCAGCAGCAGGAGGACGGCGGCGTGGCCCGCGCCGACGGCGAGGGCCATCCGCCGGGCCGACCGGGCGTCGCGCCGGAGCAGCCGGTCGAGCCGGCCGTCCCGAGCGGGGTCCGGCAGCCGGTCGAGGTCGGTCCGCACGACGTGCTCGACGAGCCCGACCAGCAGGTACGCGAACAGCCAGACGTACCAGGCGTCCACGTAGCCGTCGAGGTACCGGGTGCCGTGCACGACGGTGTAGCCCCCGAGGGTCGAGAACTCCGGCGCGGGCGTGGTCAGCTCCCGGTAGACCGGCCAGCCCGCCCCCACCGCGGCGACGCCCAGCGGCACCACGAGGCGGTAGCGGACGAGGAGGAACGTCGGCACCCCGAGGAGGGCCGCGAGGCCGAGCAGGGCGCCCGCCGTCCCGCCGGGCGCGCCGGCGAGCGAGTCCACGGGGTAGTCGAGGGAGGCGACGAGCGCGGCGACGCCGGCCGCGTGTGCCGCGCCGACGAGCAGCGCGACCGCGAGGGCCCGGCGGTCGCCGCGGCGCGTCGGGAGGGCCATGGCCATGGGGTGTGGCCGGCGGGGCGGCCTTTAGCCCTGCTGCTCCCGGGCAGCCGGTTCGGCCGTGGCGGGCCGGCGCGACGGCGGGGACCGCCCCGGGGCCGCCACCCTGAATACGCCGAACGCCCTACGAGTCGCCGAGACCAGCAGCGATGACGGGAGACGAGCGGCCACGAGAGACGATGGTCGAACGGTTCGAGGGCATCGACGCCCGGTTCGGGACGGCGCCGGAGGAGATCTACGTCGTGCTCCGGGCCGGCCGGCCGGCGTACGTCCGGCTCCGCGAGGGCAAGTACCTGCAGGAGGGCGACTCGTTCCACCGGGAACAGCTCGGACACGACTCCCCCTCGCTCGCGACGTGGGCGGTCACCTCGGTCACGGCCGACGAGGTGGTCGGCGAGGCGACCGACACCGGCGAGCGGGTCGTCTGGGACCGCGAGCACGTCGAGCGGGGGCTGGCCATCGGCGAGTACAGCACGAACCTCACCGAGTTCGAGGCGGTCAGCGTCGTCCAGACGGGCCGGTGGCGGGACCACGACGCGGACGCCCCGGACGGCGGCTACCGCTACACGGACCGCCCGTACGTCACGGTCATCGCGTACGGCGACAACGGGCTGAAGTACGGTCGCCGGTACGAGTTCGTCGACGACGAGCGGACCGAGCTGGAGCTGTGGACGCAGGACGCGTCCATCGAGGGGTTCGCCGAGCCGGTCGCCGAGCGGTTCGAACGCCAGGTGCGCGCCGCGCTCGAGGCCGACGGCTACGCGGTGCGGGACGCGTAGCGCCCCGGCTCCGCGGCGCCGCTCGCCGGCCCGTTGGACTCCGTCCCCCGGCGCCAGCGGCCGCGCGGCGACCGACGCGAGCGTCGTCCTCCGCGATTACCCCCGCTCGAGCCGGAGCCACTGCAGGCCGCGTCCCGGCAGGTCGACCGCCAGGGCCCCCGGCTCGCGACCGACCTCGCCGTCGCCGAGCAGCTCGCGCAGCGACGCCCCGTCCGGGTCGACGTCGAGCGTCACCGACAGCGGGTCGGCGGCGAGGTTGTGGGCGAACGCGACCGTCGCGTCGCCCCGGTCGTACCGGTGGGCGAACGCGCCGTCGGGCTGCGTCGCGAGCACGGCGGGCCTGCCCCGGCCGACCTCCGGGGTCGCCCGCCGCGCCCGGACGAGGCGGCGGACGAAGTTGAACAGCGAGCCGTCGTCCGCCCGTGCGTCCGCGACGTTGACCCGCTCGTACGAGAACGGCCCCTCGGCGACCACGGGCCGGACGAGCGCATCTGGGGACGCCGTCGAGAACCCCGCGTTCCGGTCCGCCGACCACTGCATCGGCGTGCGGACGGCCGACCGGCCGGGCAGCGACTGGTCGTCGCCCATCCCGAGCTCGTCGCCGTAGACGAGCAGCGGCGCCCCGGGCATCGAGAACAGCAGGCTGAACGCAAGCGCGAGCCACTGCCGGTCGCCGTCGAGCATCGGCGCCAGCCGGCGGCGGATCCCCCGGCCGTAGATCCGCGAGTCCGCTTCCGGGGCGAACCGCTCGTAGACGGCCCGGCGGTCGGGCCACGGCAGCCGGCCGACGTTGAGCTCGTCGTAGTTCCGGAGGAAGTTCAGCCAGCCCCCGCCCTCGGGGGTGTCCGGGAGGCGGGACAGCCCCCGCTCGATGGGCTCGCCGCGCTCGACGGCGAGCGCGAGGAACAGGTGCGCGTTGAGGACGAAGTTCAACAGCAGGTCCATCTCGTCGCCGTCGCCGAAGTACGACGCCAGCGCCCCGGGCTCGTCGTCGGCCTCGGCCAGCAGCACCGGGTCGCCGGCGCCGACGACGTCACCCCCGTGCCGGCTCGCGTACGACCGGAGCTCCCGGAGGAGCTCGTGGGGGTCCGACGGCTCGGGCGCGCCCGGCCGCTTGCCCTGGAGCATCAGCGTCGCGGCGTCGACCCGGAACCCGTCGACGCCCAGGTCCAGCCAGAACCGGACGATCCGCCGGATCTCCTCCCGGACGTCCGGGTTCCGGAGGTCCAGGTCGGGCTGGAACGGGTAGAAGCGGTGGTGGTAGTACGCGTCGGCCGTCGAGTCGTACGTCCAGACCCGGTCCCCCGGGACCTCGCCCGGGAAGACCGTCCCCCGCGCCGGGTCCGCCGCCGGGGGCTCCCGGCTCCAGACGTAGTAGTCGCGGTACTTGGAGTCGGGGTCCCTCCGCGACCGCTGGAACCAGGGGTGCTGGTCCGAGGTGTGGTTGACCACCAGGTCGACCAGGACCCGCAGGTCCCGTCGCTCGGCCGCCTCCACGAACTCGACGAAGTCCCCGAGCGTCCCGTGGCGCGGGTCGACGTCGTAGTAGTCGGCCACGTCGTAGCCGTTGTCCCGGTTGGGCGTCGGGTAGAACGGCAGCAGCCAGAGGCAGTCCACCCCGAGCCGGTCGAGGTGGTCGAGGCGGTCGACGAGCCCCGGGAAGTCGCCGACTCCGTCCCCGTCGGAGTCCTGGAAGACCTCGACGTCGATGGCGTAGACGACGGCGTTCTCGTACCAGTGGTCCGCTGGGTC
>CAZVOR010000191.1:0-3787 GCA_964628745.1 uncultured Halobacteriales archaeon
CTCGTCACGGACACGGTGAACCAGCGCGTCGTCGAGGTGAACGAGTCCGGCGACGTCGTCTGGAGCGTCTCGACGCAGCACCGGCCCTACGAGGCCGACCGCCTCCCGGCCGGCGAGACGGTCGGCGGCCCGCGGTACGGGAACGGTGCCGGAACGGCCGGCGAAGCGGCGCCGAGCGCCGACATCCCGGGGCTGACGGCGGTCTACGGGCTGGTCAGGGCCGGCCTCCCGCTGCCGTACTGGGTCTCGGAGTGGCACCTGCTCGCCGTCCTGGTCTCGCTCTCGCTGGTCGGCGCGGGACTCTGGCTCCGGTCGACCGACGACGACGCGTGACCGCGGCCCGGGCCGAACGGACCGTGGACGACCCCCAATTGGCCCGGCTCGGACACCGTCGACCGTCCCCGTCACGACTCCGAGGACCGCCCTGCTCCGCCCCGCCACCGCCCGCCTGGCCCACCAGACGCCGCCCGCCCGGTCCGCGGCGGCCCGGGCCTCCGTCACGCGCTAGCAATCGACGCCCGGCGGTACATCCCGCGAAACTAAGTAGGCGCGCGTCCTTCCCGAAAACAGTGCCGACAGACCCGCGGACGCCGCCGGTCGAACCGCCGTTCTCGCAGCTAGCATGACCCACGACCTGCCCGACCCTCGAGCCGCGTCGAACGTCCGGTACGACCCGTCGCTTGCGACCCTCCGCGAGCTCGCCGCGCACGACGAGACGACCACGGAGTGGGGGAGCCCGAGCTACGTCAGCGAGTACCGGTCGCGCAGCGCGGACCGGACCGCTAACGACGTCGACGGGACGTTCGACGAGGCCGACGCCCGGGCCGTCGCCGAGGCGCAGGCGGCGCTCGAGGACGAGGCGCTCGTCTGCGTGGACCGACAGCTCGGCCGACATCCCGAGCTCACGTTCGTCTGCCGGCTGTACCTGCCCGAGCGCTACGCGCGTATCGCGCTGTCCTGGGCGACGCTGCTCGAGCCGGCCCCGGCCGGCGCCGAACCGGACTTCCGGACGGTCCAGCTGCCCGACTGGCCCGAGACCCGCATCCGGGTCTTCCCGGACGAGGGGGTCACCTACGTCTTGGGCAGCGACTACACGGGCGAGGCCAAGAAGTCGTTCCTGCGGCTGTTCATGTACGAGGCCAAGCGAGCGGGCGGCCTCGGGCTGCACGCGGGCGCCAAGCGGCTGCACCTCGACGGGATCGAGGGGCCGGTCGGCCAGCTCTTCCTCGGCCTGAGCGCGACCGGGAAGACGACGCTGACCTGCCACGGCTTCGGCCTGTCCGGCGGCGAGCGGGCGGAGCTCGTCCAGGACGACGTCTGCGCGCTCCTGCCCGACGGGACCGTCGCCGGCTCGGAGGGCGGCGGCCTCTACGTGAAGACGTACGGGCTCGCCGCGGACTCGGAGCCGCAGCTCTACTACGCGGCGACGCGACCCGACGCGGTGCTCGAGAACGTGGCGGTCGACGACGACGGCTTCGTAGACTTCGCGGACGGGGACCTGACGACCAACGGCCGCGCGTCGGTCCGCCGGGACGACCTGGAGACGGCCGCCGACTCCATCGACCTCGGCCGGGTCGACCACGTCTTCTTCATCACGCGCAACCCGCTGATGCCGCCGCTCTCGCGGCTCTCGCCGGCGGAGGGGGCCGCAGCGTTCGTGCTCGGCGAGTCCATCCAGACCAGCGCCGGCGATCCCGACCGGGCCGGCGAGTCGGTGCGCGTCGTCGGGACGAACCCCTTCATCATCGGCTCACGCGGGGCGGAGGGCAACCGGTTCCTCGAGCTGGTCGAGGCGAACGACGTCGACTGCTTCCTCGTGAACACGGGCCACGTGGGCATCGACGACCCCGTGGACGTCGGCGTCGACGACACCGTGACCCTGCTGCGGGCCGTCGCCCGCGGCGACGTGTCGTGGCGCGAGGACCCGGCGCTGTCGATGACCGTCCCGTCCGCGGTCCCCGGCATCGACGCCGACCGGTTCCACCCGCCGTCGCGCGTCTCGGGGTTCGACGCCCGCCTCGCCGAGCTCCGCGAGGAGCGCGCCGAGTACCTCGAGCGGTTCGACGACCTCCGGCCCGAGATCCGCGAGACGGCGCTCTCCGCTCCACGCCCGGGCGTCCGCACCGATTAGGGGACACGCCGGCGTTAACGGGCTGTTAACGCCGATAACGGTCCATTAAAACGCGCCCCTTCGCGACCGTAAGGCACATCCTGCGGCGGGCCCACGGGGCGGTGATGATAGAGGCGGAGGACCTGCGGAAGGTCTACGGGGACGTCGTCGCGGTCCACGGCAGCACGTTCCGGGTGGAGCCCGGGGAGATATTCGGGCTCATCGGCCCGAACGGCGCCGGCAAGACGACGACCTTGAAGCTGCTCGCGGGGCTCGTCGAGCCGACCGCCGGACGGGCCACCGTCGCCGGGTTCGACGTCACCGAGCGCGAGATGCGACGACACCTCGGCTTCCTCCCCGAGGAGTCGCCGGTCTACGAGGACATGACACCGCGGTCCTACCTGCGGTTTTTCGCCTCGCTTTACGACGTCGACCGCGAAACCGCCGACGAGCGCATCGGCTCGACGCTCGACCGGCTCGACCTCGCCGTCCGCGACCGCCCGCTCGGGAACTGCTCGAAGGGCATGCGTCGGAAGGTCGCCATCGCCCGCTCGCTGATCAACGACCCGGACGTACTGCTCTACGACGAGCCCGCGTCCGGGCTCGACCCCGTCACGACGCGGGCCATCATCGAGTTCGTCCGGGAGCTCGGCGCCGAGCGAACCGTGGTCTTCAGCGCCCACAACCTCTACCACGTCGAGGACCTCTGCGACCGGATCGCCATCATGCTCGGGGGTCGGCTCGCCACCCAGGGCAGCGTCGACGACGTCCGGGCGTCCCACGGAGCGGTCCGCTACCGCGTCGACACGAGCGTCCCGGTCGACGGGACCGAGCCGGTCGAGGGCGGCCGGTACCGGACCGTCGTCGACTCCATGGACGCGGTCGACGCGCTCCGCGCGGCCGCCGAGGCGGCCGACGGCGAGCTGCTCGACGTCCGCTCGCGCGAGCCGAGCCTCGAGGAGATATTCCTGGCCGTCGCGGGGGACGCCCGGTGACGCTCCGGACGGTCTGGCGGGTCGCTCGCTGGGAGGTCGCCGGTCGGGGCGGCGGTCTCGACCGCCGGGCGGTCGCGCTCGCCGGCGTCGCCCTCCTGGCCCTCGCGCTGCTCGTGCCGCTGGCCGCCAGCGCCGGCCCGTCGCCGGACGCTGGCCTCTACCGCGCCGGCGTCGACGCCGACAGCCCGTACCGCGAGCCGCTCGAGGCCGACGAGCGGTTCGCGGTCGGCCCGCCCGACGACGCCGCGTTCGCGGCGGGCCGGCTCGACCTGCTCGTCCGGGGCGACGAGGTGCAGGTCCGCGACTCGCGCACGGGCCGGGCCGCCGCCGCGGCGCTGCGGGCGTCGGTCGAGCGGTTCAACGACCGCCGGATGCGCGAGGAGCCCGACGAGGCCGCGGCGTTCCCGGTCGTCGTCGAGCTGCGGTACGTCGAGCGAGACGTCGGCCTGCTCGTGGACCGGGGCGGTGCGGGCGGCGGCCAGTCGGACGGGGGCGGCGGCGAGGAAGCGGACGAGTCGGTCGACGAGGCCGACGGCGATACCTCGAACGGCGGACTCGGCGGGTTCTCGCTCGGCGGCTCGGCGCTGTTCCCCCGGTCGGCCTCCGGAACCCCGGCCGACCTCGCGCCGCCGTTCCCGTTCGCCTCGCTGGTGCTCGCGTTCGCGTTCGTCGTCCCGATGAA
>CAZVOR010000192.1:0-3742 GCA_964628745.1 uncultured Halobacteriales archaeon
CACCGGCTGCGCGGCGGAGGGAGGTAAGTGTTGTACCTTCGGCAGGGCGGGCGAGGGGCCGGTGCGGTCGGTATGGAGGGTGCGGGAGTCCGTACGGAGCGGGCGAGAGAGCGGTTCGGGTCGCGCCGGCGCGCTCGGCCGCTGGACCGGTCCGCCCGGCCCCGGCGCCCGTTCGTCCGCCGTCAGCCGCGGTCCGGCCGACCGGGCCCGTCCCGCCCCGCCGGGTCGGCGCCCCGCCGGATGGACTCGAGGATGTACTGCTGTTCGACCCGCTTGACCTCGTGCTGGACGTCGCGGACCGCGTCGATGTTCGCGCTGATGGAGGAGATGCCCTCCTCGACGAGGAACCGGACCATCTGGGGCTTCGAGCCCGCCTGCCCGCAGATGCTCGTGCGGACGTCGTGCTCCCGGCAGACCCGGATGGTCCGGCGGACGAGCTCGAGCACGGCGGGGTGCAGCTCGTCGTACCGGTCGGCGACGCGCTCGTTGTTCCGGTCGACGGCGAGCGTGTACTGGGTGAGGTCGTTCGTGCCGAAGCTCGCGAAGTCGATGTCGGTCTCGACGAGCTCCTCGATGGAGAGCGCGCTGGCCGGCGTCTCGACCATCACGCCCCAGGTGCGCCTCGCCGGGTCGATGCCGGCCGCCTCGAGGTGCTCGCGCGCCCGGTGGACGTCACCGGCGTCGTTGACCAGGGGGAACATGATCTCGACGTTGTCGTAGCCCAGCTCGTACAGGCGGGCGAACGCCGACAGCTCGTGCTCGAACACCGCCGGGCGGTCGAGGCTGCGTCGGATGCCCCGGTAGCCGAGCATCGGGTTGTGCTCGTCGGGCTCGTCGTCGCCGCCCTCGAGCTGGCGGAACTCGTCGGTCGGCGCGTCGAGGGTCCGGACGCGGACCGGGCGGGGGTAGAACTCGTCGGCGACGGCACGGACGCCCGCGACGATCTCGTCGACGTAGGCGCGGGCCCCGTGCTCGTGGATGTACCGCTCGGGGGTCATGTTCGTCGAGAGCACGAGGTGCTCGAGGCGGAGCAGTCCGACGCCGTCGGCGCCGGTGGCGGCCGCGCGCTCCGCGGCCTCCGGGATGGAGACGTTGACCTTGACCTCCGTGGCGGTCATGGGCTTGACCGGCGCCTTCGGCCGCGCCTCCTCGATGGGCTCGCGCTGCTCGTCGGGCTCGACCCGCCCCTGCCGGACGAGGCCCTTGTCGCCGTCGATGGTGACGACCTGGTCGTCCTCGAGGACCTTCGTCGCGTTCTCCGTGCCGACGACCGCCGGGACGCCGAGCTCCCGGGAGACGATGGACGCGTGGGAGGTCATCCCCCCCTCGTCGGTGACGATGCCCGCCGCCCGCTTCATCGCGGGCACCATGTCGGGCGTCGTCATCTCGGTGACGATGACGTCGCCCGCGGCGACCTTGTCGAGCTGGTCCAGCGTGCGGACGATGCGAATCGCGCCCGAGGCGGTCCCCGGGCTCGCGCCGAGCCCCTGCAGCAGCAGCTCCTCGGTCGCCTGGTCCCCGCCGTCGGCAGTGGCCTTCGTGCCGTCGGCGTCCTCGATGCCCCCCGACTCCGAGATGGTCGTGATGGGCCGGGACTGCAGCATGAATATCTCGCCGTCGTCCCCGATGGCCCACTCGACGTCCTGGGGCCGGCCGTAGTGGTCCTCGACCCGCTCGCCCAGCTCGACCAGCTGCGAGAGCTCGTCCTCGGCAAGCACCTGCTCGCGGCACTGCTCGTCGGGCACGTCGACGGTGACCGTCTCGCCGGTGTCCTCGTCGCGGACGCACATCACCTTCTTCTCGGCGACCGTCGCGTCGGTCAGCTCGGCGCTCGCCCGGTCGACGACGTAGTTGTCCGGGGAGACCGAGCCCGAGACGACGGCCTCGCCGAGGCCCCAGGCGGCCTCGACGATCATCACCGGGTCGCCCGTCGACGGGTGGCTCGTGAACAGCACGCCCGACTTCTCGGCGTCGACCATCCGCTGGACGACGACCGCGATGTCCACGTCGTCGGCGTCGAACCCCTGCTCGTGGCGGTAGTAGATGGCGCGCTGGGTGAAAAGCGACGCCCAGCACGCCCTCACGCGGTCGAGCAGGTCGTCCCGGTCGACGTTCAGGAAGGTCTCCTGCTGGCCCGCGAACGAGGCGCCGGGGAGGTCCTCGGCCGTGGCCGACGACCGCACCGCGACGAACGGGGCATCGTCGAACTCGTCGTACGCGGCCAGCACCTCCTGCCGGAGCTCGTCGGGCAGCGGCGTCTCGAGGACGAGCTCGGTGGCCTGCTCGTGGGCCGCCGCGAGCGCGGCGGAGTCCTCGGGGTCGACGTCGACGAGCTCGAAGAGCTGCTCGTCGATGCCCGTCGCCTCGATGAAGTCCCGGTAGGTCGACGCGGTGACCACGAACGCCGGGGGGACCGGCAGTCCGGCGTGGGTGAGCTCCCCGAGCGAGGCCGCCTTCCCGCCGACCGCAGCGAGGTCGTCGGAGCGGACGTCCGAGAGCCAGCGTACTGCCATGATGTTCTGGTTGGCGGGTCGGTCACGCGAGTAAAGAACTTTCCGACACGGCCGGTGGGGCGGACACGCGCGGCCGTTCTGGCGTGGGAATCGGAGGCATCCCCCCGCCAGCGCCGCGCTGTGGGCGTCAGCCGGCCGTCGGCCGGCCGGCCGACGGGTGGCGTCCCCCCGGGTCGACCGGGCCGACCAATTTTTGTCGGGGCCGCGCATCGACCCCCCACATGGAGTACGCGGACACGCTGAAGTGGACGGGGGTGTACCTCGGCCTCTGGCTGCTCGCGGGGCTCGTCGGCGCCGCGCTGGCCGCTGCCGGGATGGCCCTCGGCGGGCTGGCGCCGCTGGGACTGTACGGGATGACCCCGGCCGCCCTGCGGGTCGCCGGCTACCCGGCCGCCGGGCTCGTCCTGCTCGCGCTCGGCGCGGTCGCCTTCAAGTTCGGGACGGCCGCGGCCCTGGTCCACGTCGTCGTGGGGGCGACGGAGGCCCGGGTGGCGGCCGCCCTGAACACCGAGGCGGTCAAAAGCGACATCCTGGACGTGCTGGACGGGCGGCTGTCCGAGATGCACGCCGACCTGACGGAGACCAAACAGCTGGTGGGCGGGACGGGCGGCGGCGACGCCTCCTCCTTCGAGTTCGAGGGAGACTGAGCGGACGGCGCTTCGCCAACTGTTTTGGTCGTCGGCCCGGTGGCCTCGCCATGGACCAGCGGCAAGAGGGGTCGGGGCGTGACCTCCTCGCACACGTCCTCGTCCCGGTGGCGCACGAGGACGACGCCCGCGCCACGGCCGCGGCGTTGGCGCCGTACGTGCCCGACCGCGTGACGGCGCTCCACGTCGTCGAGAAGGGGGAGGGCGTCCCCGACAAGACGCCCGTCGAACAGTCCGAGGAGGTGGCCGCGGCCGCGTTCGACGCGGTCCGCGAGACCTTCCCCGACGCCGGGGAGCACACCGCGTACGCCCGCGACGTGGTCGGCGCCATCTTCGAGGCGGCCGACGACGTCGGAGCCAGCGCCATCGCCTACCGCTCCCGGGGCGGCGGACGGCTGCTTCAGTTCCTCTCGGGCGACCTGTCGCTGAAGCTGGTCACTCGAGCCGACCGCCCGGTCGTCGCCCTCCCCCGCACGGACGACAGATGAGCGTCTCCGACGAGGAGCTCGCGAAGGACCTCGGCCCGGTGGCCGCGTTGACCATCGGCGTCGGCACGATGATCGGCGCCGGCATCTTCGTCCT
>CAZVOR010000193.1:0-3678 GCA_964628745.1 uncultured Halobacteriales archaeon
ATCTCGTCGATGTCCTCCTCGGCGATGTGGGCGCCCAGTTCGTTGTCGGCGCCGACGCCGTGACCCTTCACGCGCGCCTGGCCGATGAGCACGCGGTTTTCGTCCGGCACGTGCTCGAGGCCGATGATGTCCGTCTTCGCGGTGTTGACCGCGACCGCCGAGCGGACGACGTTGCTCCCGATCCGCCGGTCGTACTCGAGGAACTTGTCGACGACCTTCCCCCCGGCCTGTCCGAACCCGATGAGTGCGAGTTTCATGGTGACACCCTCCCCTTCAGACCAGCGTAGAAATTCGTTGACAGGATAAGCCTTTTGGTGACCAGTTCCCGGTGTTTAATCGGCGGTTTAGTCCGTCCCGTCGACGCGCAACCCCGTCGTCGGGCCGCCGTGCGGTGCCGGTCGGGGACCGGAACGGCGCCGAGTACCCGATTCCCGACGCGAACGGCGTCGGGCGGACGTCGGTCCGCGAACCGCCCCGGGCCGCTCTCCCGCCGCCGTCGAGGCGGGTGCACCGGACACCGCGCCGCGTTCCGGCGCTCGCGCCGTTGGGTCGTGCCGACGGGTCGCGGGCCGGCGAAACCGGAAGGTTCGTAACCGGGGACGGGGAGGGCCCGCCATGACCGACGACGGCCCCGGCTGGCTGCGCCGCCACCATCCAACGAGCTATGGACTCCTCTCGCTGGTGTTCGCCCTCCCGGCGCTGGGCGGGCTCTGGCTCGTCTGGCCCGACGTCGCCGGCCTGCCCGCCGCCTTCCCCGGCCGCTGGAGCACCGTCGCGCTGTTCTCGACGCTGGTCTCGGCCGGGATGGCCCTCCGGTCGGTGACGCCGCACTCGGCGCTCGTCGAGCCCGCGGACGAGCGCGCGAGGTGACGACGGCGGTCGCCGGGAGGAACGGCCCGCGAGCGTCGGCAGCGGTTCAGACGCCGGACAGCGCCCACTCGAGCTGGCGCCCCGCCGGCGTCGCCGCGACCGTCCGCCGCTCGACGTCGTAGTCGACGAGCCCCGCGTCCGCCATCCGCGGGAGGTGGTTGTGGTGGAAGGCGGCGGCGACGCGTCCCCGCGCGTCCACCCCGGCGTCCCCGCCGGCGGCCTCCCGGACGACCGCGTCGACGACGTCGTCGACGGGCGTCGGCCCGTCGGTCCGGGCGAGGTACGAGAGGGCGATGCGCCGGTCCGCGTCCGCGAGCACCTCGAACACCGCGTCGGCGAGGGGACCCTCGGCGCGCGCCGGACGCTCGCTGGCGGGCCGTCGGGCGGGTTCGTGGGACATTACGGTCCGGTGGAGGGGCGGCCGGGAGAAAAGGGCCGACCCTCAATAGTGGCGTACCGGTCGGCTATCCATCGGTCGACTCGTCGAACACGGCCCCGACGACCTTGTCGAGCCCGGTCTGGAGGTGCTGGTGGAACGTCGAGGGCGTCACGTCGAACAGCTCGGCGAGCTCGCTGCCGGAGACGCTCCGGGGCCGGGCGAAGTAGCCGCCCCGGTAGGCCGCCTCCAGGACCGCGCGCTGCCGCTCCGTCAGCCGCCGGTTGACGGCGTCGCGGAACTCGCGCTGCGTCTGCACCGGCCGCTCGACCTCGCGCTTGGCGGCCAGGTCGGAGTCGGGGAAGACCCGCCGGACGGTGTCGACGATGGCGCTCGTGTCGGTGTCCGGCGCGACCTCCACGACGATGGTGCTGTTGCCCGCCCTCGCGGAGGCGGCCGTGACCCGGGCGCCCGCCTCGATGAGCGTCCTGACGGCGGACGAGCCCCGCACCTCGAACAGGAGGAGGCTCTCCTCGCCGTGCTCGCTGACGACGGTCCCGCCCAGGATGTCCGCCACCCGGTCCGCCAGCTCCAGGACGTCGCCCGGGGCCGCCCCCGACACGGAGACGTAGTAGAGGTAGACGTTGCCCTCGGTCGGGACGACCCCGTGGAGCTCGATCTCGCAGGCCAGCTCGCGCGAGGCGAGGGTGAAAAACGAGCCCGGGTCGTCGACCGCGAACTCGAGCTCGACCGCCGTATCGGCGTGCAGCAGCTTCTTGCTCTCGACGGCGTTGATCGCCAGGCCGACCGTCTCGCCGAGCTCGTCGAGCACCGCGATCTCGCGGTCGGTGAACGCGCACGTCCGGTCGGCGTAGAGGTTGAGCACGCCGTAGACGGTGTCGCCGTAGCTGATGGGGATCGCCGCGGAGGACTCGAAGCCGCGGTCGGTGGCCTGCTCGCGCCACGGCGCGTAGTCCGGGTCCTCGCGGAGGTCCCGGGCGACGTGGACCTCGCCGGACCGGATGGCCCGCCCCGTCGGCCCCTGCCCGGTCGCCCGGTCGTCGGCGGTGACCGTGATCGCCTCGAGGTACGACCCCTCGACGCCGGCCCGGGCCCGCGGTTCGACCTCCCGGCCGCCGGGGCGGGTGTCGCCGATCCAGGCGAGGGCGTAGGCGTCGGATTCGGCGAGCCGTTCGCAGACGGCGCGCTCGATCTCCTCCCGGGTCGTGGCCGCGACCAGGGCCCGGTTGACGTCCCTGATGACGTTGTTGATGCGGTTGAGCTCCGCCAGCTCGTTGCGCTGGCGCTCCAGCTGTTCCTCGCGCCGCTTGCGGTCGGAGACGTCCCGGGCGACGCCGACCGTCCCGACGACCGCCCCCTCGGAGCGCAGGAGGGCGATGCGGACCTCGACGGGGACGGCGCGGCCGTCGGCCGTGTGGATGGCGAGCTCGACGACGGCGATCTCGTCGCCGTCCCCGGCCAGCAGCTCCCGGATGGCCGCGACGCTCCGCTCGACGTCCGCGTCGTCCAGCAGGCGCGTGACGGGTTCGCCGACGAGCTCCTCCCTCGCGTAGCCCGTCTCCTCGACGACGACGTCGTTGACGGCGACGAAGTTGCCGTCCAGGTCCAGCTGGTAGGTGGCGTCCCCGACCGCGTCGATGATGGCCTGGTCGACCGCCCCGTCGCCGGAGCGGTGGCCGGCCGGCGGGTTCGTCTCGACCATGTCGGCTGAGGGCGGGTCTGGGCTCGAACGGGGATAAGGACAGTGCTACGGGTCAGCCGTCCGAGGGTTCGCTGGCCAAGCCGTCGGTATCCGTCGCCAATGGGCGACGAACTGACGAGCAGCGGCAGCGACCGCCGGGTTCGCACCGCTCGGGCCGGGCGCGGGCTGCCGGTTCCGTCCGGAAACCCGACAGCCTCATGTTCCCTGCCAGCGTACCGCACGGGCGGAGAGAACGACGTCATGTCCGAGCAGGGCCTGACACCCGTCACGTGCGACCAGTGCGGAGCCGACATGAACCTCCGGGACTCGGGCAGCCGGAAGTCCCCGCCAGTCGTCGGCAAGCGGCTCGAATGGCGTCGGTACGCCTGCCCCGAGTGCGGCATCCAGACGCGCTATCAACGCGAGCCGGGAGCGGACTGGGAGAAGGCGGGCGGCTGACGGCGCCGGTCGGCCCGGTCCACCGGCCGGGGCCGCGACCGGACCGAGACCCGCGGAGCGGCGTCGTTCGACCTCTCGCCGTCGGACTTCCCGCTCGTCCGTTCCGGTGCCGGTCACGGTCGATACCGCCGAGCTCGCCGCGCTAGGCTGGGACTCGACGCCGCTCGAGGGACCTTCGCCAGGACGGTCGCCGAGCACCTCGACTCCGGGCGGACGGGGCCGGCCGGCGGGACCAGCCGCTGCGAGCCCCGGCGGCCCGGACGCCGGGGAC
>CAZVOR010000194.1:0-3675 GCA_964628745.1 uncultured Halobacteriales archaeon
AGCAGGGCCACGACATCATCCGGACGTGGGCGTTCTACACCATCCTCCGGACGGCGGCGCTCGAGGGGGACATCCCGTGGGAGACCGCGCTCATCAACGGGATGGTGTTCGGCGAGGACGGCCACAAGATGTCGAAGTCGCGCGGCAACTTCGTCGAGCCCCAGTCCGTCGTCGAGGAGCACTCCGCCGACGCGTTCCGCCAGGCCATCGCGCTGGGCGGCCAGCCGGGCTCCGACATCCAGTTCCAGCCCAAGGAGGTCACCAGCGCCGGCCGGTTCATCACGAAGCTGTGGAACATCGCGCGGTTCTCGCTGGGCCACTTCGACCCGTCGACGCCCGACGTCCAGGACCCGGCGTACCGCGACGCCGACCGGTGGATCCTCTCGGCGTGCTCGCGGGTCGCAGACGAGGTCGCCGCCGAGATGGACGCGTACCGGTTCGACGCGGCGCTGCGGACGCTCCGGGAGTTCGTCTGGCACTCGCTGGCCGACGACTACGTCGAGCTGGTGAAGGGCCGGCTGTACGGCGGCCGCCCCGGCGAGCGCGACGCGGCCCGACACGCGCTGTACACGACGCTGTCGGCCTCCGTGCGGATGCTCTCGCCGTTCGTCCCGTTCGTCGCCGAGGAGGTCTGGTCGCACCTGCCCGGCGTCGAGGGCAGCGTCCACGCCGCGAGCTGGCCCGACCTCGACGTCGAGGACCCCGAGGCCGAGCGCGCCGGTCGGCTGGTCGCGGCCGTGGCCGCCGAGGTCCGGGCGTGGAAGTCCGAGCAGGGCCTGGCGCTCAACGCCGAGCTCGACCGCGTCGAGCTCTACGTCGACCAGGAGGAGCGGCACCCGGACACCTACGACCTCTCGGAGACCATCAACGCGCCCGTGCTCGTCCGCGAGGGGTCGCCGGACGTCGAGCTCGAGCCCGTCGGCGTCGACGTCGACCACGCGGTCGTCGGCCCCGAGTTTCGCGAGCGCGCCGGCGCGGTCGTCGAGGCGCTGGAGGCGGCCGACCCCGCCGAGCTGGCGGCCCAGTCGGTCTCGACCGGCGGCGTCGACCTCGAGGTCGACGGCGAGACGGTCCGGGTCGACGCCGGGGCGTTCGAGGTCAGGGAGGCCCACCGCGGCGAGGGCGGCGAGGCGGTCGCCGTGCTCGAGACCGACGCCGCGACGGTCGTCGTCTACCCGTAGGAGCTCGCCGCGCCCTCGCGGGCTACGGCGCGGCTTCCTCGTCGACTGGGTCGGCGTCGACCTCCGGCGCGACCCCCGCCAGCCGCATCGCGTTGCCCGTCACGCCGAGGCTCATGCCCATGTCGCCGACGACGATGGCCTCCACGACGCCGACCAGCCCGAACGGGACGCCGAGCGCGAGCAGCGCCTTCGCCCCCAGGCTGCCGGCGATGTTCTGCCGGATGACCCGCGTCGCCCGGCGCGACAGCCGGACGAGGTAGGGCAGCCGCAGGAGGTCGTCGCCGAGCAGCGCCACGTCGGCCGTCTCGATGGCGGCGTCCGTCCCCGCGGCGCCCATCGCGACGCCGACGGTCGCCGCGGCCAGCGCCGGGGCGTCGTTGACGCCGTCGCCCACCATCGCGACGCCGTCGTGCGCGTCGGTCAGCGCCCGGATGGCCTCGACCTTCTCCTCGGGCAGCAGCCCGGCGTGCATCCGGTCGATGCCGACCTGGTCGGCGACGGCGCGGGCCGTGCGCTCGTTGTCGCCGGTGAGCATCGTGACGGCCAGGCCCAGCTCGCGCAGGCGGGCGACCGTCCGGGCCGCCTCCGGTCGGACGGTGTCGGCGACCGCGATGACGCCCTCGATCTCCTCCGCCGTGCCGACCAGCACGACCGTCCTGCCGTCGGCCGCGAGGGCCGCGATGGTTCCACCGAGGTCGACGCAGCCGCCGACCTCGCAGGGTTCCTCGGCCGCCACGGCGACCCCGCCGTCGGTGAGCAGGTCCCCCCCGTCGGCCGGCAGGTGCGCGTGCCCGAGGTCGAACCCGAGGTCCGCGAACAACGCCGGCTTGCCCGCGTAGTGGGTCGTCCCGTCGAGGTCCGCGCGGACGCCCTCGCCGGCCATGGCCTCGAACGACGTCACCTCGGCCGGCTCGATGCCCCGCGCGTCGGCGGCGTCGACGATGGCGGCCGCCAGCGGGTGCTCGCTTCTGGCCTCGAGCCCGCGCGCGCACGCCAGCACGTCGGCCTCGTCTCGGTTTCCGAGCGGGACGACCTCGGCGACCGATAGCTCGCCGGTCGTCAGCGTCCCGGTCTTGTCGAGCGCGACCGCCTCGACGGCGCCCATCGCCTCGAGGTACTCGCCACCCTTCACGAGGACGCCGTTCCGGGCGGCCGCCGTCACGCCCGACACCACGCCGACGGGCGTCGAGATGACGAACGCGCACGGGCACGCCAGCACGAGCAGCGTCAGTCCGCGGACGAACCACGGCCGCCACGGCCAGCCGAGCACCAGCGGGGGCACCGACGCCGTCAGCAGCGCCGCGGCGACGACCGCCGGCGTGTAGTAGCGCGCGAACCGGTCGACGAACCGCTCGTGGCGGGTCTGGCTTGCCTCGGCGTCCGTGACCAGCTCGACGATGCGAGCGATGGTGCTCTCGGCGGCCGGGGCCGTGGCCTCGACCTCGAGGTAGCCGCCGTCGGCGATGGTGCCGGCGTACACCTCGTCGCCGGCGGCCTTCGTGACGGGCAGGCTCTCGCCGGTGACGGGGGACTCGTCGACCGCGCTCTCGCCCGTCCGCACGACGCCGTCCACGGGGAGCCGCTCGCCGGGTCGGACGACCACGAGGTCGCCGACCGCGACGTCGGCCGCGGGGACCGTCCGCTCCTCGCCGTCGCGCCGGACGGTGGCGGTGTCGGGCGCCAGCGCCGTCAGCTCGCGCAGCGAGTCGCGGGCGCGGTCCAGCGAGTAGCGCTCGAGCAGCTCGGCGACGCTGAACAGGACGGCGATCATCGCCCCCTCGAGGTACAGCCCGACCGCGATGGCGCCGCCGATGCCGCCGGCCATCAGCAGGTCGATGTCGAACCGGCGGTAGCGAAGCGAGGCCGCCCCCGCCCGGAGGACGGGCGTCCCCGCCAGCGCGACGGCGAGCAGGAACCCGACGTCCGCGACCGAGACGGTCCGGCCGAGCCCCGCGACCAGCGCGAGGTCCAACGCCGGGACGAGGAACTCGACGGCGAGCGCCGCGACGAGGAAGGCGGCGCCCGATGCGGTCGTGGCGGCCCGCCGGCTGCCCAGCACGGGGTCGCCCGCGGCGACGGCGCCCCCCGACCCGTCCGCCTCGGCCACCGCGTAGCCCGCCCGCTCCACGGCGGCGGTGATGGCCGCCGTCGACGTCGCGGCCCCGTGCGTCACCGTCAGTCGGCCGGTCGCGGCCCGCGCGTCGACCTCACGGACGCCCTCGACCGTCTCCACGGCCGCCGTGACCTTGCCGACGCAGGACTGACAGTCCATCGCCGGGACCGACAGCCGTAGCGTCCGCGGGCCGCCGTCCTGCTCGTCGCTCATCAGGAGCGGTAGCGGCCCGGGGGCTATTAACCTGGCTGCCATAAATGCGGCCACTCTTGGGAATCATTACTAGTCAATCGGATGCTGATTAATAAAAGAACGCTGAGTGGAATGGTGGCTGAGGGGAGTAAGCCCCCTTCTGTTCGTCCCGGCATTCGGCTGAGCGCC
>CAZVOR010000195.1:0-3659 GCA_964628745.1 uncultured Halobacteriales archaeon
GGGTCCGCGGCGTCGCCGGCGGTCGAGTCGGCCCGGGGCTCCGCCGCGTCGGTGGCGCCGGTCGACGGCTCGGGCGCCTCCCCGTCGCCGGGTCGGGGGTCGACCTCGGCCGGCCGCGAGCTCCCCCGCGGCGCGCCGGCCCGGACCAGCCCGCCCTCGAGCAGCGCGTCCTCGACGGCGGACCGGACGCGCTCGCGGACCCCGGCCTCGTCGTCGAACCGGACCTCGAGCTTGCGCGGGTGGACGTTCACGTCGACGGCGTCGGGGGACACCTCGACGAAGACGGCGGCGAACGGGTAGCGGTCGGAGGCGAGCTGCGAGCCGTAGGCCTCGACGACCGCGCCGCGAAGCGTCCCCGAGGGGACGTACCGGCCGTTGACGAACGTCGAGACGTACTCGCGGGTCGACCGGGTCGTCTCGGGGTGGCTGACGGCTCCGGTCACCCCGTCGCCGTCGACCGGTCGCATCGCCTCGGCGACCTCGCGGCCGTACACCGAAAGCAGCGCGCCCTCGAGCTCGCCCCGGCCCGTCGTCGCGAACACCTCGCGGCCGTCGTGGGCCAGCGAGACGGCGACGTCGGGGTTCGCGAGCGCGTAGCGCGCGACGATGCGGCTGACGTGGTCGAACTCCGTCGCGTCGGCCGAGAGGAACTTCTGGCGGGCCGGCGTCCCGGCGAAGAGCTCGGTCACCTCGACGGTGGTCCCCGGCGCGCGGCCGGCCGGCGCGACGTCGACGACCTCGCCCCGCTCGACCGTGACGGCGGTGGCCTCGTCGCCGTCAGGCCGGAGGCCCGACGAGGCTCGCCTCGCTGCACTCGGCTCGCCGCCCCCGCGGGGCCGCGTGGTCACCGTCATCGTCGACACGGCGCCGATGGCGTAGAGCGCCTCGCCGCGGAAGCCGAACGTCCCCACGCCCGCCTCGAGGTCCCCGGCGTCCGATATCTTGCTCGTCGTGTGCTCCTGGACCGCCAGCCGGGCCGCCTCGCGGGTCATCCCCGCGCCGTCGTCGGCGACGGCGATTCGCCGCTTGCCTCCGGCCTCGACGTCGACGTCGATCCGGCTCGCGCCGGCGTCGAGGCTGTTCTCGACGAGCTCCTTCACCGCGGAGGCGGGGCGCTCGACCACCTCGCCGGCGGCGATCTGGCGGACCGTGTCGTCGTCGAGCTCGATGATGGACATGCGCCGGGCTCGCTCGTGGTCCGGTTGACGGCAGGCGGGGGTAAAGCTGTTGACCGGGTGGCAGCGGCGGACGGCGGTCCGGTCGGCGGGACGTCGCCTCCCCGGCCGCGACCGGCGGCGGACGGGGCGGCCCGGCTACAGCACGTCGGTGTCGGTGCCGCCGATGGGCAGCCCGCCGCCGTCCGGGGTCGGCGTGGCGGTGGGGGCGGTCGTGCTCGCCCCGCCGTCCGTGCCGTCGCCGCCCCCGGTCCCCGGCGCGGCGGACCGCGTGTCGGTGGCGCCGTCGGAACCGTCGGGGTCCGCCGACCCCGTCGACCGACCGCCGTCATCCCCGGCCCCCTTGTTCCCGAAGAAGTCCGTCTCGATGGTCTCGGTGTACGTCAGCGCGTCGAGGGGGACCTCGACGGTCGCGCCGCCCGGCAGCTCGACCGTCGCGCTGAACTCGATCCGAAGGTCGGTGACCTGGTCGTTCTCGAGGTGGGTGACCCACCAGTCGTCGAGCCGGTCGTTCTGGATGGCGGTCGTCGCCTCGAGCGTCCGCTCGGTGTGCGGCGGGACGACGTACTCCCGCTCGGTCGACCCCTCGCCGACCGCGACGTCGTTCATGGTGATGGCGTAGCGGATCTGGGTGATGGTGTACGGCGCCGGCTTGGGGTTGTAGACGACGAACGCCATCTCGATGGGCGTGGTCGCCGAGGAGACGTCGCCCCAGCTCGCGCTGGTCTCGTTGACGTAGAGCACCGGGTCGTCGACGAGCGGCGAGTCGGCGTTCACCGGGCGGGTCTCGGTGGAGTTGAACGCCGAGAGGACGTCCGTCTCGACCGGTCGCTCGACGGGCGTGACCTCGACGGAGCGGCCGAGCAGCCCCGAGGTGACGTTCGCGTCGACGCGCATCGTGGTGTGCTCGCCGTTGCGGACGTGACTGACCCACCACGCCGGGATGCGCTCGTTGGCCATGGCCGTCGAGAAACGCAGCGTCGATTCGCCGGCGTCGACCGACACGCCGGCCGCCGAGCCGTTCGCGATGGCGACATCGTTCAGCCGGACGGCGTAGTCGACGCGCACGTCGTCGAGCGCGAGCCCGACGGGGTTGGGGTTGTCGACGGTGATCTCGGTCTCGACGACGGTCGTGGTCTCGTTGACGCCCGCGAAGCGATTGTCGACGCCCGCGACCGCCGGAACGCCGACGGCGCCCAGCGCGAACGCCGCCCCGAGGGACCCGACGAGCACCAGGAGGGTGCCGACGACCGCGCCGACCTTGCCGATCGCCCGCTCCATGGGGCAGACGGAGGCGACGGCGGCGTCATAGGTCTTCCGGCCGGCGGGCCGTGCCGCCGTCGCGGGGCGCCAGCGGCGGCCGGGCGAGAAACCATTTAGTAGCGCGAGCGCCAACGTACCGTCGATGAGCGAGTACACGGACGAGGACCGGCGCATCCTCGCGTACCTCACCGAGCAGGTCGCTCGCGGCGAGCGGTACTTCCGCGCCAAGCACATCGCCGCGCAGATCGGCCTCTCGGCCAAGCAGGTCGGGGTCCGCCTCCCGCGGCTCGCCGAGAAGACCGAGGACGTCGAGATCGAGAAGTGGTCGCGCGCCCGCTCGACGACCTGGCGGGTCGAACCGACGTAGGCACGCTTTTCCCCCCGCGCCGACGAGCCCCCGCCATGACCGCCCGGGTCGAGCGCACGTTCGAGGTCGACGGGCCCCGCGAGGCCGTCTGGGAGTTCATCGCCGACCCGGGGAACCGCGCGGACGCCATCAGCGTCGTCGACCGGTGGGAGACGGACGGCGACGAGACCGTCTGGCACCTGCAGCTGCCCATCCCGCTGGTCGACCGGACGATCGCCGTCCGCACCCGCGACACCGCCCGCGAGCCGCCCGAGCGCGTCTCCTTCTCCGGCCGCTCGGCAGTCATGGCCGTCACCGGCGAGCACCGGCTCGAGCCGACCGACGGCGGCACGCGGGTGACGAACGTCTTCGCGGTCGACGGCCGGCTCCCGGGCGTCGAGCGCTTCTTCCGGCGGAACCTCGACGACGAGCTCGAGAACCTCCGCCGGGCGCTCGAGGCGCACCTCGACGCGACGCGCTGACCGTCCCCGCGGGCGGCCGGAAAGCGCGGCAGTTAAGCGTCCCGAACGCGTAGCCCCGCCCGCCGACAGCTTTTCTCTGTTGGCACAGAACGCGCGCCCCCCGGCCCGCCCGGCCACCCGCTCGCCCCTCCCGCGCCGCCGAGCGGCCCGCCGGGCGCGGCGTCTCCACCCTCGATGAGCACCCGCGAGCGGAGTCTCCGCCCGACCCGAACGGTCGCTCGCCGCCCGTCGGTCCCCCCGGTCACTCGCCGCCCGAGGTCTTGATCTCCGCCGACAGCCCCTGGGCCATCTGGATGTCCCTGTCGTTGTTCAGCGTCCAGGCCGTCCGCTCCGTGACCGCCTCGATGACCTCGCGGGCGCTCGGGTAGCCGTTGCCGGACTTCTTGACGCCGC
>CAZVOR010000196.1:0-3634 GCA_964628745.1 uncultured Halobacteriales archaeon
TCTCGCGGACGTGCCCGCGGACGGTGAACCCGCCGGACTCCTCGCCGCCGACGAGCGCGTCGTGCTCGGCCATCGCCTCGGCGACCCACTTGAAGCCCACCGGCACCTCGACGACCGACTCGCCGTGGGCGGCGGCCACGCGGTCGACGAGGAACGTCGTCGAGACGGAGCGGACCGCGGGCCCCACGTCGGTCTCGAGCAGGTGGTCGTACAGCGCCGCGAAGAAGAGGTTCTCGTCGAGGAAGCCCCGCCCCGGCGTGACGACCGCGAGGCGGTCCGCGTCGCCGTCGTTGGCCACGCCGAGGTCGGCCCCGGCGCGCTCGACCGCCTCGACGAGCGGGCCGAGGTGCCCGGCGCTGGGCTCGGGGGGCGTCCCGCCGAACGCCGGGTCGGCCGCACACCGGACCCGCTCGACCGTCGCGCCGGCGCGCTCGAGCAGGGCGTCGGTGACCCCGCGGCCGCTGCCGTGCATCGCGTCGTAGGCGACGGTCACGCCCGACAGGTCCGCGCCGACGAGGTCGAGCGCGTGCGCCGCGTGCGGCTCGACGAGGTCCACCTCGCGGACCTCGCCGTGCTCGGCCTCGGGGAGGGGGTCGGGCTCCGCGAGGTGGCGCTCGATGGACGCCGTGACGTCGGGCAGCGCCGGGGCCCCGTCGTCGGGGACGAACTTCACGCCGTTGTACTCTGGCGGGTTGTGGCTCGCGGTGACCACGCACGCGCCGGCCAGGCCGCGGTCGACGATGGCCCACGCCACCAGCGGCGTCGGGCAGTCGCGCTCGGGCAGCAGCACGTCGTGCCCGTTGGCGCAGAGCACCCGGGCGAGCTCCTCGGCGAAGCCGCGGGAGGTCTCCCGGGCGTCGTAGCCGACGGCCACCGGCTCGCCGGCCCGTCCGGCCTCGCGCAGGTGGGTCGCGACGGCCTGCCCGACCATCCGGACGCGGGGGGCGGTGAACGATTCGAGGGTCGCCCGCCAGCCGTCCGTCCCGAACGAGATGGCGTCCATGGAGACTCCTCGCCGCGGTTCGTCAAAAGGGTGGCCGTCCGGTCGCCGTCAGGCCCGGCGCGGCTGGTCGTCCGGCCCGCCCTCGACGAGCCGCTCCTTCCCGGCCCGCGAGAGCGACTTGATCTCGTGCTCCCGGGCGAGCGCGTCGCTCCGCGAGGGGTGGGCCTCGGTATGCACCAGCTCGACGGGCGTCCGCCCCCGGGTGTACTTGGCGCCCTCGCCGGCGTCGTGCTCCGCCACGCGGCGCTCGACGTCGGTCGCGTAACCGGTGTAGTACGTGCCGTCGGCGCAGCGCAGCACGTACACCCAGTGGGTCGACACGTCCGGGGAGGCGGCGGCGAGGACCGTCGGCCTTTCGGTCCGGTTACGCGTCCTGGATCCGCCGTCGGGCGGCCTCGGCGATGCCCGCGTTCGCCGAGCAGGAGGGGCAGGCGTGCAGTTGACCGCGTTCGTCGGCGAACACGCGGGCGAAGCGCTCGGAGACGTGCCCGCCGCAGTGGTCACACTCTGGCATGGTCCGGGCGACAGTGTCCTGCCGCTAAGGTCAGATTCGGCCCGACCGACCATATACTCTTTCCTAACTCTCACCCAAATTCGCCAGGCGAGGCGGCCGAGTCCGGCATGCGACGGCGGAACGCGTCGTCGCCGAGCGACGGCGGTCACCCGTCGCGGGCCGCGGAGACGGCCCGCGCGATGAGGCCGGCCTGGGCGCCGGCGACGAACCCCGCGTCGACGTTGACCGCCGACAGCACGGAGCACGACTGCAGCATCCCGAGCAGCGCGGCCTCGCCGGCGCCGCCGTGCCCGTACCCCGTCGACACGGGCAGGCCCACGACCGGCGTGTCGACCAGCCCGGCGACCACGGTGGGCAGCGCCCCCTCCCGGCCAGCCGCCACGACCGCCGCGTCCGCCGCCCGCACGGGCGCTACGTTGTCGAGCAGCCGGTGGACCCCGGCGACCCCGACGTCGTCCACCCGGTCGACGCGGGCGCCCATCGCCGCGGCGGCCGCGGCGGCCTCCTCGGCGACCGGCGCGTCGCTCGTCCCCGCGGTCACGACCGCCACCGTCGCGTCCAGCGCCGGGGGCTCGAAGCCGGCCGACCGGACCTCGACGAGGCCGGCCCGGCCGCGTTCGACGACCTCGGCGCCCTCGGGCGCGGCGTCCGCGACGGCGGCGCGGGCGTCCGCGGAGGCCCGCGTCACGAGCGCCCGTCCCGTCGTCTCGACCGCCGTCGCCGCCAGGTCGGCGACCTCCCCGGGGGACTTCCCCTCGGCGAGGATGGCCTCCGGGACCCCCCGCCGCCGCTCCCGGGCGGCGTCGAACCGACCCGCCTCCGTGGTCGCGTAGCCGGCCAGCCGCGCCTCGGCCTCGGCGACGGTGAGCTCGCCGGCCGCGAGCGCCTCGAGCACCTCGCGCATACGCCGTTCGTCGGCCCCATGGCCCCTGAACCTGCCGCTCTCGTCCGGGCGCGTTTGAGTAAGTTTATTACCCCTGACTCTCGAAACCCGGTGCGTATGGCAGACCTGATTGTCAAATCCGCCGTGAAGGAAGCGCTCGCTGGCCACAACGTGTCGTCCGACTTCTACGACGCCCTCGACGGCGTCGTGGACGAACTGCTCGACGACGCCGCCCGACGCGCCGACGCCAACGACCGCAAGACCGTCCAGCCCCGCGACCTCTAAGGGGCCGACCGCTTCTCGACGCCGTCCTCCGACCCGACGTAGACGGCGTCCGCCAGCCCGACGAACAGCCCGTGCTCGACGACCCCCGGCACGGTCGAAAGTGACGCCGCCAGCTCGCCCGGCGACTCGACGGTGCCGAAGTCGGCGTCGACCACGAGGTTCCCGTTGTCGGTGACGACGGGGCCGTCCTTCGCCGTCGCTTCCCGCAGCGCCGGCGTCCCGCCCAGGGCTTCGACGGTCGACGCGACCGCCGCCCGGGCGTCCGGGAGCACCTCGACCGGGACGGGGCGGTCGAGCGCCGTGGCCTCCTTCGTCTCGTCGACGACGACGAGGAACCGGTCGGCCGCCGCGGCGACGACCTTCTCGCGGGCGTGGGCGGCGCCGCCGCCCTTCACGAGGTCGAAGCCCGCGACCTGGTCGGCGCCGTCGACGGCCAGGTCGACGCGCGAGACGTCCTCGAGCGCGGCCAGCGGCACGCCGACCTCGCGGGCCAGTTCGCGAGCCGCGTACGACGTGGGGACGCCGCGGACGTCGAGCCCGGCGTCGACCGCCCGTCCGAGCGCCCGGACGGCGTACGCGGCCGTGCTCCCCGTCCCGAGCCCGACGACGTCGCCGTCCGCCGCCGCCTCGGCGGCCGCTTCGCCCGCGCGTCGCTTGGCCGCGTCCGCCCCGCCGGTCCGCTCCATGCCGGCGTGGACCCCCGCCCGGACAAAAAGCCTTCCCGCGCCGGCGGCTCTCCGGCGAGCCTCGCCGTCGGAACGAGCGGCCCCCGGGCCAACGTTCCAGTTCGTTACCAGCCGCTCCACTTTCGGTCCCCCGCCAGCAAACTTTTAATAGGATTTAGGAACGACTTACCGTCGCTGTACGGCGTCGGTCCCGGCAGATTGCCGGACCGTCCCGTCTCCGTCCTCGAGCGCTCCGCATCGGCGGCGTCGCTCGCCGCCCGCTC
>CAZVOR010000197.1:0-3577 GCA_964628745.1 uncultured Halobacteriales archaeon
GCGTCGGCCTCCTCGGCGAGCAGCGAGAGCACGTCCATCGTCTCGGAGAACTCGGCCGGCGGCAGGCCCGCCAGCCCGCCGTCGTCCGTGACGCCGACGACGTAGGTGGCGGTGCCGTCGCCGGAGAGCACGCGATGGCGCAGCTGGGCGGCGAGGCTCTCCAGGCGCCCGCCGGCGAGGTGGACGTCCCGGCTGAGCCGCTCCTTGAACTCGATGGGGCCGCCCTCCCGCTCCCCCCGCTCGATGGCCCGCTCGAGGGCCGCCCGGTCCGCGCCCATGGGCCGCGCTTGGGGCGTGGGCGGATTAAAGCTTCGCGCGGCGCGGGCGGGCATCCGTCGCTCGGCGCCGTTCCCGTCGCGTGGCGCCGACGGCCCGCCAACAGACTCTTTACCGTCTCGCGGGCAGGTGTACCATGGACGGGCCGACGGTGACGGGCGACGCCCTCGCCGACGCGATGGCCGACATCGTCGGGGAGGACGACGTGGCGACCCGCGGCGACGAGCTGGCGGCCTTCTCGCGCGACGCCTTCCCGGGGCGTGGCGGCCGGCCGGACGTGGTCGCCCGGGCGGGGAGCGCCGACGAGGTGCGGGACGTACTGGTCTACGCCGACTCCCGCGGCGTGCCGGTGGTGCCCCGGGCGATGGGGACGAGCCTGACGGGCGCCGTGGTCCCCGCCGAGGGCGGCGTCGTCCTCGACCTCCGGCCGATGGACGAGCTGGTGGAGCTGAACGCCGAGGACATGTACGCCCGCGTCCAGCCCGGCGTCCAGTGGTCGACGCTCGACGAGCGCGCCCGCGAGCACGGCCTGCATCTGCCGGTCGACCCCGGCAGCTCGAGCGTCGTCACGGTCTGCGGGATGGTCGCCACCCACGCCAGCGGGATGCGCGCGGTCCGGTACGGGACGATGGGCGACCACACGCTCGACCTCGACGTCGTGCTCGCCGACGGCACGCGGTTCCGGACGGGCTCGCGCAGCGTCAAGAACAGCGCGGGCTACGACCTGACGAGCCTGTTCGTCGGCAGCGAGGGGACGCTCGGCGTCGTCACGGAGGCCACGGTCAAGCTGACCCCGGTGCCCGGCGCCACGCGGACGTTCATGGCGCTGGCCGACGACCTCGGGCCGGCCGGCGACGCCATCGTCGACGTCCGGCAGGCCGCGGGCGGGCTCTCGGCGATGGAGCTGCTCGACCGGACGCTGCTCGGGGCGCTCCGGGAGGGCGGCTTCGACGTGCCGACCGCCGAGGCGATGCTCCTGCTCGAGCTGACCGGCGACCGCGAGGCGGCGGTCGACCGCGAGTACGAGTCGGTGACGGCGCTGGTGCGAGAGCACGGCCTCGAGATCCGGGAGAGCGACGATCCCGACGAGCTCTGGGCCGCCCGCCGGGCCGCCTACCCGGCGCTCGTCCGGCGGGCGACCCACCCCATCACCGGCGACATCGGCGTCCCCATCAGCGAGCTCCCCGAGGCGCTCCGGCGCATCCGGGCGGTCAAGGCCGACGTCGACCTCCCCATCAGCGTGCTCGGCCACGCCGGCGACGGCAACCTCCACTCGGTCATCCTCGCCTCGAAGACCGGCGACGAGTTCGACCGCGCCCACGAGGCCAACGACCGCATCTGCCGGGCGGCCGTGGACCTCGGCGGTACCGTGACGGCCGAACACGGCGTCGGCATCGAGAAGACCCACCTGCTCGAGTACCAGTACGGCGAGTCGGGCGTCGGGGCGATGCGACGCATCAAGCAGGCGCTCGACCCGAACAACGTCCTGAACCCGGGGAAGATCGCCCCGCCCGAGGGGGAGGCGGTCGACCGTGTCTGAGCGGGAGCGCGACGGGGGCGACGAGCGAGCGAGCGGCGCCGGCGACGGACCGGGCTGCGGGCCCGGCGGGTGCGGCTGTGGCGACGGCCCGTCGATGCCGCGGCGGGTGGCCGATGGCGGGGCGGAGAGCGCCCCGGCAGTCGACCCCGCCGAGACGACGCCCGGCACGGGAGCCATCCCGCCGGCGGACTTCGGCGCGGGCCAGGGCCACGAGCCCGGCGACGACCTCGCCACGGACACCGAGCACTGCATCCGGTGTGGCTTCTGCACGAACGCCTGCCCGGTGTTCGCGGAGACGGGCTGGGAGTCCGTCGCGCCGCGCGGGCACGCCAACGTCATCAACGCCTACCTCGAGGGCGAGCTCGACGACGAGGCGGCGAACGTCAAGGAGAACCTCGACCTCTGCATCAAGTGCAAGCAGTGCGTCGCGCCGTGCCCGCCGGGCGTCGAGATCCCCAAGCTCGTCATCCGGGCGACCGAGAAGTACCACGAGGAGGAGGGGCTGACGCTGGCCGACCGGGCGTTCGCAGCCCCGCGGACGCTCAACGCGCTCGGGAGCCGCGCCGCGCCGCTTTCGAACGCGTTCGGCCGGTTCGGGCCGGTCCGGGCGGCGATGCAGCGGGCGCTCGGCATCGACGCCCGTCGGTCGCTGCCCGAGTTCCACCGCGAGACGCTCGCCGACTGGTTCGCCGACCGCGAGCCCGAGCCCGCGGCCGGCACCGGCGACCGGCGGGTCGCGCTCTTCCTGGACTGCTACGTCAACTACAACGACCCGGGCGTCGGCCGGGCGGCGGTCCGGGTGCTCGAGCGGCTCGGCGCGACGGTCGAGCTCGTCGACGCCGGCTGCTGCGGCCGTGCGGCGCTGTCGAAGGGGCTCGTCGACGACGCCGAGGCGAAGGCCGACGCGGCGGTCGGCCCGCTCGTCGAGCGCGTCGAGGCGGGCTGGGACGTCGTCGCCGTCGAGCCCTCCTGCGCGGCGATGCTCGCCGACGAGTACCGCGACCTGTTCGACGACGAGCGGGTCGAGCGGCTGGCCGAGCACAGCTACGAGCTGATGGAGTACCTCGCCGGCGCGCTCGAGGCCGACCCCGACGCGCTCTCGTTCGACCCCCTCGAGGCCCACGTCGCCTCGCACTCGCACTGCCACGCCAAGCACCTCGGCATCGACGGCGCGGCCGGCGCGGTGCTCCGACGCGTTCCCGGGCTCGAGGTCGACGAGCCCCACGTCTCCTGCTGCGGGATGGCGGGGTCGTTCGGCTACCAGGCCGAGTACTACGACCTCTCGATGCGCATCGGCGAGCGCCTCTTCGAGCAGGTCCGGGCGTCCGGCGGCGACCCGGTGGCCACCGGCGTCTCCTGCCGGGCGCAGCTGGCCGACGGGCTCGGCGTCGAGCCCGAGCACCCCGTCGAGCTGGTCGAGCGGAGCACCCGACCGGCCGGCTGAACGGCGGTCCGGCCCGGACGGGTCGCTCCGACTACCGGTCCCGCAGCCGGTCGTAGGCGGCCGTCAGGCGCCGGAAGGCCGCCTCGTCGCCGTCCTCGGCGTCGGGGTGGACGGCCTTCACCCGCTCGCGGTAGGCCCGGCGGATGGCCGCCTCGTCGGCGTCCGGCGGGAGGCCGAGCGCCCGGAGGGCCTCGCGGCGGTCCATCGACGCGGCCGCCTCGGCGTCGGCCGGCCCCGAGGCCGTCCGGCCGCCCCGAGCCTCGGCGGCTCGGTTCGACCACCTCGACCGGGGGTCGCCGGTCCGCGCCCGCCGCTGG
>CAZVOR010000198.1:0-3558 GCA_964628745.1 uncultured Halobacteriales archaeon
GAGATGCGCCGGAAGTACGTGCGCTTCGTGGCCCAGGAGGTCGAGAAGGACGGCCGCCTGCCCCCGTTCAGCGCCGAGGCCGTCGAGGAGATCATCCTTGAGGCGCGCCGGCGCGCCGGCCGGAAGGGCCACCTGACGCTGGGCTTCCGGAGCCTCGGCGGGCTGGTCCGCGTCGCCGGCGACATCGCCCGCGGCGAGGACGCCGAGGAGGTCACCCGCCAGCACGTGCTCTCCGCGAAGAACCGGTCGCGGTCCATCGAGCAGCAGCTGGCCGACGACTACATCGAGCGCCGCAAGGACTACGAGCTCACCGTCGACCAGGGCGCCGTGGTGGGACGGGTCAACGGGCTGGCGGTCATGGGACAGGACTCCGGCATCGTCCTCCCGGTGATGGCCGAGGTGGCCCCCGCGCACAAGAAGGACGAGGGCGAGGTGTTCGCCACCGGCCAGCTGAAGGACATGGCCCGCGAGGCCGTCGACAACGTCTCCGCCATCATCAAGAAGTTCTCCGACGAGGACATCTCGAACAAGGACATCCACATCCAGTTCGTCCAGGCGGGCCAGCAGGGCGTCGAGGGCGACTCGGCGTCCATCACCGTCGCCACGGCCGTCATCAGCGCGCTCGAGGACGTGGCGGTCGACCAGAAGGTCGCCATGACCGGCTCGCTGTCCGTCCGTGGCGACGTGCTCCCCGTCGGCGGGGTGACCTACAAGATCGAGGCGGCCGCGAAGGCCGGCCTCGAGACGGTCATCATCCCCAAGGCCAACGAGCAGGACGTGATGATCGAGGACGAGTACAAGGAGATGGTCGACATCATCCCGGTCAGCCACATCAGCGAGGTACTCGAGATCGCCCTCGCCGAGGACATCGAGAAGGACTCGCTGGTCGACCGGCTGAAGTCCATCACCGGCCAGGCGCTCGACCGCTCCGTCGGCTCCGGAAGCGGCGCGCCGAGCCCGCAGTAGCGCCCCTCGCCGGGCCGCCAGATGCCGGACTGGGGCCTGTTCGCGTCGTTCGTCCTCCTCGCCGCCGCGGCGTTCGTGCTCCTCGCGCGAGCCTCCGCCCGGACGCTCCGCGAGCCGGCGTTCGGCGTCCCCGCCGAGCCGGGCCGCGGCGGCGAGGAGTCCGATACGGTCCCGCCGGGACCGGCCGGTTCGCCCTTCGCCTCGACCCGGCTGCTCGTCGCCAACGTGCTCGCGACCCACGGCGTGCTCGCCGTCGCGCTGCTCGCCGCCGCCTGGTACGCCCGCGTGCCGGTCGCCGCCCTCGGCGTGGACCCGTCCGTGTCGTCGGTCGGCGTCGGCCTCGCGCTCGGCGCCGCGCTCGCGGCCGCCAACGAGGCCGGCGCCCGCCTGACCGGCCGGCTGGGCGTCGGCCACGACGAGCGCCTCCGGGAGCTGCTCGCCCCGGAGTCGCCGGCGGGGTGGGCCGGCCTCCTGCTGGTCGTGCTCCCGGTGGTCGCCCTCGCCGAGGAGCTGCTGTTCCGGGGCGCCCTCGTCGGGGCGCTCTCGGCCGGCCTCGGCTGGCCCGTCCCGGCGCTGGTCGTCGGGTCCTCGGCCCTGTTCGGCCTCGGACACGGCCTGCAGGGTCCCGGCGGGGTCGTCGTGACGGCGGCGCTCGGCACGGCGCTCGCGGTCGCGTTCGTGCTCACCGGCAGCCTGCTGGTCGTGGTGGTCGCCCACTACGTCGTCAACGCGGCCGAGTTCGTCGTGAACGAGGGCCCGCTCTAGGACGAGCTCGTCCGCCCGCGCAGCTCGGGGGCAGCGGTCCGAGAGCTCAGGTCGAGGGGGCCGACCGGTGGCCCGGGGCGTCGCTGGGGGCCGGCGTGGTCGTCGCCCATGACGCGCGGGCCACGGGCCGGCGAAGGGAGTATCGGTCGGTTTCCGTGACGCGCTACAGCCCCTCCAGCGACCGGAGCCGCTGCTCGACCTCGGGAGGCGCCGCGCTGGGGCCGTCGCGGACGCGGTGGTCGGGGACGACCAGCGGCGTCGGGTTCTCCGCGAGCGCCGTCCGCACCAGCTCGCGGTCGGCGTCCGACTCGGGGTCCAGCCCGGGGACGAGCGCCGACAGCCGCTCGACCGAGACCTGCTCCCCGTACGGCACCTCGCGGAGCGCCTCGAGGACCGCCCGCTGGTCGGTCGGGACCGTCAGGCCGACCTCGACGTCGGCGAAGTCGTCGCGCGCACCCTCGAGGTACCGGTCGACGCGGTCGAGCAGCGGGTGCTCGCCGGTCGCCTCCTCGTCCGGCGTCCGCGGGAACGTCACCCGGATCACCTTCCCGCCGGCGACGCCGAGCTGCACGAACCGCTCGAGGTACTCGCTCTCCCGCGCGTGGATGCCGGTCGGCCCCTCCATGCCCACACGGAGGCCGACCGGCGGCCTAAAGCTTCGGTCCGGGACGCAAACCTTATGTACAAATCAGTGCGTGAATGTACAACTATGAACGTCAGCGGTGGCGAGGTAGCCCCGGCCGTCGCCGCCATCCTCCGGGCGGCGCGAGACCGGCCGGGCGGCGACGCCCGGCTCTCGGTCGACGCGCGGTCGCTGCCCGACGCGGTCGCGGCCGCGGAGGCGGACGGCCGGGTCCCCCTCGTCGCCGAGGTGAAGCCCACGAGCCCGACGACCGAGGGCCGCCGCGACGAGGACCCCGCCGCGCTGGCCCGGGCCATGGTCGAGGGCGGCGCGGCGGCCGTCTCGGTGCTCACCGAGCCCGAGCACTTCGGGGGCTCGCCAGCGGCCCTCGAGCGGGTCCGCGAGTCCGTCGACGTCCCCGTGCTCCGGAAGGACTTCGTCCTGCGGGCGGACCAGCTCGACGTCGTCGCGGCCGACGCCGTCCTGCTCATCGCGCGGTTCGTCGACGACCTGCCCGCCCTCGTGACGGCCGCCCGGGACCGCGGGATGCAGCCGCTGGTCGAGGTGCACACGGGCGTAGAGCTCGACGCCGCCGTCGCGGCTGGCGCCGACCTCGTGGGCGTGAACAACCGCGACCTCGCGCGCCTCGAGGTCGACCTCGGCACGTTCGAGCGCGTCGCGCCCAGGGCCCCCGAGGACGTCGCGCTCGTCGCCGAGAGCGGCGTCGCGGGGCCGGCGGACGTCCGGCACCTGCGCGAGGCCGGCGCGGACGCCCTGCTGGTCGGCTCGGCCATCATGGCCGGCGACGACGTCGCCGCGACCACGCGGCGGCTGGTCGGGGCGGAGGCGAGCGGGGCATGAGCGAGGCGTCGTTCGGCCGGTACGGCGGCCAGTACGTCCCGGAGGCGCTGATGCCGGCCGTCGAGGAGCTCGCGGCGGCCCGCGAGCGGTACGTCATCGGGAACGCCGAGGGGTTCGCCGACGACCTCCACGACCGGCTCCGCGACTTCGGCGGGCGGCCCACGCCGCTGCAGCGGGCCGACGCCCTGAGCGAGCGCTACGGCCGCGAGGTCTACGTGAAGCGCGAGGACCTGCTGCACGGGGGTGCCCACAAGCTCAACAACGCGCTCGGCCAGGCGCTGCTCGCGCGGTACATGGGCAAGGAGCGCATCGTCGCCGAGACCGGCGCCGGCCAGCACGGCACG
>CAZVOR010000199.1:0-3528 GCA_964628745.1 uncultured Halobacteriales archaeon
GACCCGATAACCCGAGCCTTACCCCCGTGCAGGGGGTGCATTACTAACCGCTCTGCTCGGCCAGGGCGGAAGGCGGAGCGCGTCCGATGGTCCCCGTACACCGGCGGCGTCTGCTACAGCTCGCCGGGGGGCTGGCGGCCGGGCTCTCCGGGTGTACAGCGATGGCCCCCGACCACGCCGCGCGGCGCGCGCTCGCCGACCACGTCGTCGCCGACGCGCGCGAGCTGGAGTCGACGTTCGAGGGCCTCTCGCCGGGCGAGACGGTCCTCATCGAGCGGGACGGCGCGCCCTACCGCACGCGGGAGTGGCTCGACGTCGACGTCGACGGCGTCACCGTCCTCGGGCCGGGCGTCGAGGAGCTCATCAAGCCCGCCGACGGGGCGAACGTCGGCGGCATCCGCGTCGGGCACAACGCCCACTGCGAGGGCGTCACGGTGGCCGGCGTCGGCTACCACGGGAACCCGTCGGGCCAGCGGGACGCCGCATGGCGCCTCCACGGCATCGTCGTCCGCGACGCCGCGAACGTCACCATCGAACGGAACGCCGTCACCCGGACGCACCCGTACCACGAGCACAACTTCGGCGGCAGCGGCATCAGCGTCGAGCGCGGCAGCGAGAACGTCCGGGTCGCGAACAACTACGTCCACGACATCGGTGACCGCGGCATCCAGCTCGCCGGCGACGGCATCGTGGTGTCGGGGAACCTGCTGGTCGACGGGTTCGACCGCTCGGTCGCGTTCGACGCCTGGTCCCCGGACGGCGTCGACTACCAGGCCCGGAACGTGACGGTCACCGGGAACGTGATGGGGAACAACCCGGAGGGAAGCCTCACGGGCATCGGCGGCGGGTCCACCCGGCTGCACGACCGGGGGTACGTCACCATCGCGGGCAACGTCGGGTTCGGCCGCCACAAGTCGCTATGTCACGTCGGCGGCGACGGCGACGTCGGGAACGTCCAGATCCAGGGGAACGTCAGCGTCCAGGCCGGGGACAACGACATCGCCGGCGTCTCGGTGGACATCACGCACGCGAGGCGCGTCGCCGTCCGCGACAACGTGCTGTCCGGCTACAGCGGGCGGGGGATCAACCTGGCCGGCGACATCGGCGAGTTCGTGGTCGCCGACAACGGCGTGTACGACGCCGGGCTGGCCGGGGTACGGGTCGCCGGCGCGCGCTTCGGCGTCGTCAGGGGCAACTACGTCACCGGGACGGCCGAGCCCGGCATCCTCCTCGATGACACGCGCTCGGTGACGGTCGAGTCGAACCGGGTCCGGCGCGCGGACCGGTCGGCCATCGTCACGCGGAACGCGGATGAGCCCACCCGGAACGCCATCGTCGGCAACCACGTCGAGGCGGACGACCGCGACGCGGACCGGGCGTACCCCGCCATCCTGGTCCAGGACTCTGGCAACGTCGTCCGCGGGAACCGCGTCGTCGGACACGGGGCGGCGGCCATCGCGGAGGCCGACGGCGTCGCCGAGAACGTCTTCGAGCGCAACTGGGCGGACGGCGACGCGCCGTGGCGCTTCGCCGGCCCGACCTCGACGGTCCGGGGGAACACCCCCGAGACCGACGTCCACCGCGGGCTGGCCCCCGACGAGGACGGCGTCGTCGAGGTGTCGTTCGACCTGCGGTACGCCCGGCGGCCGAAGCTGACGTTCGGCCGCGTGGGCGGGGGCGTCCGCGAGGTCGCGTACACGACGGACGGCGACGGGAACGTCGACGGCGCCGAGATCGTCGTCGCCGCGGCGGGGGGGACCGTCGACGTGTTCGTCGAGGACGTCCCCTGAGCGGCGGTGGTCCGCCCTCCGGCCGCGCGACCCGGTGTCCACCCGACGGCCCCAGTTTCACTTCCTCCCCGCGTTAGCCCGGCCGTTTACCGGCCGTCCGGCGATGGCTCGCCCATGGACCGCCGACTCGCACCCGCCGACGCCGTCCCCGCCCTCGACCCGGGCGTCACCCTCCTCTCGGGCGGGCCGGCGGCGCTGCACCGGCTCGTCGCCGCCGAGCTCGCCCGCGGCCGCCGGGCGGCGCTCTGGGTCGACCCCGGCAGCGCCGTCTCGACCTACGCGCTGTACGACCTCGCGTCCTCGGGGCGGGCGCTCGCCGGCCTCCGGGTCGCCCGGGCGTTCACGGCCTACCAGCACCACGCGCTCGTCCGCGAGCTCGTGCGACGCGCGTCGCCCCGGACCGAGCTCGTCGTGCTCCCGGGGGTCGCCGACCTCTACCGCGACGACGACGTGCCCGACTACGAGCGCGACGCGCTCTTCGAGGCGGGGCTCGCGGCCGGCGCGGCGCTCGCCGACGCGCTGTCGGTCCCCGTCCTCGCGAGCGACGAGGGCGACGACGAGCTCTCGGCCCTCGCGGCCGGGTACGCCGACGCCGAGATCGAGGTCGAGCGCACCGACCTCGGCCTGTCGTTCCGCGGCGCCGGCTTCGAGACGCTCGGCTACTGGGGGCGGGACTTCTGGCAGACGACCGTCCCGTACTGGGTCGAGCTGTTCGGCGTCGCCGACCCCGAGGCGCCGCTCGCGGCGTCGCCGGCTCCCGAGGTCCCCGTGCCGGCCGTGGAGGGCTGAGCCGTGGGCCGGAGCAAGCCGACGTTCCGGAACTACCTCGACCGGCTCGAGGGCGACTGGCAGCCCTACCGCCGGGCGCTGCGCCGCCGCGACCAGCCCCACTTCGACGCGCTGTTCGCGTCCGCCCGGACCCACGCCGACGCCGCCGGCCAGCTCGACCCCGCCGACCCGCGGCTGGCCGTCCTGTTCTCGATGCTGCTGGCCCACGAGCGCGAGCTCCGCGAGCTGCGGGCGCGGTCCGGGGGCGACGGTGCCGGGGAGTCCGAGGGCGGCGCCGAGGGGTGACGGCGCGTGGCGGACGCCGACCGGGCGTACAAGGTCGACTTCGCCGCCGACGGCACGGTCACCCGCTGGCGGACGACGCCAGACAGTGGCGTCGAGCGGACGACGGCCCCGGACTACCACCCGTCGATGTTCGTGGCGGCCCCGCCCGAGCCGCTCGCCGCCCTCCGCGAGCGGCTGGACCGGGACCCGAAGGTCCTCGAGACGGCGCTGGTCGAGAAGTACCACGACCTCCACGCCGACGCGCCCGAGCCGGCGCTGCGGGCGACCGTCGAGCGCATCCACGACGTCCGGCCGCTGGCCCGCGAGGTCCGCGGCGTCCACGAGCCCGACCTCGCCGCCCCCGGCACCTTCCGGTGCTACGACGTCGACCTCTCGCCGCAGTTCCGGTACTGCCTGGACGCCGGCGTCGACCCGATGCCGGCGGACGGGGTCGAGCTCTCGACGCTCGAGCTCGCCATCGGGGAGAAGCCGCTGGCCGACGGCGACGTCGCGGCGCTCCGGGCCGGAGACGCGAGGCCCGGTCGCGGCGAGCGCCTCGGCGGCACCGCGGCCGAGGCGCTCTCGGCGCTCTCCCGCCGGCTCGCGACCGACGACCCCGACGTCCTCGTGCTCTCCCACGGCGCGCTCGTCCCGCTGCTGTTCGACGCGGCCGAGCGGGCGGGCG
>CAZVOR010000200.1:0-3486 GCA_964628745.1 uncultured Halobacteriales archaeon
ACCGTCACCGTCGCCGGGTTCGAGAAGCCGGAGATGCCCTCGGCGACGGAGATGCGCGTCCAGGGCTCGAGCACGATGAGCAGCACCATCACGAGGATGGCCGTCAGGTCGACGGGGATCTGCTCGGTGGTGAACAGCACCACGGCGAGCAGGACGACGCCGAGCACGACGAGGATGTCCGGGGTGAGCCCCCACGGGAGGTCCGCCTGTAGCGGGGTCACCGGTGCGAGCGCCGGCAGCGGACTCCACGACGGGCTCGCCTCGAGGACCCGTGCCCAGGAGCACGTCCCCGGCGGGGCGGCGACGGCCGGCCCGCCCGGCCCGCTCGCCACGCTCGGCGCGCTCCGTGCCCCCGCCACGCTCGACGCCACGCCTCCCCGTGCGCGCGTCCCGGTTGTAGCGGTTACGGTCGGGAGGGGGGACCCGCACCGCATGCCGCCGCGGACCCGCTCGAGGTGCCCTCGAGCACCCGCTCGCAGACCGGGCGGCGGGTCCCCGGGCCGGGCGGTATTATGCCGCCGCCGCCCGAACCGCCGACATGCTCGCGACGGACCCCTTCGAGTTCGACTACGGCGGCACCGCTCTCGTCTACGGCCGCGGCGCCGTCGACCGGCTCGGCGACCTCCTGGCCGACCGCGGCCTCGGGCGGGCGCTCGTGGTCTGCGGGGCCAACGTCGGCGCGAACCGCGAGGTCATGGACCCGGTCGAGCGCGGGCTCGGCGACCGGCTCGCCGGCGTCTACGACGGGACGACGCCGGCGAAGCGCGCCGAGGACGCCTACGGGGGCATCGAGGCGATGCGGGCCGCCGACGCCGACGTCCTGGTCGGCGTCGGGGGCGGCAGCAGCCTGGACATCGCCCGGCAGGCGAGCGCGCTCGCCGCCGACGGCCGGTCGCTCGACGACCTCCGCGAGGAGTTCCGGGCGGCCGGGCGCATCGAGCCGCCCGCGGGCCCGGACCCGACGCCGGTCGTCGTCGTCCCGACGACGTTCGCGGGCGCCGACGTCTCGAGCGGCGGCTCCATCGAGGTGTTCGACGCCGGGTCGTCGCCGAGCGGCCAGCCCGTCCGGACGAGCGGCCGCGTCCGGCCGTTCGCGGTCGTCCACGACCCCGACCTGTTCGCGACCACGCCGCGCTCCGCGCTCGCGGGGTCGGCGATGAACGGCTTCAACAAGGGTCTGGAGACCATCTACGGCCGGGGTCACAACCCCCTCACCGACGCCACGGCGACCCGCGGGCTGCGGTACCTGGTCGACGGGCTGCCACGGCTGGACCAGCCCGACGGCGTCGAGCGCGCCGTCGTGGGCTCCGTCCTCGTGCAGTTCGAGCGGCGGACGAACGTGCTACACGCCTTCGGCCACGGCTTCGCGCGGCGCTACGACGTCCAGCAGGGGGTCGCCCACGCGGTCGTCACGCCGGCGGTCCTGCGATTCCTCCTCGAGCGGGTCGACGCCCGGCGGGCGGTCCTCGCCGAGGGCCTGGGCGTCGAGGTGACCGGCCTGGCGGACGCCGCGGTCGCCGACCGCATCGTCGCGGCCGTGACGGAGCTCCGCGACGCGCTCGACCTGCCGACCCGGCTGCGGGACGTGGGCGGCGTCGAGCGCGAGGACCTGGGGGCCGTCGCGGCGTTCGT
The DNA here is from genome assembly GCA_964628745.1 of uncultured Halobacteriales archaeon. Classification (GTDB taxonomy): domain Archaea; phylum Halobacteriota; class Halobacteria; order Halobacteriales; family Hikarchaeaceae; genus CAZVOR01. The sequence continues at coordinate 1,633 of CAZVOR010000200.1, forward strand.
CGTCGACGACGACCCGATGGGCCGGGCGCCCGAGGGGTTCGACCCGACGGTCGAGGCGGTCGAGGCGCTGCTGGACGGGCTGTGGTAGGGTCGGGCCGGTCGGCCACCGGTGGCGGGTCGTGACCGCCACCCCATCGGGACGTGGCCGGTACCACATCCTTTATCGTGCGGTGTCGGGATTGGCTGCGAACATGAGCCCTCGAGCGGCGAGCCGAACGCGGGACGGCGGGGCCGTCGTGGTGGGGGCCCTCGGGGTGGCCGTGCTCGCGGGCTACCTCGCGTACGTGGTGGAAAACCGGTACTACCTCGGCGGCCCGGTCTGGCTGTTCCCCGTCGGCCTGCTCATCATGCTCCTGCTGTCCGGCGGGTTGCTGTACGGCGGCCACTGGCTCGCGCACAGCGCCTTCGACGCCGACGACGCCTGGGAGGTCACGACCTGGTGCTTCGCCGGGATGCTCGGGGCGCTCTCGCTGACCTTCTGGCCGATGTTCTACCAGCGCGTCGTGGGCGTCTCGGTCCGGGACCCCCTCTTCATCCTGGTCGTCAGCGCCGGCCTCGGCGCGAACGCCGGCCTGGTCATCGGCGTCTACGACACCCGCTCGCGGCGCCGCCGGGCGGAGGTCGAGCGGTCGCGCGACACGCTCCGGTTCGTCAACCGGCTCCTGCGCCACAACGTGCTCAACGCGACGCAGGTCATCGCCGGCTACGCCGAGCTCCTGCTGGAGCGGTCCCACCCGGACGACGTCGAGGACCACCTCCGGGCCATCGAGCGGCAGGGCGAGGGCATCACGGCCCTCGTCCGGAACGTCGACGTGCTGGCCGACCACACGGCGGACGCCCGCCGCGTCCGGCCGGTCGACCTCGGCGCGCTGGTCGCCGACGAGCTCGACGCCCTCCAGCTCGGCCACGACGGCGCCACCGTCGAGCGAGACCTCCCGCCCGGCATCGAGGTGGCCGCCGACGAGCTCCTTTCGGCCGCGATACGGAACGTCGTCGAGAACGCCATCGAGCACCACGACGGGGACGCCCCTCGCGTGGAGGTGACGCTGACGGCCGACGACGGGACGGCGACGCTCCACGTCGCCGACGACGGGCCCGGCATCCCCGCCGAGCGGCGGGCGCGGGCGTTCGAGCCGGGCGAGTACGCGGACCGCGGCCTCGGGCTGTACCTGGCCAGGACGCTCGTGGACGACCTCGACGGGGCGGTGACGCTCGCCGACAACGAGCCCCGGGGGACGCGCGTCACGATCGAGCTCCCGCTGGCGTCGTAGGGGCGCTCGCGTCGCGGGCGACCGCCCGCACCTCGCCGGCCCTCCCCTCCGTCGGCGGTCGCCCGCCTCTCCGGCCGCTCGTCGCGTTGGCGGCCGCTCACTCGGCCTCGAGCAGCTCGAGCTCGGCGACCAGGTCGAACGGATGCTCGCCGCGCCGGACGGCCTCGAGGACGGCGAACAGCTCCGGCGGCGAGAGGAAGTGCCGGCACACCGCGCGGCCCAGCGGCGTCGGCTCGAGGCCGTCGACGAGGCCGTACTCGAGCAGCCGACCGACGGCGTGGATGGTGTCGATCTCGCCGAACATCCGGTCGTTCAGGCGCTTGGCGCCCCGGCCGGCGACGGCCACGTTCGCGAGCGTCTCCTCGACGGCGGCGTCCTCGTCGTAGACTGCCTCGACGGGCTCCATCTCGCCGCGGAGCAGCCCGAAGGCGACCTCGTCCTCCGTCCGCTCCATGCCGCCGTGGTAGACGCCGTCGGGCTCGACGAGCAGCCACACCCGGCCGCGGTCGTGGTAGTCCGGCCGGCCGGCCCGGCCGAGCATCTGCGAGAACTCCTGGACGGAGAGCCACTCGATGCCCATCGC
>CAZVOR010000201.1:0-3475 GCA_964628745.1 uncultured Halobacteriales archaeon
CGCGGACGACGTTCGTCGCGCGGGGGCCCTTGGGGGCCTGTTCGATGTCGAATTCGAGCTCCGTTCCCTCCGTCAGGTCCGGGCCGTCGACGTCGTCCATGTGAAAGAACACGTCGTCGTCCGAGTCGGGGGTCGAGATGAAGCCGTAGCCGCCAGTGTTGTTGAAGAAATCAACCTTGCCGTTTACCATTGCAACTGGAGGGAGGCGCGGGCCGGGGATAACCCTTCCGAGGGTCGTGGTACCACGAGCCGGCACGCGACCGCTCGACGCGGGACGGCTCGTCCAGCCGTGCCGACGGGCCTTTACGGCCGCGCCGGCGTTGCTCCACGTGGACCCACACGAAGTCCGCGAGCGCTGGACCAGCCGGGACGACGAGTACTCGCCGGCGTACTACGCCTACTACGGGCCCAACGAGACGAGCGAGCGGCTCCGCGAGCTCCTCGGGCGGCACGTCGAACCCGACGCGCCCGTCCTCGAGCTCGGGTGCAGCTCGGGCCGGCACCTCGCGCACCTGCACGAGCACGGGTTCGGTGACCTGTCCGGCATCGACGTCAACGACGACGCGTTCGACGTGATGGCGGAGACCTACCCGGGCCTCGCCGACGAGGGGACGTTCTACCGCGACGGCATCGAGGACGTCGTGGCCGACTTCGACGACGGGGCGTTCGACGCCGTCTACTCGGTCGAGACGCTCCAGCACCTCCACCCCGACCTCGAGTGGGTCTTCCCGGAGATCGCCCGGGTCACCTCGGAACTGCTGGTCACCGTCGAGAACGAGGGCGGGAACGGGGACGGAGGGGCGCGCCCGCCGTCGGGCGGGGGCGGCAGCGGCGGCGAGCGCGTCGCCGACGGGGCGGGACTGGCCGGGGACGACGGCGACGGACCGACGGTGGACGACGTGACCCACCTCCACGCCGGCGTGCCGCTCTACCACCGGCCCTGGGGCCGGGTCTTCACCCGGCTGGGGCTCGAGGAGGTCGAGTCCCGTGCGGGCGAGAAGGACACGATGCGGGCGTTCCGGGCCGCTCGCGACTGAGGCGCCGACCGCGGCGGACGCGGCCCGCCGCCGGGGCGGCACGGTCGGCCGCGGCGTCCGCGGCCGGAACGGGCGGGTTTTTGGTGGCGTCCCGGGACTATCCGACGATGCCCCAGCGCCGGGACGCGGGACCGGGTCCCTACGCCCTCCTCGTCGCGGGGACGCCGTGTTACACCTGCCTGATGTTCGTCTGGTTCTCGCTGCCGGCGTACCTCCCGACCGTCATCGCGGAGGCCGGCCTGTCGGGCACGCAGGCGGGGCTGCTGGCGGGCGCGGTGCCGCTGACCTACGTCCCGCTCGCCCTGTTCTCGGGGGTCGCCATCGACCGCGTCGGCCCGGCCCGGGGGCTCGCCGTCGGCCTCGCCCTCGTGGGGCTCGCGCAGGTCGCCCGGAGCGTCGCGCCGGGGTTCCCCGCGCTGCTCGCGACCACGCTGCTCGTCGGCGTCGGCGGGACGGCCATCACCTTCGGGCTCCCGAAGCTCGTCTCGGTGCTCTTCCCGCCCGAGCGGACCGGCTTTCCGTCCTCCGTCTACCTCGTCGGCGCCGCCGCCGGGACGGCGGGGGCCTTCGCCGTCGGTCGGCCCGTGCTCGGGCCGATGCTCGGCGGCTGGCGCCCCCTGTTCCTCTGGAGCGGGGGGGTCGCCGTGGGCTACGCGGCCGTCTGGCTCGCGGCCGTGCGACTGGCGACGGTCGGACGGGACGGCACCCGCCCGCTCGACGGCGCCCCGGGGACCACCGTCGACTCGGTCGTCGGCGACGTCCGGGCCATCGTCTCCCACCGGGAGCTCCGGCTGGTCGTCGCCGTCGGGGCGATGTACCTGCTCGTCATCCACGGGCTGCAGGGGTGGCTGCCGACGGTGCTCGAATCGCGCGGCCTCGCGCCGGGCCCCGCGGGCGAGACGACGAGCCTGCTCGTGGCGGCCAACGTCGCCGGCATCCTCGCGGTCGCGGCCGCCGCCGACCGGCTCGGCGCGCGGCGGGGGGCCGTGATGGCGTCCGGCGCCGTGGCGTTCCTCGGCGTCGCCGGCGTGCTCGTCGGGGCCGTCGGCCCCCTGATGGTGCTCGGCGTCGTCGCCGCGGGCTTCGGCGTGGGCGGGCTGTCGCCGCTCGTCAGGGCCATCCCGCCGGGGCTTTCCGGCATCGGCGCCCGGCGCACCGGGACGGCCGTGGGGTTCGTCTTCGCCGTGGGCGAGGTCGGCGGCTTCCTCGGCCCGGTCCTCGTCGGCGTCCTCCGCGACCTGACGGGCTCGTTCGCGCCCGGGCTCGGGACGCTCGCCGCGGGGGCGCTGGTCGTGGTGCTCGTCGGGGCCGCCATGCGGGACGTGTAGGCCGGCGGCTCCCCCGGACGCCCGGCGTCGGCACGCCGGGGGCGCCGTCGGCCGTCACGGGCGGACGCGGCGGAGGACGGACCCGGTCATCGACATCTCGCCGGCGTACCGGACGCGGGGCTCGCGCGCCGGCTCGGGGAGGCCGCCCGCCTCGAACAGCGTGTTCTCGGCGATGGTCGCGTCGGCGGGCTGCAGCGGCCACGGCTCGTGGGCGATCTCGCCGTAGAGCACCCCCGGGCCCGCGGTGGCGTACATCCGCCGGCGCTCGGCGAGCCAGTGGTCGAGCGACCCGGGTTCGGCGCGATACGGGTCGCCGTCGGGGCCGAACGAGGCGTCGAAGCGCGCGGTCGGGTCGGCATCGCGGACGCTCCGGAAGTCGACGCGGTCGCCGTCGACCCGGACGCCCGCCTCGGCGCCGTGGACCGGCAGGCCCGTGAGGTCGCGCACGAGGCGGGCCACCAGCCGGTTGCCGAGGTCGATGTCGAGGAAGTAAAGCCCCGGGGCGCCGTCGAACCGGACGTACGTCCGGACGTTGAGCTCGGGGACCGTCAGCCTGGCGAACGCTGGCGAGTACCGGAGCCCGGCGCGAGAGAGGACGAAGGGGAGGACGCTGATCCACGCCCGGCCGTCGCGGACGTCGAGCTCCAGCGGGTCGGGGACGTGTGGCCGCACCTGCTCCGGGTCGAACGGCCAGTGGACGAACAGGCCGTTCGTCCACGCCATCGAGAACGCGTGTGGCGCGAGCGGCCGCCTCACGCGAGTCGCTACGGGACCGTCGGGTTTGTAGCTGCCGGCGGCCGCGTCGGCGAGCGGTCGCCGGCTCGAGGCCCGGCCGTCGTCTCGTCGTCCGGTCGACGGGGGAGCACGCTCGTCTCGGGGGGTCCCCGACACGGCCGCCGCCGTCATACCGTCTCGCGTGGCAGCTGCCGGCATCACCGCCCCGGCCCGCCGGGCCATCGGGGGCGGCGGGGCCGGTCGGGGGCGAGCTCGACCAGCTCGGACTCGGGCTCGGGTTCGACCTCGTGACCGTCCTCGAACCGGACGAAGTTGAGGTAGTACGGCTCGCCACAGCCCCCGCCGTCCGACGTCCCGTCGGGCGTGATTCGCGAA
>CAZVOR010000202.1:0-3437 GCA_964628745.1 uncultured Halobacteriales archaeon
CGGGCGCCGGGGCCCCGGCCGACCGCGACCGGACGCTCGCCGCGCCGGCGACCCGCCGGCTGGCCGAGGAGCTGGGCGTCGACCTCGACGCCGTGCCGGCGTCGGAGCAGCGCGACGGGGAGGCGTTCGTCACCGCCGACGCGGTCCGAGGGTTCGCCGAGGCCGGCGGCGAGGCGGGGGCTGCCGGTGCGGCGGCGGAAGCCGAGCCGACCGGCGGCGAGGAGCGCGTCCCGTACCGCGGCCTCCGGCGGAGCATCGGCGAGCAGATGGAACGGTCGGCGTACACCGCCCCCCACGTCACGCACCACGACCTCCTCGACGCGAAGCTGCTGGTCGAGGCCCGCGAGGCGCTCAAGCCGCTCGCCGAGGAGCGGGGGCTCCGGCTGACCTACCTCCCGTTCGTCATGAAGGCCGCGACCGCGGCGCTGGCGGAGTACCCGTCGCTCAACGCGACCCTCGACGAGGAGGCCGAGGAGATCGTCCTCAAGCGGTACTACAACCTCGGCTTCGCGACGGCGACCGAGGGCGGGCTGCTCGTTCCGGTCGTCGAGGACGCCGACCGGAAGGACCTGTTCGAGCTCGCCGCCGAGGTCACCGAGCTGGCCGAGAGGGCCCGCGACCGGTCCATCTCGCGGGCGGAGATGCGGGGCGGGACCTTCACCATCACGAACTTCGGCGCCGTCGGCGGCGAGTACGGCACGCCCATCATCAACTACCCCGAGGTCGCCATCCTCGGGCTGGGCGCCATCGAGAAGCGGCCGTACGTCGTCGACGGCTCGGTCGAGGCCCGCGAGACGCTGCCGCTCTCGCTGTCGTTCGACCACCGGGTCATCGACGGCGCGACGTCCGGCCGGTTCACCAACCGGCTGATCGAGCACCTCGAACAGCCGATGCGGCTGCTGGTGGACTGAGCGGCCGGCGCCCCGTGGACCGGGCGGCCGGCTCCGCTGGAGACCGGGCGGCCGGCCGTCGGGCGGCGGCTGGCGCCGGTCGGTCGAGATCGGGCGTCGGTCGCCCCGGGACCGGCGGCGACTCGCCACGCTTTATGTCGCGGCGACCGGAGTCACGGTGACGATGGTCGTCGGAGACATCGCGTCCGGGACGGACGTACTGGTCATCGGCGGGGGGCCGGGCGGCTACGTGGCCGCCATCCGCGCCGGGCAGCTCGACCTCGACGTCACCCTCGTCGAGCGCGACGCCGTCGGCGGGGTGTGCCTCAACCGGGGCTGCATCCCCTCGAAGGCGCTGCTGTCCGCCAGCGACGTCGCCCACGCCGCGGCGACCGCCGAGGAGATGGGCATCACGGCGTCCCCCGAGGTCGACCTCGGGGCGATGGTCGACTGGAAGCAGGGGGTGGTCGACCAGCTGACGGGGGGCGTCTCGAAGCTCCTCGAGGCCAGCGGCGTGACGGTGATGGCGGGCCGCGCGGAGTTCGCCGGCGAGGGCCGCGCCAGGGTGGTCCACGAGGGCGCCGGCGAGGGCGCCGAGACCGTCGAGTACGAGCACGCCGTCGTCGCGACGGGCTCGCGCCCGGTCGAGCTCCCCGGCTTCGCGTTCGGGGAGGGGCCGGTCCTCGACTCGGCCGCGGCGCTGGAGCTCGAGGAGGTCCCGGACCGCCTGGTCGTCGTCGGCGCGGGCTACATCGGCATGGAGCTGTCGACGGCCTTCGCGAAGCTCGGCAGCGACGTCACCGTCGTGGAGATGCTCGATGACGTCCTGCCGGGGCACGAGGCCGACCTCGCGCGGTACGTCAAGCGCCGCGCCGACGACCTCGGCATCGAGCTGCACTTCGGCCAGCGCGCCGCGGAGTGGCACGAGGCCGACGGCGGCTACGTCGCCGTGACCGAGGACGGGGACGGCACCCGGTTCGAACACCCCGCCGACCGGGTCCTCGTTGCCGTCGGCCGCCAGCCCGTCACCGACACCCTGAACCTCGAGGCCGTCGGCCTCGAGCCCGACGAGGACGGCTTCCTCCCGACCGACGACCAGTGTCGGACCGAGCTCGACGGCGTCTTCGCCATCGGCGACGTCGCCGGCGAGCCGATGCTCGCGCACAAGGCCAGCTACGAGGGCGAGGTCGCCGCCGAGGTCATCGCGGGCGAGCCCGCCGGCCTCGACGCCCAGGCCGTCCCCGCCGTGGTGTACACCGACCCGGAGGTCGCCACCGTCGGGCTGACCGAGGCCGAGGCCGAGGACGCCGGCTACGAGCCGCTGGTCGGCCGCTTCGCGCTCGGCGCCAGCGGCCGCGCGCTGACCACCGGCCGCGCCGAAGGGTTCGTCCGCGTGGTGGCCGACGCCGACTCGCACTTCGTGCTCGGCGGGCAGGTCGTCGGGCCGGAGGCCTCGGAGCTCGTCGCGGAGCTCGGGCTCGCCGTCGAGCTGGGCGCCCGGCTCGAGGACATCGCGGGGACCATCCACGCCCACCCGACGCTCGCCGAGGCTACCCGGGAGGCGGCGCTGGCCGCGCTGGGGCGGGCCATCCACGCGCAGAACCGGTAGGCGGGCGGAGCTCGAGCCGGGGGTCACTCGACGCGCAGCACGTGGAACCGACCCGCGACGAGCCCCAGCGCGAGCCCCGTGGCGTGGGCGACGAGCGCCACGCCCGAGCGCGCGGTGAGCAGCGTGGCGACGACGGCGACGCTCGCGAGGAGGACGAGCTCGCCACGCCGGCCCAGGTCCAGCCGGGCGAGCAGGCTGCCGGCCAGCGGGTTTCCGGCGAGCGCGTAGCCGTACAGCGCCAGGATGGCCCCGCTCGCCCCGAGCACCGCCGTCGACCCGCCGAGCAGCCCGGCCACGGCGAGCTCGGCCAGGCCGGCGAGCGCGCCCGTGACGAGCACGAACGCGTGGAAGCGCGCGCGGGTGGTGAACTGCTCGAGCGCGAAGCCCACGACGGCGAGCGCGACGGCGTTCGCGAACAGGTGGGTCGCGGACGCGTGGGCGTAGACGCTCGTGACGAGCGTCCAGGGGGCGACAGTCACGGGGAGGGCGAGCGCGAACCACCCGAGCCCCAGTCCGACGAGCCCGCCGACCGCCTGGAGGGCGAAGACGGCCGCGAAGACGGCGAGGAGGTCGAGCGTCGGGCTCGCGGGCCAGCGCATGCGGAGCGGGAGGTCCGAGCGCGTGAAAAAGGCTCGCAAGCGGAGACCGGCCGGCGGCGACCGTCAGTCCACCCGTTCGCGCACGTCCGCCGGCTGCGCCGAGCCGGTCGCCTGCGCGAGGAGCACGAGCGCGAACAGCAGGACGGCCGTCGTCGCGCCCGCGAGCACGGCCATCGGCTCGACGGTGTTCCGGCCGATGACCGCGGTGACGAACCCAGTCACGCCCACGCCGGGCGGCACGGAGAACAGGAGCGCCCAGCCGACGGCCCGGCGCGAGAGCATGGACCCGGATAGCGCCGCCGGGGCCAAAGCGGTGTCGCCCGCGGGCCGCGGCGGCGG
>CAZVOR010000203.1:0-3369 GCA_964628745.1 uncultured Halobacteriales archaeon
GGCCGAGCTCGAGCGGGACGTGACGCCCGAGACGGCCGCCGACGCGATGCGCGAGCTCCCGTCGCTCGACCTCCCGTCGTCGCCGGAGCCGTTCATCACCGTCTTCGACGACCAGTACCGGCCCCAGCCCCGCCTGGACCGGCTGCTCGGCGGCGGCATGGGTGTCTCCGCCGGCGGCATCGAGGCCGTGCCGAGCGGCGGGCTGAAGTACAACTGCCTCGCGCACAACACCATCCGCGGCGCGGCGGGCGCCAGCGTCCTCAACGCGGAGCTCCTCGCCGACGAGGGCTGGGTGTAGGCCCGCCGGCGGCGCACGCGACGGCACCGCAGCGGTCTCCGTACCGCCGCCGGGTCGACGGCGCTACCGGAGCACCCCCGCGTCCGAGACGAGCAGGTAGACGACGACGCCGAGGGGGACGAGCAGCCCGACCGCGAAGTGGTACTGCCCCCCGAGGGCCATCGCCATCCCGACGACGACCGCGCCGACGACGAACAGGCGCGTCATCAGGCCGCCGAGCAGGGCCGAGAGCCGGTCGGTCACGGGGGCGCTACGCGCCGGAGCGGGTTAGCGATTACCTGGCGGGTCGCCCTCGACGGTGGGTCGGCCGGCGCCCGCGCTCGTCGCGCCGGGGTCGAGCGGCGCGGCGACCGTCGGACCGGGGGCGACCTTTATGCCCGGCCGGCCGCCAGGTCGAGGCGATGTCCGAGCGGGACCACGGCGACGACCGGCCGGCCGCGACGGGCCCCGACGAGCCGGTCGAGCTCGGCGACCGCCGGCGCAAGCACGTCAGCGTCACGACCGCGGACGGCGAACGGGTCGAGCACGGCGACGTCTTCGTCCGACACTCGGTGGCCGGCTTCGCGGTCGCGACCGAGCGGGACTTCCCGGACGAGGCGACGACCCGGTACGAGAAGTCGGCGCTCCGGCGGGTCGAGGTCACCCAGCACCACTCGGCGTGCTTCATCACGACCGCCGCAGCCGGCGAGGGGCCGACGCTCGTGGCGCTCCGCGGGTTCCGCGACGACGCCATGGCGGGGCGGCCGGCCGGCCGGGCACTGCTCGCGCTGTACGACGCGGCGAGCCCGCCCGTCGCCCGCACGCTGGCGCGCCATCCCGACGGCCGCACGACCCGGACCGTCCGGTGGCTCGTCGAGCGTTGTGCCGAGCTGGCGCGGCGGCGGGCCGCCATCCGGTCGCGGTGGGCACGAGCCGCCGCGTCGGCGGCGCTGACGCTGGCGTACGCGGTCGGGCTCGTCGTCGCCGTCGTCGGGCACGCCGGCGTCGTGGCACGCGAGCGCCTCGTCGGACGCCCGGGGTCAGTCCTCGCGGGCGGCGGTCAGGAACAGCCAGGCCAGCCCGACGAGCATCGCCGCGACGCCGAAGGCGACTAGCACGAACAGGCTCCAGAGGATCGCCGGGGGGTTCTCGGCGACGAGCAGGCCGACGACGGCCGCGACGGCGGCCAGCAGGGCCGCCCCCTTCGCCCGGTGCGTCCAGTCGACCACGACGGGACGGGCTACGCCCCCGGCCACCATGGGGGTTCGGGACCGCCCGGGCGAGTCAGGGCTTCCAGAAGAACCGCCGGAAGCTCTCGAGCGGCGTGAAGCCGAGCCCCGAGCGCTCGTCGACCCGGAGCCCGTGGCCTCGGGCGACCGACTCGAGGTCGACCAGGCCCTCCTCGAACGCCACGCGGTCGTGGAACCGGTAGGCGTGGGACGGCCCCGACCCGGGATAGACCGCGAGCTTGGGCCGACCCAGCCGGCCGCCCTCGTGGACGACCAGTCGCTCGACGTTGTCGTAGCCGTGCCACACGACGTTGTCGGCCACGACGATGGCGGCGTCGATGCCGTGCTGGTCGACGAGCTGCCGCATCCCGTCGGCCTCGCGGCGATGCTTGCGGGCGGTCAGCCCGATGAACGGGGTGACGTAGCCGTACTCGACGACGTACAGGCCCTGGCCGGTGAAGAACAGGTCCCCCAGGCGCAGCGGGAAGGAGCCGGTCATCCCGAAGTGGAAGTGCGCCTCGATCTCGATGCCGGTCTCGGGGACCGGCGGGCCGCCGGCCTCCTCGCCCGGGCGTGCCACCTCGTCGTCGGGTGGCGGGGCTGTCATCCGTTCACCCCGGCTCGTCGTCCGCGCGTCGCTCGGCGCGGTAGGCCAGCTGGAAGAACAGCAGCGCGCCGACCAGGAAGAGCACGCCGGGGGCGGCCGCCCCGTCGAGCACGAGGTAGACGCCGACGGCGATGCCGACGATGGCCAGCACGACGCTCGCCCGGAGGCGCCGGGAGTACTGCTCCCGCGGCGAACCGGTCGCCGGGTCGACGTGGTCGAGGCCGACGCGACGCTCGGCCAGGTAGGTGACCAGCAGCACGCCGAAGCTCACGCCCACGATGGCCGTGCGCGCCGCCGGCGGGAGGACGACGTCGAACCCCCACGCGGCGAGCAGCGGGACGCTCATGGCGAGCAGGCCGCCGAGGTAGAACAGGATGCGGTAGGAGACGAGAAAGCGGGCGAGGTACTCGACGCCAGACGACGCGGGTCGGCCCGACATGGTGGTTCCGCTCGCCAGTCGCCGCGGTACGATAAAAAAGCGTGTGGTCGGCCGGGCCGGTCAGGACAGCGTGCCCCTCGCGACGTCGGCGTCCTCGACCGTGTCCTTGGCGGCCGTCTTGGCCGTGTAGCTCCGGTACATGGTGTAGACCTGGACTATCAGGAAGACCAGCCAGAGCACGTAGGCCCCGGCGGCGCTACCCACGACCGCGGGTGTGGTTTCGAAGGCCGTCAGCCCGAACTCGCTGACCAGCTGGTCGGCGATGAGCAGCACGCTGAAGTAGCCGAAGAAGCCCGTCGCCCACCACATCGCGACGACGCGGGCCCACCCGGGCTGGGTGTGCTCGGGCAGCCGCGTGGTGTTGACGATGAGCGTCAGCGCGTTGTACGGCCACATCATCACGCCCGCGATGGCAGCGCCGATGACCAGCAGGACGAACGGCTGCTGGAACTGCGCCGCGATGATGAGGATGCCCCAGAGGGTGAAGACCGTGAGCGCCCCCCAGAACGTCCGGGGGAGGCTCCAGCCGGCCTGCCGGCCGTAGCCCTCGTAGAGGATGTCGACGCTGTTCCGCACGAACGACTCGAGGATGGCGTACTCGGTCGTGAAGAGCGCGAGGAACAGCACGATGTAGATCATGGTGCCCTGGAAGCCCCCGAGCGCCGGGATGACCTCGTCGAGCCACATCACCAGCGCGTCGTCGCCGCCGAAGCCGCCGGCGAACTCGGTCGAGACGGTCATCATGATGGTCGCGACGATGAGCAGCCCGAGGACGAACGTCAGGACGTGCTCGAGCTGCGTCACCTTCCACCAGCCC
>CAZVOR010000204.1:0-3366 GCA_964628745.1 uncultured Halobacteriales archaeon
CGAACCACCGCTCGTGTACCGGGCCCGCGACCAGGTCGAGCAGGCGCCGTGGCTCGAGGAGCTCGAGCGGGCCGCCCAGCGCCTCGACCTCGACGACCGGGCGCGCTCGGTCGCCGCCGACCTCTTCCTCTCGGCGGGCCCCGACGAGGACCGCTCGAAGCCGGCCGGCGTCGCCGCCGCGCTGTACGCCGGGGCGCTCATCGCCGGCGACGGGCGCACGCAGACGGCCGTCGCCGACGCCGTCGGCGTCTCCCGGCTCGTCGTCCAGGCGCGGTGGAAGGACCTGCTCGAGTCGGCCGGCTTCGAGCCGCCGGACTGGTAGCCGCCCGCTGCCGATGCGCCCGGCCGACGTGGATGCCCCCGCACGGGCCCGGCGCGCGGCGGCGAGGGGCCTCACCCCGACCCGTCGTCCGCGTCCGGGGGCCGGTCGTCCGTCGACGGCGCTCGCTCGTCCGCCAGCCGGCCGGCTGCCTCCGGCGTGAGGTTGCCGTGCTCGTCGATCTCGCCGTGGACGACGCGCGTCGAGGAGATGATGTCGCCGTCGGCCGCCCGGAGGTGGTCGACGACCTCGATGCGCAGCGGCTCGAGGCCGGCCCGCTCGCGAAGCTCGTTGATGCGCTCGCCGCCCTCGTGGGTCTCCGGCGAGACGACGAGGGCGTCGAACGGCGGTTCGACGGCGATGCCGGTGGGCTCCGTCAGCTCCCGGATCTCGAACTCGCGGCCGTACTCCTCGGCGAGCGCCGCCAGCTCCTCGCGGAGGTCGCGCCGTCGCGCCTCGAACGGCCGGACGTGACGCTCGGCGTGGCGCGTCCGGGCGGCGAGCGCGTCGCTGGTGAGGCCGACCGTCACGTCGCCGAGCTCGAACGCCCGGCGGAACAGCGCCCGGTGGCCGTCGTGGACCGGGTCGAACGTGCCACCGAGCGCGACCTGCATGTCGCCGGGGACTGGGGCCCGGCCCATAGGGGCTTCGGAACGCCGGGCGTCCCGCCGGGTCGCGGCGGCGACGCGGGCTCGCCCGGCCGTCGGCGCCCCGCGGCGGCCCGCGTCAGTCGTCGAGCTCGTCGACGACCTCGATCTGGACCGGCTCGGCCTGGCCGTCTAGGCCCCGGTCGGCCAGGTAGCGGTCCAGGTTGCAGATGGCGTTCAGCTGGTCCTGTATCTGGCTGACCAGGTCGCCGACCAGCTCGCTGGGCGGGATGGCCACGTACTCGTACGGGTTGTTCCCCGCGCCCTCGCTGGCGCGCTTCTCCCGCGTGACGATCCCCTCCTCGTGCATCGCGGCCAGGCACTCCCGGACGGTGCTCGGATACAGCCCGGTGCCGTCGGCCACCTCGCCGCTGGTGCGGGCCGGCGACATCCGGAGGAAGACGTAGATGCGGGCGCGGGTCTCGGTGTCGAGCAGCCACGCCAGCAGGTCGACGAGCCCCTCGTCGATCGACTCGACGGCGGTCGACCCGGCGGCCGCGGCCGAATCGTCCTCCGTCGGGTCGGAATCAGGGGACTCGTCCGTGCTCATGTCAGTGCCGCGCGGACAGATGGCACCCGGTGACAAAAGCCTTCGCCCGGCTACAGCACCAGCGACTCGCAGAGCGAATCGAGCCCCTCGTCCGCGAGCAGCCGGCGCTGTCGAGCCGCCCCGCTCCCGTCCGCGTAGACGTCGCGGATGCCGGTCACCCCCAGCCGGTCGTGCTCGCGGTCGACGACCTCGCCGAGCGCGACCTCGCCGTCGCCGTCGCGGTCGACGAACGACGCGTCGTGGCCGTAGCGCAGCGCTCGCCACTTGTTCTCGTCGAGGACCTCCCGGCGGAGCTCGGACCGGGCCGCCCCGTCGTCGTAGCGGGCGCCGAGGTCCGCGACGAGCGCGCAGGCGTACTCGACGAAGGCCAACACCCGCTCGGGCGACGCCTGGGCGTCGGGCGAGCGGACCTCGACCGTCCCCAGGCCCGTGTGCGGTCGCACGTCGAACCAGAGCTCGCCGCGGTCGCGGATGGAGCCCGTCTCGAGCAGCAGCCGCTCGAACGCCAGGTACTCGTCGATGTCGTCGAACGCGGTCGGCATCCCCGTGTTCGGGAGGTTCTCGAATATCTTCGCGCGCGCCGAGGCGAGTCCGGTGTCGAAGCCGTTCCAGAACGGCGAGTTCGCCGACAGGGCGAGCAGCACGGGCAGGAACCACCGCAGCTCGTTGGCGATCCACACCGCCTTGTCGGCGTCGTCGACCCCGACGTGGACGTGCAGGCCGGCGGTGGTGTTCCGGTGCTGGGGGTACTGGATGCGGTCGAGCTGGGCGCGGTAGCGGGGCTTCTCGGCGTGCTCGAGCTCGCGCCACCGGGCGGCCGGGTGCAGCCCCGCCGCCGCGACGCGGAAGCCGTGGGCACCGGCGTGCTCGACGAGCGCCTCGCGGGTCTCGAGGAGCGCGTCGCGGGCGCCGGCCACGTCGTCGATGACCGGCGTCTGGGTCTCGACGACGCACTTGAACAGTTCGTGGTCGAGCCGGTCCCGGAGAACGGCCGGGGGCTCGCTCCCGTAGACCAGCTCGTCGGTGCCGCTGGTCGGGCGGCCCCGGTCGTCGACGACGTAGAACTCCTCCTCGATGCCGACCGTGCCCGACCGCGAGAAGGCCTCGGCCGTGCCCGCGTCCATCGCGCGTGGGCTACCTCCGCGCGGGGTAAATAGTTCCGGAAACCGGTCAGCGCCGCGGCGTCGCGACCGCCGCGAGGTGGTCGGCGTGGGCCGGTGCCAGCGACGCCGTCTCGAGCACCTCGTAGTCCGCGCGCAGCTCGGAGAGCACCCGCTCGTAGACGGCCTCGGGGTCGGCCGCGACGTCCTCGCTTCTGGCCTTGACGGCCAGCGCCAGGCGGCCGTCGTCCGCCAGGAACCGCCGGTTGGCCGCCGCGACGGCGGCCTGTCCGCGCGTGGCGACGTCCTGGACCAGCAGGTCGACGTCGGCCTCGACGACGTGGGCGTAGGTCTCCGGCGCCCGCGCGTCCGCAAGCAGCGGCACGACGTTCCGGCGGTCCTCGGCGACCCGGACGAGGTCGCGCATCGGCCGGGCGGCGAACTCGACGGCGTAGACCGGCCCGGCGACGTCGGCGACGTGGCTGACCGTCGTGCCCGCCGCCGCGCCGAGGTACAGCACCGTCGCCTCCGGGGCGAGTCCGACGTCGAGGTCGCGGTCGAGCATCGCGGCGAGCTTCGACCGGTCCGGGTCCCACGCCCGCCAGCCGTCGGCGCTCGGCTCGCCGTAGACCGGCTCGCCTTCGGTCGCCAGGCGCGCCCGTCCGTCGAAGTCGCGGCGCTCGACCCCCGCGGGAAGGCTCACGCGTCCCCCCGGGCGCGGATGCGCTCGATGCGCTCGTCGAGCGCCGC
>CAZVOR010000205.1:0-3350 GCA_964628745.1 uncultured Halobacteriales archaeon
AGGGGCCCCGGTACCTGCCCGCGGCGGCCCAGACGGCCGGCCGGGACATCGCCCGGTGGCGGCGCTTCTCCGGGGTCGCGGAGTTCATGGAGATCGGCGACCGCGACCGCGCCGTCCACGTGACCCGGACGAGCCTGCTCGACGAGGGCCGGTCGCTGACCGAGGTCACCGCCCTGCTCGCCGACGCGTTCGGCCTGGACTGGCGCCTGCTGCCGATGAGCGACGACCCCGTGGCCAGCCTCGTCCACACGCCCGACGGCCCGATGCACTTCCAGGCGTTCTGGGTCGCCCACCGCGCCGAGCCGGCCGTCGAGTCGGTCGAGTTCCGCGGCGCGGCCGAGGCCGAGCCGACGGCCGCGGTGCTGGGGGCGCTGGCCGACCCCGTCGTCGTCGGGCCGTCGAACCCGGTGACGAGCCTCGGCCCGCTGCTCGCGCTCGACGGCGTCCCCGAGGCGCTGGCCGAGACGCCGGCGGTGGCCGTCTCGCCGTTCGTCGGCGACCGCGTCTTCTCGGGCCCGGCCGCGAAGCTCATGGCGGGGACGGGGCGGGAGCCCTCGACAGCCGGCGTCGCGGCGTCCTACCCGTTCGCCGACGCCTTCGTGCTCGACGCGGCCGACGACACCGAGCTCGACCGGCCGGTCGTCCGGACGGACACGGCCATCGACGGCCCCGACGACGCCGAGCGGGTCTGGGCCGCCTGCGAGCGGGCGCTCGCGGAGGTCGGCGCCTGATGTTCGCCCCCCGGCTCGCGCTGGCGAGCCTGAGCGGCGAGTCGGACGCCGCCTGGGCCCGGGCCGGCCTCCCCCACGCCGGGGCCGCGTTCCTGGGCGGCATCGCGCTGGACGACGCCGCCCGCGAGGCCGCGCGCCGGATGGTCGACGACCGCGACCGGGAGGAGTTCCTGCCCGACGAGCCGCTGGCGTTCGTCGAGCGCGAGCTGGCGGCGCTCGAGGACGCGCCGCTACGCGCCGGCTTCAACGTCCGCAGCGCGACCGTCGAGCCGGTCCGCGATGCCGCCGCGGTCTGTCGCGAGCGCGGCGCGATCCTCGAGGTCAACGCCCACTGCCGGCAGGCCGAGCTCCGCGCGGCCGGCTGCGGCGAGACGCTGCTGGCCGACGCGGACCGGCTCGCCGAGCAGGTGGCGGCGGCCGCGGGGACCGGCGCGACGGTGAGCGTGAAGGTCCGCGCCGAGGTCGACGGCGTCGACCTGCCGGCGCTCGCCCGCCGCCTGGCGGCCGCGGGCGCCGACGCCGTCCACGTCGACGCGATGGACAGCGAGCCGGTCGTCGGCGAGGTGGTCGACGCGGCGGGGGACGACCTGTTCGTGGTCGCGAACAACGGCGTCCGCGACCGCGCGACGGTCCGGGAGTACCTCGCGCTCGGCGCCGACGCGGTGAGCGTGGGCCGCCCGAGCGACGACCCGGCCGTCCTCGCGCGCGTCCGGGCCGCCGTCGAGGAGTGGGACGCCGAGCGGGGGGCGGTGCCGGCGTGACGCCCGGCGAGCGAGGCGGCGTCGGCCCGCCCGGCGGACCCGTCGAGGCCCCGTCGTGACCCCCGACCGCCGAGCGCAGCTCGCGCTGCTGTGCGAGGTCGCCGCGACGCCGACCCCGGGGAACGTCGACCGCCGTCGGGACCACGCCGACCTCCGGTTCGAGCACTTCCTGGCGGGCGCCGTCGGCGCCGCCGACGGCCTCGCCGACGCGGCGGCCGGCGAGCCGGTCGGCGCCGCGTTCGAGCGAGCGGTCGCGGGCATGGCCGCCGCGCAGACCGGCGGCAACACGCAGTTCGGGGCGCTGCTCCTGCTCGTCCCGCTGGTCCGGGCGGCGGCCGACGGCGACCTGACCCCGTCGGGCGCCTCGGCCGTCGTCGAGTCGACGACGGTCGCGGACGCCGTCGCGTTCTTCCGGTCGTTCGAGCACGTCGACGTCGCCGTCCGCGACCCGCCACCGGAGCTCGAGGACCTCGACGTCAGGCGCCCGGAGGCGGCGGCCCGGGCGGCCAGCCGGCGGGAGCTCTCGCTTTCCGGCGTGATGGAGCGCTCCGCCGCCGTCGACGGCGTGGCCCGCGAGTGGACCCGCGGTTTCGAGCGGTCGTTCGGCGCGGGCGAGGCGCTCTCCGCCCGGTCGGGGCCCGTCCTGGACCGGGCCGCCGCGGTGTTCCTCGAGCTGCTCGCCGAGTCGCCCGACCCGTTCGTCGCGACGCAGCACGACGCGGCGACGGCCGAGCGGGCGAGCGAGCGCGCCCGCGCGGCCCTCGGGGGCGACGTCGACGCCGACGAGCTGGCCGACGCGTTCGTCGCCGAGGGTATCAACCCCGGGACCACCGCGGACCTCCTCGCCGCGGGGCTGTTCGTCGCGCTCGAGCGGGGGATGGCGGTGTGAGCGTACTCGTCGGAACGGCGGGCGGGCCGGCCGACGTGGCGACGGACGGGCCCGTCGCCGGGCGGAGGTCGGGTCGATGACGGCCGCCTGGCCCGTCGAGCTCCGCGGGCTCACCGAGACCGTCGTGACGACCCGGGGGCCCGAGGGCCGGTGGAACGTGGCGGCGCTGGGGCTGCACCCCGGCGACCCCGTGACGGCGCGGACCTGGGGCCGGACCCGCACGCGCCGCAACTTCGAGCGCGAGGGCGGCGGGGTCGTCCAGTTCACCCGCGACCCGGTGGTCTTCGTCGACGCCGCGCTGGCGGTCCGCGAGGCCGACGAGCCCGTGCTACCGTCGGCCGACGCCTGGGTCGAGGTCGCCGTCGAGCGGCTCGGGGGCGGGACGGAGGGCGGGACCGGCTGGGTCGACTGGGCGCTGTCGCCCGTCGAGGCGGGCGTCGAGCGGGAGTCCGTCCCCACCATCGAGCGCGGGTTCAACGCCGTCGTCGAGGCCACGGTCGCGGCCTCCCGTCTCGACGCCCCGGCCTACGATACCGGGGTGCTCCGCGAGCGGCTCGCGCGCCACCGGGCCCTCGTCGAGCGGTGCGGCGGGCCCCGCGACCGGGAGGCGATGCGGCGGCTCGACGAGCTCGTCGACGGGTGAGCCCGCGACACCGGCGGGACGCCGCGGAGCCGGCGGGCGGCCCGGTGGCGCGGCCCGTCGAGACGTGCGCCCGCGGCGCGGGGGTGCCAACGCGTCCCTCGGAACGCCTATACGTGGCAGGGCACTCGGGGAGGCATGGAATACGAAGAGCAGCTCGACCGGGCCCTCGATGCGGTCCCCGACTTCGCCGCCGACGAGGACCGCCTGTCGGTGCCCGACCCGAGCGTCCAGGGAGACGGCGCGTTCACGCGGCTGGTGAACCTGCCGGCCATCGCCGACGCGCTCTCGCGGGACCCCGAGCACGTCCACCGCGCCATCCAGCGCGA
>CAZVOR010000206.1:0-3321 GCA_964628745.1 uncultured Halobacteriales archaeon
GGGCGGCCCCGCGGGCCCCGGAACCTGGCCCGGCGTCCCGAACCGGCCGTCGTCCCGCCCGAAGGCGGTTTGTGCCCGGGGCGCCTACACGCGGGCATGACGCAAGCCGCCCGCGTGGTCATCTCGTACCCCGAGGACCTCTCGGGGTGGAGCCGCGAGCAGGTCGACACCCGGTGGTTCAGGGCGTATCTCCGGAAGACCGTCGGCCCGGCGACCGTCGGCCGGGAGTGGAACGAGTTCGTCGACGTCGGTTGCTGCGGAAACGCCCACGACGTCCCGCTGCGCATCGAAACCGTGGAGGGCGGCGACGAGGTCGGCCCGGACACCGATATCGAGTACACGACCCGCGAGGCCTGCGGCGTCCAGGGCGGCTGGCGCGTCCAGAGCGCCGACGGGCCGACGCACTGAGCCGGACCGGCTGGAACGCGACCGTCGACGGGGGAGCGCAGCCCGGCCGCATCGGGGTGTGCCCCGAGCCCCGCGTGCGGCTCCCCGGAAGCGACCGCCGGCAGCTCAGACGCGGTCGAACTCCTCGGCCGCCGTCTCGATCTGCTCGAGGATCCGTTCGTACCGCTCGTTCGGATAGTAGCGGATTTCCCGGCTCGGGATGTCGTAGTCGACGAGCCCGGCGTTGTCGAGCTTCGGCCCGTGGACGTGGACCAGGACCGACAGGAGGTGGTCCTCGCCGGGCGCCTCGCCGTGTCGCTCCCGTTCGAGGCGCTGCAGGTGGTCTATAACCTCGTCGATGCCGTGGACGTGGCCGGGGGCGTCGCGGAGGTGCTGGATAATCGACCGCCGCTGGTAGTTGCTCAGTATCTCGAGGATCTCGTCGAGGGAGTTCAACTGCTTCCGAGGACCACCATCACTACACGACGCCCCCGTCATATGTAATCATTGTGAACTTCTCGCCAATGTTATGACGGACATACTCCGACGGCCGGATCTCGAAGGGTGATTGTACCGCCGTCGCTCGCCGAGACGCGGTGGAAAACCGCTGCCCGACGGCCACCTCGCTGGCGCTCGTCGGGATACCGGCGTGGCTCCGAGCTCCGTCGTCCTCGACGACGCCGCGCGAGCCCGCGGGTCGAGGAGAGCGCGCTGCCAGGCCGGTCACTCCGCCGGCGGCCGGGTGACCCGAACGGCGACGGCGATGGCGGCGGCGGCGACGACCGGTGGGAGCAGGCCGGCGGCATCGGGCAGCCGGTCCAGCCACCCCGCGGCCGGCCCAAACGTCCCCTCGACGCCGTGCGGAGCGGGGTCCGAGATGAAGAGGGCGAGCACGAGGCTGACGACGAAGGCGTAGCCGGCGAGCCCGAGCCAGCGGTCGGCCGACGGCTCGGGCGTCCCGCGCCGGTGCCGGCGGGCGACGACGAGTACCGGCGCGAAAAGCGGGAGGAGCAGGAGGAGGCCGACGACGCCGAGGAACGCCCGCTCGCCGAACGCCACGGGTCGGGCGAGCCACGTCACGACGGCCAGCACGAGGAGCAGCCCGACGTAGGCGCCGAGCGCCGCGCTGGCGACGACGTACGTCCGGAAGAGCCACGAGTGGCTCCGCCGCATCGCGTAGGCGAAGGCCCCGACGAGCCCGCCGTACGCCTCCTCGGCCATCGGCGGCGGTAGACCCCGCCGGGACGTTAACGTGGCGCTTCGGCCGCGTCCCGGCCGCGGACGGGACGGACGGGCCGTCCCGGCGTCGGGGACGGCGCCGGGCCGACCGGGGGGGTTTTTGCCGCCTCGCGTCCCCGGGCCTGCATGCAGGTCGACCTCGGCGGTTGCCTGGCCCCGACCGCCGCGCCCGGCGTCTCGCGCGAGGCGCTCGAGGCGCTCGACGCCGACGTCGCCCGCGCCCACGAGCGCGTCGTCGCGGGCCGCGACGAGGCCGAGTTCGGCTACGCCGCGTTGAACCTCCCCGGGACGGCCGACCCCGACGAGATCCGCGCCGCCGTCGAGAGCTTCGCGGACCCGTCGGCCATGCTGACGGTGGGCATCGGCGGGAGTGCGCTGGGCGCCCTGACCATCACCGAGGCGCTCGGCGGCGAGCCGCCGCACTACGCCCTCGACAACGTCGACCCGGTGCGAACGCGCACGGTGCTCGAGGCGCTCGACCTCCCGCGGACGGTGGTCCACGTCGTCTCCCGGTCCGGGACGACCGCCGAGACGCTCGCGACGTTCCTCGTGGTCAGGGAGGCCATGGCCGAGGCGGGCGTGGACTGGGCCGAGCGCACCGTCGTCACGACCGGCACGACGGGACCGCTGCGCCGGCTGGCCGACGAGCACGGCCTCCCGTCCCTGTCGGTGCCGGCGGGCGTCCCGGGCCGCTTCGCGGCGCTCTCGACGGTCGGGCTGGTGCCCGCGGCCGTCCAGGGGCTCGACGTGGAGGGGCTGCTGGCCGGCGCCCGCTCGGTCGCCGACGGCCTCGCCGGCTCGCTGTTCGAGTGCCCGCCGTACGCCTACGGCGCCGCCGCCGTGGCGCTCGAGCGCGAGGGCGCGGCGGTCCACGTGACCATGCCCTACGCCGAGTCGCTCGAGCGGTACGCCGAGTGGTTCGCGCAGCTGTGGGCCGAGAGCCTCGGGAAGGACGGGCTCGGCCAGGTGCCCGCGCGGGCGCTCGGCGCGACCGACCAGCACTCCCAGCTACAGCGCTACCGGGCCGGCCCGGCGGACGTGCTCGTCGGGTTCGTCAGGCCGCGGGAGCGGCCGGACCTCCCGATCCCCGACCCCGGGGACGAGGAGCTGTCCTACCTCGCGGGCGCGACGCTCGGCGAGCTGCTCGACGCCGAGCTCGAGGCGACGGCCGCGAGCCTCGCGGAGGCCGGCCGGCCGCACCTGCTCGTCGAGATCGACCGGGTCGACGCCGAGGGCGTCGGCGAGCTGCTGTACGGCATGGAGGCGGCGACGGTCATGGCGGGCGAGCTCATGGGCGTGAACGCCTTCGACCAGCCCGCGGTCGAGTGGGGCAAGCGGGCCGCCAGGGAGCTGCTCGGCGACGAGCCCACGGCGGCCACACGGGCGGTCGACCACCGGCCCCGGCTGTGGGTGCCGCCGGTCGAGCGCGACCCGGACCGGTAGCGTCGTCGCCCGGGCGGACCGCCGCCCCGGGGTAACGCAGGGCCTATAACCGGCGGACCCCCAGTCGCGGCCATGACCGACCGAGCCGCCGCCAGCGTCGGGTTCGTCCTCGCGGGCGTCGCGCTGGCCACGGGCTTCGCGGCCTGGCCCGGCGGGCTCGGGCCGGTGGCCGCGGCGACGGGCGCCGTCGCCCTCGTCGCGTTCGCCCTCCGGCGGTACGACCGGGTCGACCGCGGGCCCGCCGACGTCGCG
>CAZVOR010000207.1:0-3291 GCA_964628745.1 uncultured Halobacteriales archaeon
TGACCGCCCTCGAGGGCGGTATGCCAGCCAACGAGCCCGTCGACTCGCCCGACGCCACCACGCTGTTCGACTACCACGACCTGACGCCGCCCACCGTGGCGGACGTGTACGCCGCCCGCGAGGTCGTCCGCCGGCACCTGCCGCGGACGCCGCTCGTCAGGAGCGACCCGCTCTCGGCGGAGCTCGACGCCGAGGTCTACCTCAAGCGGGAGGACGTCCTCCCGACGGGCGCGTTCAAGGTCCGCGGCGGCATCACCCTCGTCGCCGACCTCGACGAGCGGTTCCGCGACCCCGGGCTCATCGCCGCGAGCACCGGCAACCACGGCCAGTCGGTGGCGTACGCCGGCCGGACGTTCGGCGTGCCCGTCCTCGTCGCCGTCCCCGAGGACGCCAACCCCGGCAAGGTCGCGGCGATGGAGCGCCTCGGCGCGCGCGTCGAGGGCCACGGCGTCGACTACGACGAGGCGCGGGAGTGGGCCGAGCGGCGGGCCGCCGAGGCGGGCTACCGGTACGTCCACTCGGCGAACGAGCCGCGGCTGCTCGCCGGCGTCGGGACCGCGGGAATCGAGGTCGTCGAGGACCGGCCGGCGGTGGACACCGTCGTCGTCCCGGTCGGCGGGGGCAGCGGCGCGGCGGGCTACTGCCTGAGCGTCGGTGCGCTCACCGACGCGCGCATCGTCGGCGTCCAGGCCAGCGGCGCCGACGCCATCTACCGGGCGTTCCGGGAGGGCGGACTGGAGCCCAAGGAGCGCGTGGACACGTTCGCCGAGGGGCTGGCCGCGCGGACGCCGTTCGCGCTGACGATGGGCGTGCTCCGCGAGCGCTGCGCCGACGTGCTCCGGGTCGACGACGCCGACATCCGCCGCGCCGTCTACGACCTGCTCGCCGGGGAGGGCGTGCTCGCGGAGGGCGCGGCCGCCGCCGGCGTCGCGGCCGCGCGCCAGCTCGGCGGCGAGCTGGCCGGCGAGACGGTCGTGATTCCCGTCACCGGCCGGAACCTCTCGATGGCGAACCTCCGGCGGGTGCTGGCGGAGCACGGCGAGTAGCGCACGGGGCGCCGATGGTCGGCCAGAAGCGCCGGCCGGGCGTCACCCGGTCAGCGCCCGCTCGACCGACGCGGCGACCTCGCGGGCCTTCCCGGCGAGCGGTTCGGAGAGGTGCCCGGCCGCGACGGCGGCGTCTAGCTCGTCGTCGTCAAGCCGCTCGACGGTGCCGTCGGCGTGCTTGACCACGTCGACCTCGAGGTCGACGTAGGTCGCCGCGTCGGGGAACACCTCGACGGGCGTGCAGACGTTCACGTACGTGCCCTTCAGCTCGCCCCCGGCGTCGCGGTACGCCGTCGGGTACCACCACCGGCCCTCGGTCAGGCGGGTGACCGCCACGTCGCCGTCCTCCCGGGGCACGCCGAGCCCGTCGTACGGCCCGCCAGCCGACAGCTCGCGGCGGAGCGTCACGGTCTCGCCCTCGCGCTCGGTCACGACGCCCGTCCCCAGCGAGAACCGCCGGCCGTCCGGCTTGCCGTGCGACAGCCCGAGCTCGTCGCCGACGTGAGGACCGAACCCGTCGGCGACGGCGGCGAACGGGAACGCGTCGGGACCGTCGGGGAGCCCGTCCGCGCCGCCGGGCTCGCCGGCCGTCCCGCGGAGCGCCTCCACGAGGTCGACGGCGGCGCTCGCGCCGTCGCCGATGGCCTTCACGCGGTGGTGGCCGGGCATCGTCGGCGTCGCGGCGCGGCGGGCCCCGTCGAGGGCGAACCGCGATTCGCGGCCGAACCACACCCAGGCGGTCGAGAGCGGCGGCTCGTCGCCCTCGCGGGCGGCGAGCACGGCCGCGGCCCGGTCGGCCGCCAGGGCCAGCGCGTCGTCGAGCGCCGACAGCGGGGCGTCGGCGGCGGACGGCCCGAACCGGACGGCCCAGCCGTCGGGGACGTCGGCCGAGAGCAGCTCGAGCGAGCGGACGAGCTCGTCGGCGCGCTCGGGGTCGGCGACGTCGGCGCGCGGGGCCTCGCCGCCGCGCACGAGGGTCACCGGCCCGGCGCGTGCCTCGAGGCCGGTCGCCACGGACGGGCGCCGGTCGCCCCACGGCGGCGCGGGCTCGCGGACCTGCACCCGGACGACGTCGCCCGGCTCGGCCCGGTCGCCGTCGGCGCGCGGGAGGAAGCCCTCGCGCGAGCCGAGGTCGACGACGGCGCCGCCGCCCAGCCGCCCCGTCACCTCGGCCTCGACGACCAGTCCGCGGGGCGCGTCGTCGAGCCACGTCAGCGCGTCCCTGGCCACCGCCGCCAGGTGCTGGCGGACGGTCGCGACGCCTGCCGGCTCGCCCGAGACGCCGACCCCGAGCCGGTCGGGCGCGTCCGCGACCTCGACGTCGGGCGGTCCGGCGCCGAACGTCGCGCCGTCGAACCGGTCGGCGATGGCCCGCGACGGGGCGACGACGTCGACCTCGCCGCGCAGCCGCTCCGTGAGGGCCGTCGCGTAGATGCCGCGGAGGCGAGCGCGGGTCACGGGCGCGGTCGACGCGGGCTTCGGACGGGAGGACGGTAAAGCCGCTCGCTCCCCGCCGGTCCGGGGACAGGCTCATACGCGGCGGTGGCGAACGTACGGGCATGCCGGAGCCTCGGGAGCCGGTACAGGCCGCCGACGACGGATCGCGCGACCTCTACGACGTGGCCACCTGGGAGCCACGAACGTGGTTCGACCGGCTGTCCGCGCGGGTCTACCGGCTGCTGGTCACCGTCACCCGGGTGGTCGTCGTCGGCCTGGCGCTGGTCATCCTCGCCGGGCAGGTCGCGCTGACGGGGCTCGCCGCGGTCTCGAATCCGACCCTCGGCGCCTTCATCTTCCTCTCCGTGGTGCCCGCCGCCATCATCGCCGGCTACGTCTGGCGCTCCGACGTGACGATGCGCGAGCCGCTGGGGCTGCTCGTCGGGACGTTCCTGCTGGGCATCCTCCTGGCGAGCTTCGCGGCGGTGCTCAACTCGCTCGCCCAGCCGCTCTTCTTCGCCATCCCGGCCGTCGGCATCGTGCTGTTCTTCTACCTCGTCGTCGGCCCGGTCGAGGAGACCGTCAAGTGGCTCGCCGTCCGGCTGTACGCCTATCGCAGCGACAAGTTCGACGCCGTGGTCGACGGCGCGGTGTACGGCGCGGTCGCCGGGCTCGGCTTCGCGACCATCGAGAACGCCCTGTACATCGGCCAGGAGTACCTGCAGGCGGTCGAGGGCCTGAGCCCGAGCGCGGCGCTGGTCGAGGCCGCGCTCCCGACGGCCGCGGTCCGGACGTTCGCCGGCCCGGG
>CAZVOR010000208.1:0-3249 GCA_964628745.1 uncultured Halobacteriales archaeon
CGGTCACCGTCCTCGCCGACGAGGAGGCCCACCGGACGGAGTTCCGCGGCTACCGGACGGAGTACCGGACGGGCTGACGGGAGCGGGGAGACCGAGGGGAGCGGACGGACTGGCGGGCCCGGCGGCCGTCGCGGGCCCGCCTTCCGAAGCCGTTTTGCGTCCCGTCTGCCCAGGGACGACCATGAACGGCAGCGGGGACCTGACGCTCGCCTTCGAGCTGTCGGCGCTGCGGGCGCTCGCCGACCCCGGGGACGTGTTCGCCGACGCGCGACGGTGGAGCGAGTACGTCGGCGTCGTCTCCGGGGAGCCCACCTACGTCGTCACCAACTACACCCGCAAGCGGCGCATCCGGCAGGACTTCTTCTCCGGGCCGAAGGGCAAGGGCGAGTCGCTGGCCGCCGTCAAGGAGCAGTTCGGCACGGACCGCCACGTCTTCGTCGGGACGACGGACGAGGACGCGGCCCTCGCCGACGAGCACGGCTGGGAGTTCCTCGCCGTCGAGGCGGCCGCCGAGGCCGCGGGCTGGGCGCTCGCCGACGACGAGGCCGACGCGGACGGGTCGGCCGAGCGGCCGGCCCGGGACGACTGGCCGTAGCGAGGACGCCGACGTCGCGGTTCGGGCCGGGACCGACGGATGGCCGTCGGCGGCCCCGGCGACGTCGGCTACCCCGCCGCCTCCGCCCGGACCGCCTCCTCGTCCCCGCGGACGAGCAGGTAGATGACCACGCCGAGCAGGCCCGGCACGAGCCCGGCGAGGAACAGCAGCGAGATGCCGACGCCCCACTGCCAGGCCCACTCGCTGCCGCGTCGCTTCGCGTCCCGGTAGATCCACCGACCGACGAGCCCGAAGACGAGCAGCAGGACGAGGAGGACGACCAGCAGCTCCATGCCGCCGGGGACGCCGAACTGGAGGGGGGCGAGCATGGCCGAGGATTCGGGGGCGGGGCGAAAAAGCCCCCGATGCGACCGCGCGACGCGGCCGCAGACGGGGCCAGCGGGGGTCACGAGCCCGCCTGTGCCTTTAAGCCGCCGGGCGGGGACCGTGCGGCCATGCCCCTGTCCGTCGGCGCCGCCCTCCGCGACGGTCTCGGCCGGACGTTCGAGCGGAACGGGCTGCAGCTGGTCGCCGCCGTCTTCGTCCTGCGGCTGGCGACGTCGGTCGCCGACGACACGCTCCGGCGGGCGAACCGCGAGCTGGCCGGCCAGGTCGGCGAGCTGCCCGGCGGCGGCGCCGTCGACCTGCTCGGCGGCCCGACGCCGTACGCGCTGGGGGTCGGCGTGCCCGCCGCGTTCCTCCTGGTCGTCCTCGTCGCCCTGCTGGCCGAGGCCGTCCGCATCGTCGCCGTGCGGACGCTGGTGAGCGACCGCGTCGACGCGGTCCCGGCCGAGTACGTCCGCCGGAACATCGGGACGGCGACGCTCAACGGCTTCGCCGGCGGCGTCGTCGTGCTGACGCTGACCGCCATCGGCCTGGTCCTCCTGGTCGTCCCCGGCGTCTTCCTCGCGCTGTCCCTCTTCTTCGTCCGCCAGGAGATCGCCGTCCGCGACGTCAACTTCGTCGAGGCCATGAGCGGCTCCTGGGAGCTCTCCGCCGGCCACCGGCTCGAGCTGCTCGCGCTCGCCGCGGCGCTCGTGCTGGTGGAGCTCGTCGTCGCGCTGCCGGCCGCGCTCGTCGCCGCCGTCGACCCGGCGGTCGCCACGTTCGTCGGCGCCGCCCTCCAGGCAGTCGTCGTGGTGTTCGGCATCGCGAGCACGTGCCGGGCTTACGACCAGCTCCGGTCGGAGCCAGCGGCGGCCGCGGACGAGTTCGAGGGGCCGCTCGGGCCCGACGACCTGCCGGAGCCGGGCCGCGACGGCGGCTGGTAGCTCCGGGCGGCCGCGAGGTCCCGGCCGCCGGAGTGGGGGCACGACGCCGTCGACCCGCGACGCTTAAACGGCCGACTGCCCAACCCTGCCGCATGGCCGAACCGCGGGTGCCGGGGCGCCGGGGGGCCGAGCTCTCGCTGCCCTGCGGCGAGACCGTGCACACCCACGACCTCGACCTCGGCATGCGTGCGCTGGATTGCGACTGCGGGGCGAGCCACGCCGTCGTCGTCGACGCCCACCCCCCGGAGCGCTTCCTCCCGGCGTTCCTCGTCGAGGCGCTCCGCGAGACGGTCGAGGCCGCCGACGCCGAGGCGCTCGGCGAGTTCGGCACGCCGCACCTGCTCGGGCTCGTCATGGAGGAGTTCCCCGGTGAGGTGGTCGCGGCGGACACGGGCGAGGATGGCCACGTCGGCTACGCGATGGTCTGGGTGACGGCGTTCGACGACCGCCGGCTGCACGAGGTCGTCGTCGAGCTGGTCGTCGAGCTGATGGAGCACGCCGTGAGCCACGCGGACGACGAGGCCGCCGTCGCCGAGTTCGAGGAGCGGATGCTCGAGTTCGACGTGCCCGCGTTCGTCCAGCAGTACCGCGCCGAGCGCGACTGGTCCGCCCGCGACGTGCCGGGGTACGAGCGGCGGTAGCGGGCCGGTCAGTCGTCCGACGCCGGGGCCGCCCCGGCCCCCACGAGCTCCCGGAGCTCCTCGAGCGTCTCGAGCTCGTAGGTCGGCTCGTGCTCGAGGACGTAGTCCGCGCGGTGGGACCGCCGGATGAACGCCGAGTCGACCCCGGCGGCCGCGGCCGCGCCGAGGTCGACGTTGCTGTCGCCGACGAACAGCGGGCGGTCGGCGCCGATGGCCTCGACGGCGCGCTCGAGGTAGTGGGGCGCGGGCTTCTTCCTTGCGACGTCCTCGAGCGTCGGCGCCCGGCCGAATATCGGGTCGAAGTGGTCGGTCAGCCCGGCGTGCTCGAGCAGGAACGAGACCGTCTCCTGTTGGTTGTTGCTGACGACCGCGAGGGGGACCGCCAGGGACGTGAGCCCGGCGACGTCGTCGTACAGCGCCTTCTCGCCCCGGCGGATGGCGGCGCGCTGGGCGGCCGAGGCGTAGTGGTCGCGGTCGCGCCAGAACGCGGCCGCGTCCGCGACGTCGAGCGTCTCGCACAGCTCGTCGAGGCCGGCCGCCGTCACGCCGAACAGCCGGTCCAGCACGTCGGTCGGGGGGTCGTCGACGCCGTGCTCGGCGAGCGCCCGGCCGATGGCGTCCCGGAGGGTGGGCAGCGCCGTCGGCTCGCAGAGCACGCCGTCGGCGTCGAACACGATCGCGTCGTGCAGCATCTACCGGGTCGGTAGGTGGCCGGCGAACTAAAGCCCGTGGCTCTCGGTCG
>CAZVOR010000209.1:0-3220 GCA_964628745.1 uncultured Halobacteriales archaeon
CGGAGCTGGTCGTTGCCCTTGCCGGTGCAGCCGTGGGCCAGCGCCGCGCAGCCGTGCTCCTCGGCGACCTCGAGGATGGCCCGGGCGATGACCGGCCGGGCCAGGGCGGTCCCGAGCGGGTAGCCCTGGTAGGTCGCGTTCGCCCTGACGGCCTCGAGGCACAGCTCGGCGAACTCGGCCCTGGCGTCGACGTGGTAGTGGTCGAGCCCGAGCGCCTCGGCGGTCGCCTCGGTCTCCGCGAACTCCTCGGCCGGCTGGCCGACGTCCACCGTGACCCCGATGACCTCGTCGTAGCCGTACTCCTCCTCGAGGAGCGGCACGCAGACGGTGGTGTCGAGCCCGCCGGAGAAGGCGAGCGCCACGCGATGTTGCATATGCCGGTGCTGGGGCCTCTACCTCTTATATTTCACGGATTCGGGAGGGGAAAATTAGTGTCGGTCGGCACGCTCGGCGGACGCGGTAGACCGGCGAGCGAGCGGGACGGACCGTGGGAGTTGGATGAGGTGGGGCTAGCGGGGCCCCGGTCGCGGCGCTCGGGAGAAGGAGCCGGCCCCGCCGCTGCCGGCCGCGGGCGGCGCGTGGCGGCGGGACGGGAGGCTCATCGCCAGCCTCTATCCCGGTTGCGGGCTAAAGCGTTTCGGAATCCGCGGGCGCACCTCGGGCCGTCGGGACGGGCCCCATCGAGCGACGCGAGCCGACCGACGCCAACGCTTTTGCCGGCGTCCGCCGAACGGCGGGGCATGGCCCCCGACCGCGCCGAGGTGGACATCGACGACCTGCTGAAGGTCATCCTCGCGCTCGTCGTCGTCGTGCTCGTCCTGGAGATCCTCGAGAGCGTGGTGTCCATCGCGGTCGGGCTGCTGGGTCCGTTCCGCTGGGTCCTCGGGCTGGTCGTGGTCGCGCTCGTCGTCCTCTGGCTGCTCGACAGGACCTGACGCCCGCCGTGTTCAGCCTGAACGTCCCGCTGCCCGGCGCGGTCCGGCGCCGCATCGAGGACCTCCGACCCGCCCTGGCCGGCTTCGAGACCGTCCGCGAGGAGCCCACGCTCGTCGTCAAGCGGTTCGGCCGCGTGTCCCCCGAGGAAGCCGCGCGCCTCGAGAGCGAGGTCCGGCTGGCGCTGGCCGGCACGCCGGCGTTCGAGGCCCGGGTCGACGGCCTCGGCGCGTTCGCGGCGCCGGTCTCCGGCCCCGCGCCGGTGGTCTACCTCGCCGTCGAGAGCTCCGGGCTCGAGGCGGTGCACGCCCGGCTGGTCGAGGCGTTCGACGCCGTCGAGGGGCTCGAGGGCGGCGACTACGTCCCGCACGTGACGGTGGCACGGGGCGGGGAGGGGACCGGTCTCGACGAGCTGCTGGCCCGCGAGGTCGAGCCGGTCGAGTGGACCGTCACGGAGCTGTGGTTCTGGGACGCTCGCCACGGCGAGCGGGCCGGGCGGGTGTCGCTGCCGGGGTGAGCGGGGACGGGAGTGTGGCGGTCGGTTCGACACCCCGACGATGCGAGCTAGCCCTCGGGGGTCGCCGCACCGGCGTCGACCACGCGGCCGAGGAACAGGATGGCGCCGGTCCGGGCGTCGCGGATGAGGAAGAGGAACGGCCGGTCGACGGTCAGCTCGAACGGTGGGGTCTGCGTGATCTCCTTGCTCACGAGCCTGACCACGACGCCCGTCGCGGCGGCCGCCTCGGTGCCTCGCTCGTCGACGCCGACGAACGCCTCGTGGTAGACGTCGTCGACGAACAGCCGCTCTCCGAGCGGGCCGTCGGTCATCCCGCTGAAGTCCGCCTCCGCCCGGTCGAACGGCGCGGGCATCCCGAGCGCCGACAGCGCCCGCTTGAGCTGGAACCCCGACCGGAAGGTGAACTTCGGCATCGTCACGGTCCCCGGGCGTTCCTCCATCGCGCCGAGCAGGCCGCGGAGCCGGTCGGCGGTCAGGCCGGACTCGAACGACTCGAACGTGCCCTCGGCCGGGACCACGAGCACCATGCCGAGGTCCCGCGCGACGTACGGGAGCTCGACGAGCTGGTGCCCGTCGATCTCGGCGTAGGGGTACGTCTCGGCCTTCCACATCTTCGGCACCTCGGCCGTCGTGCCGTCGAGCGCGGTGAACGCGAGGTCCGCCGACGTGCTGTCGAACCGGTGCTGCCACCGGGCCCGGAAGTAGACGGCGTTGACGAGCACGAGCCGCGTCAGCGTCGAGAGCGCGTCCGGCGGGAGGAGCGTCGGTATCTTCTCCCGTGTCGTCTCAGCCACCCAGTCGTTGATGGCGGCCCGGGCCTCCTCGGGGGCCGACTCGAAGTCGACCGCCCGGAGTCCGGTGCCGTAGTACGTCTCGAGCAGGTCGAGGTACGCTCCGCGGAACGGGAAGCCGTCCTGCCCCCAGACCGAGTTCGCGTCGACCAGCTCGAACGGGCGGACCTCGCCGCGCTCCCCGTCGGCGGACTCGGTGGCGGTCGGGGGCTCGTAGCTCCCGACGGTCTCTCGGTCGGACAGGGACGCGTCCAGCTCGCGGAACGCGGGATGGAGCGCCTCGTCGTCGAGCGCGAACCGGAGGGTCCCTCGCATCTGGGTCCGCGTCTCGCCGGTCGCGCCGGCGTAGGTCATCGCGAGCGCGACGGCGATGCTGTGCGGGGAGAACAGCAGGTTGTCGCCCGGCGCGTCGTCGGTCAGGTGGCCGTGCAGGTCGAGCGCGAAGCGGGTCGTCCCCAGGGCGAGCTGCCGGACGTCGCCCTCGGGGGTGGCGGGCGGCGACGGGTACGGGTCCCGGTCGGGCGGTCCGCCGGGACCGCCCGACACACAGCCCGCGAGCGACCCGCCGGCCGCGAGCGCGAGGACGCGCTGGAGGACCTGCCGGCGGTGGAGGGCCATGGCCGCCGAGAGCGGCCCGCGCGGTAAGTGCTTTCTCGCCGGTCGGCGCCCGCTAGCGGCGGCTCCGCCGGCCGACGCCGTCAGCCCTCGGCCGCTACCCCTCGACCAGCGGCTCGCCGCCGCCGTAGGCGCCGTGGTCCGCGAAGAAGTTGCACATCGCGTACCGGAGCTTCCCCGGGTCGACGTCGACGAGCTCGGCGCGCTCGTCCGGGGGGAACGTCCCCCGCACGGAGTACTTGCCCATGTCCGCCGCGGTGTACCGGCGGTCGAGCAGCACCCGCGCGCCGACCTCGTCGGGCGAGCGCAGCGCCCGGCCGAGCGCCTGCCGGGTCTTCCGGACCGTCGGGATCTCGACGGCGTA
>CAZVOR010000210.1:0-3162 GCA_964628745.1 uncultured Halobacteriales archaeon
GGTGAGGTCCCGGCCGTCGAAGCGGATCTCGCCGTCGACGATCTCGCCCGGCGGCTCGTCGACGAGCGTGGGGGTAGACACGCAGGCGCCGGGGTTGCCCCCCCCGACGACGGGAGCGCCGGCGCGGCCCCGCCAGGCGATGGCGAGGGTGCACATGGCGTGGGCGTAGGCGCAGGACGGGCTTAAAGGCCGTCTCGCGCTCGGGCCGCCGCCAGGCGCTCGCGGACCGCCGGCCGGTCGACGGTCCCCGACGCCGTCCGGGGGAGCTCGTCGACGGGGACGACCAGCTTCGGGACGGCGTGGGGCTCCAGGCGCTCCCTGCAGTGCTCGCGGAGGGCGTTCCCGTCGAGCCCTCGACCGGTCACCAGCGCGGCGACGACCTCGCCCCACTCGGCGTCGTCGACGCCCACCACGGCGGCGGCGTCGACGGCCGGGTGCGCCCGGAGCGCCGCCTCGACGTCGTCCGGCTGGACCGTCTCGCCACCGGTGACGATCGCCGCGTCGGCCCGGCCGGCGACCCAGAGCCGGCCCGCCTCGTCCAGGCGGCCCCGGTCGCCGGTGCGGAAGCCGCGGTCGGTGAACGCCGCGGCGGTCGACGCCGCGTCCCCGTAGTAGCCCCTCGCGACCGTCGGTCCGTCGACGACGAGCTCGCCGGCCTCCCCGGGAGGCAGCGGTCCGGCCTCGGCCCCGACGACCGCCACCTCGACGCCGGGCAGCGGCCGGCCGACGGTGCCCCGGTGCTCGAACGCCTCGGCCGGCCGGGCCGTCGCGACCTGGGAGGCCGTCTCGGTCGTCCCGTACGTGGGGTGGACGGGTACGCCGGCGGCCTCGCAGCGGTCGACGAGCTCGGGCGACGCCGGTGCGCCGCCGAGCAGCACGAACCGCAGCGACGCCGGGGGCGTCCAACCCGCGTCGAGCAGCCGGTTCAGCATCGTCGGGACCAGCGAGACGCCGGTGACGTCGCGAGCCGACATCGCCTCCGCCGTCGCCTCGGCGTCGAATCCCCCCTGCACGACGGCGGTCGTCCCGTACAGCGCCGACCGCGAGAGCGGTGCGAGCCCGCCGACGTGGTGCATGGGCAGGGGGGCCAGCCAGCGGTCGTCGGGCTCGACGCCGAGCCGCTCCGCGGAGGCGGCCGCGCTAGCGACGAGGTTGCCCGCGGTCAGCGCGACGGCCTTCGGGCCGCCCGTCGTCCCGGACGTGAAGACGAGCCACTGGACGTCGTCCCGGGCCCACGCGTACGGGTCGGCCTCGCCGGCGATCGGACCGTCGGCCGGTCCCCGATCCAGCTCGTCGATGGAGTGCACCGGTCCATCGAACGCGTCCCGGGCGGTCGCCTCCGTCGCCGCGTCGACGACGAGGAGGTCGACGTCGGCGACCGCGGCGCGCTCGGCCAGCACGCCGGCCGGCGCGTCGGGGGAAAGCGGGACGAGGACGACGCCCGCGCGGGCGGCGGCGTGGACGAGCTGGGCCAGCCCGACGCCGGGCTCCGCGACGACGCCCACGTGGTCGCCCGGCGCCAGGTCCGCGGCGAGGAGCCCCGCGGCCAGCGCGGCCACGGGACCCGTCGAGAGCTCCCGATAGCTCCACGCCCGGCCCGACCCGGCGTCGACCAGCGCCGTCGCGTCCGGCGCGGACTCGGCGCGGACGGCGACGAGGTCCGCCGTCGGCCAGTCCGCGTCGGGCGGGGTCACCGCGACGCCTCCACGCCGACGCCGTGCCCCGCCGACTGCGGAACCGAGATGGCCCCGTCGACCACGGGCGCCGGGTCGTCGGCGAGGTCGCGGGCGAGCCGGTCGGCGGTGGCGAGGCCGCAGGCCCGCCCGGGGTCCACCGCGGCCGCGAGGTGGACCGCAGCGGTCCGGGCGACCACCGCGTCGACGGTCGTCGTCACCTCGACGCCGACGTCGGCCGCCGCGGCCCGCTCGGCCGCCCGGAGCGCCGGCTCGACGCCGCCGAGCGCCATCGGCTTCATGACGAGCACGTCCGCCGCGCCGGCGTCGAGCGCCGCGGCCACCCCGTGCTCGCACAGCGACTCGTCGAGCGCGACGTCGACGCCGCGGTCCCGCAGCGACGCGTGCCCGTCGAGGTCCGGGGGAGCGAGCGGCTGTTCGACCGTCGAGACGCCGAGGCCGGACAGCCGCTCGACGGCCCGCTCGGCCCCCTCGAGGG
Source organism: uncultured Halobacteriales archaeon (assembly GCA_964628745.1). GTDB lineage: Archaea > Halobacteriota > Halobacteria > Halobacteriales > Hikarchaeaceae > CAZVOR01. The sequence continues at coordinate 2,173 of CAZVOR010000210.1, forward strand.
TCCACGCCCCGTTGGCGTCCACGCGGAGTTCCACGCCGTCGCCGACGGCCTCGCGGACCCTCGCGACCCGCTCGACGTCCTCGTCGAGGTCTCGGACGCCCACCTTCAGCTTAATCGCGGCGAACCCCTCGTCGACCGCGGCCCGGGAGGCTTCGACGGTGGCCTCGGCGCCGTCGTCGCCGACCGTGGCGTTGACGGCGACGCTGCCGACCCGGCGACCGGCGCCGAGGTGGCGGTAGAGCGGGCGACCCGCCGCCCGGGCCTCGCGGTCGAGCAGCGCGAGCTCGAGCCCGTGGCGGGCCGCCGGCGTCGACGCCGGCAGGTCGGCCGGGTCGGGGATGGCCGCGCCGTCGACGGCCGACTCGAGCGCGGACCGGCAGTCCTCGAGCGTCTCGGTCCACCCGGGAAGCGGCGTCGCCTCGCCCACGCCGGCGGGGTCGTCGCCGACGCGGACGAGGAAGCCCTCGCGGCGGTCGACGGCGCCGGCCGCGGTCTCGAGCGGCCGGGCGAGCGGCAGCGAGAAGGGCACGAGCCGGGTCATGCGGCGAGCCCGGCGGCGAAGAGCACGGCGTACATCGCGACGAGCCGGCCGGCCCGCTCGAGCGCGGGGTTCAGCGCCGCGCCGTCGGTCCGGGTCAGCACCGTCCGGGCCAGCCGCCACGCGTACGGGAGCGTGACGAGCGGGAGGAGCACGGCGACGTGGGCGCTCTCCATCAGCCAGAACCAGGGGGGCACGGCGTAGGCGAGCGCGAGCAGCGCGACGAACTCGACCCGCGAGCCGGCGTAGCCGAGCTTCACGGCCAGCGTCCGCTTGCCGGCGGCCCGGTCCGTCTCGAGGTCGCGGACGTTGTTGATCACGAGGATGTCCGTGATGAGCGCGGCCATCGGGAGGCTCGCGACGACGGCCGTCGCGGGGAGGGTCCCCGGCGGTGGCGAGAGCGGGAACGCCGGGGCGGCGGCCGCCGCCTGGACGTAGTAGGTCCCCGTGAC
>CAZVOR010000211.1:0-3096 GCA_964628745.1 uncultured Halobacteriales archaeon
GGCGGGGGTGGCGACGGCCGCGACGGCCGTCCTGGCCGTGGTCGGCCCGGCGGTCGGCGGCGGCACGGCCGCCATCGCCGCCGGTCCCGCGCTGGCCGCGGTCGCGGGCGTCGGCGTCGTCGCGCTGGCCTACGCCGACTGGCAGGGGCTCGACCGCGTCCGGCTGGCCGAGCAGACCGCCCGGGGGGTCGTGGCGGCGGGGCTCGGGTTCGGGGGACTGCTGGCCATCGTCGTCTGGACCCTCGTCGTCGGCGGGGTCTTCCGCACCGCGGTCGGCGACATCGACACCCCGACCGGCGTCGTGCTCTCGACCCTGGCGCTCGGCCTCGGCACCGGCACCGTCGCCTGGCTCTACCTCCGCGCGACGGACCGGGGGTTCGACTTCGTCGACCTCCGCCGGCCGACCCGCCGGGACGCCGCCTACGTCGTCGTCGGCGTCCCGCTGCTGCTGGGCGTGAACCTCGGCATCGGCGCGCTGTACGAACTGCTCGGGCTGGCGTCGGCCCGGCACGGCCTCATCGAGATCGGTCAGCAGTACCCCGGCGTGCTCCTGGTGCTGATCCCGCTTTCGGTCCTGCTCGTCGGCCCAGGCGAGGAGCTGCTCTACCGGAACGTCGTCCAGAAGTCGCTGTACGGGCCGTTCACGCCGGCGGCGGCCATCGTCATCACCAGCGTCATCTTCGCCGGGGCCCACGTCCCGGCGTACGTCTCGGCCGGGACCTCGGCGCTGGCCGTGCTCAACACGCTGACGGTCATCTTCGTGCTCTCCATCGTGCTCGGCGTCGCGTTCGACCGCACGCGGAACGTGCTCGTCCCGGCGCTGATCCACGGGCTGTTCAACGCCGTCGGGTTCTACGCGGCGTACGTCCAGCTGGCCGCGTGACGGAGCAGGCCGCGGCGCTACGACGGGTTCTTCCGCGCCAGCTCGGAGCCGCAGACCGGACACCGGTCGACGCGCTCGTCGAACTCGCGTCCGCAGCCCTGGCACATGAATCGCCAGTCGCGGGCCTCCTCGATGCCGTCGCGGGCGATGACCTCGACCCGCAGGTCGAGCTTCTCGGCGACGTTCTGGACGGCGTAGTCGTCGGTGACGAGGACCCCCCCGAGCTCGAGCGTCGCGGCGAGCAGGTGGACGTCCGTGGTCGACAGCGCGCCGAGGTCGCCGGACGATTCGGCGGCCCGCCGCACCCGCTCGACGCTCCCGGGGTCGGGCAGCTGGACGTGCATGCCCGCGCCCACCTTCGCGTCGTACCGGTAGGCGGACTCGTCCTCGAGCTCCTCGCGGACCGCCGGGACGGAGGCCGTGGGCTCGGTCGTGTGGTACTCGTGGATGAACGCCGACGCGTCCAGCACGTACATCCGCCTACCGCTCGACGACGATGTAGTCCTTGACGGCCTGCACCTGGCGGACCGGGACGTGGAAGCGGCCGTCCTCGTCGACGTCGAAGTCGGCGTCGAACGCGGTCTCCTGGTCCGGTTCGACGATGAGATCGGACAGCGAGCCCGTCTTGATGTCCATCGTGATGTTGTACAGCATCCCGAGCTCGGTGCCGTCCGAGCCCATCACGGCCTTCCCGGAGAGGTTCTCCGCGAGTATCTCGGGCATGGACGGGGGGTATTCGGCGGACCAGCATAAAGCCCGCGGGGACGTCTGACGGGGCGCCGCCGGGGGAGGCGACGGTGCGACCGGCCGGGAGGGCCGCCCGCCTTACGATGGTCTTAACTGTCGCGGCCGGGTTGTCCCAAACGGGATTCTCCGGGGAGAACCATGGCAGATACGGAACCGGACGCCGGCGCGGACGACGAGACCCGGAGCCTCCGGACCCCCATCGTCGCGGTGCTCGGACACGTCGACCACGGGAAGACGACGCTGCTCGACCGCATCCGCGGCTCGGCGGTCACGGAGGGCGAGGCCGGGGCCATCACGCAGCACATCGGTGCGACCGCCGTCCCGCTCGACGTCGTCTCCGAGATCGCCGGGAGCCTGGTCGACCCCGACGACTTCGACCTGCCCGGACTGCTGTTCATCGACACCCCCGGACACCACTCCTTCACCACGCTGCGGGCCCGCGGCGGGGCGCTGGCGGACATCGCCGTGCTCGTCGTCGACGTCACCGACGGCTTCCAGCCACAGACCCACGAGGCCATCGACATCCTCCGGCGGACGGAGACGCCGTTCGTCGTGGCGGCGAACAAGGTCGACGCCGTCCCGGGCTGGAACCCGAGGGAGGGGTCGCCGATCCAGGCGAGCTACGAGACCCAGCCCGAGCGGGTCAGAGGCGACCTCGACGAGCGGCTGTACGATCTCGTCGGCAGCCTGTCGGACGCGGGCTTTTCCTCGGACTTCTACTGGCGGGTGAGTAACTTCCAGCGGAACATCGGCGTCGTCCCCGTCTCCGCGGAGACGGGCGAGGGGGTCCCCGACCTGCTGGCCGTGTTGATGGGGCTGTCCCAGCGCTACATGCGCGAGGACATGGCGATCGACACCGCCGGCCCGGGGCGCGGCACCGTCCTCGAGGTCAAGGAGGAGCGCGGGCTCGGGACGACCGTCGACGTGGTGCTCTACGACGGGACGGTCCGGGCCGGCGACACCATCGTCGTCGGGGGGACGGCGGACCCCATCGTCACGGACGTCCGGGCGCTGTTGCTGCCCCGGTCGCTGGCCGAGATCCGCGTCGAGCGCCAGTTCGAGCGCGTCGACGAGGTCGCCGCCGCGTCCGGCGTGAAGATCAGCGCCCCGGACCTCGATTCGGCGATGGCCGGCGCGCCCGTCCGGGTCGTCCGCGACGAGCCCGTCGAGGAGGTCGTCGCGGCGGTCCGGGCGGAGCTCGAAGCGGTCGACGTCCACACGCAGGAAGACGGGGTCGTGGTGAAGGCCGACACGCTCGGTAGCCTGGAGGCGCTGGCGAGCGCCCTCGAGGACGTCGAGGTGCCCGTCATGCGCGCCGAGGTCGGCGACGTGGCGCCGCGGGACGTCGCGGTGGCGAGCACGGCGGACGAGCCGGTCCACCGCGCCGTCATGGGGTTCAACGTCGACGTGCTCGACGACGCCGCCCGGCAGGCCGACGAGCAGGACGTCGAGCTGTTCGTCCACGA
>CAZVOR010000212.1:0-3090 GCA_964628745.1 uncultured Halobacteriales archaeon
AGGCTCACGCGTCCCCCCGGGCGCGGATGCGCTCGATGCGCTCGTCGAGCGCCGCGTCGAGCTCCGGCCGGCGCTCGCCGGAGTAGTGGTCCACCCGCGCGGCCAGCGTCAGCTTGCCCGCGAGCGCGCGGGCCGCGGAGCCGCGGTGCTCCCGGGGGGTCCCCCGGACGTACTCGTGGGTGTAGATGACGCCGTGCTTCGGCGAGGGGGCCCGGCCGCGCAGGTGCGCGAACAGCGCCTCCTCGGCGCCGAGGACCTGCAGCGTGCCGCTCGGCTTCTTCGCCAGCGTCTCCAGGCCGCCCGCCAGCGCGATCAGCCGGGCCGCGAGGACGGGCCCGGCCATCGCCGCGAGGTTCGGCGCGACGGCGGGCGCCTCGCGCTCGACGAACGCCCGGAGCGCGTCGCGCTCGTCGGCCAGGCCGGCGACGCGGTCGGCGAGCGAAACGACCCGCGCCTCGAGCGGCGTCCCCGGCTGGCGGGCGGCGACCTCGCGGGCGAACGCCACGCCGGTCCCGGCCTCGCCGAACAGGGCGCCGGCCCACTCGGCGAGGCGCTCGGCGAGCTCGTTGGCCGTCCGGCCGCAGTCGTCCATCGCCCGGACGCCGTGGACGAGCTGCCGGTCGGGGGCGCGCTCGCGCTCCCCCGCCGCCTCGCGGGCGGCGCCGATAGCGGCCGCGTTGAGCGCCTCGTAGTAGTCGGCCTCGTCGGTCGCATAGCCCGATTCCACGGCGAGCGCCGGCCAGTCCGCCGGAGCCGCGGCGGAGCCCTCGGTGATGGCTTCGCTGGCCGCCGCCTCGTCGTCGCGATTCACGCCCGCGAACCACCCCGCGTCCGCGGTCGATTCCTCGCTCATGCCGGCCCTTAGGCGCCCGCTCACGTATAGCCGTTCACAATCCGCGCCGTCCACCAACTCGATATGGCCCGGGCCCTCCGGGCGTTCCGGTGCCGTCGAGCCCCGTCGTCACCGCGCCCCCTCGTCACCGTCGGCCGCCTGCTGGGCGTGGCTGGTCTGGACGCCGATGAGGCCGGCACCGACGAGCATCCCCGCCATGCCCAGCAGCAGGACGCCCAGCGCGATCTGAGCGAGGACCGACGCCGTGGTGACGATGAACTCGCCGAGGACGATCAGCCCCGCGAGGAGGAACAGCCCGAAGCTGGCGTTCGTCACGGGGACCGCCTGGTTCGTGTACGGGAAGTCGCTTTCGACCACCATCTGCAGGAGGATGGCGAACGCGGGCAGCGAGAGGGCCACCAGCTGGAGGATGCTGAACGCGAGGTTCCGTTCGACCATGTTCGCCGTACCCCTGGAGGGAAAATCGACCTGTCGGTCCGCATCACGGACGGCGGTCGCCGGTACGACCCGGCGGCCCCGTGGCGGGCCGTCGACCGCGCGGGCTACGGCTCGTCCTCGTCGCCGGTGCCGTCGCTTCCCTCCGCCCCGTCCTCGTCGGCCGCCTCCCCGCCGTCGGACCCGTCGGTCGACTCGGCCTCGACGTCGTCGCGGATCTCCTCGAGCTCCTCCTCGACGTCGATCTCGATGACGGTCGGAGCCGTCCCCGACGGCCGCGTCCGCATCCGCCCGCGGACCTCCTCGTTGAGGTCGCGGGCGCGCTCGAGCAGCCGGCGGGCCTCGGTGTTCTGGGGGAGGTCCGCGTCCGCCATGGCGTCCTCGAGCCGGAACAGCGCCTCGTCGAGCCGCTCGAGCACCCCCTCGCTGACGCGGCTGGGCGTCGTCCCGGCGGCCCCGCGGGTCCGCGGCTCGCGACCCTCGAGCTCCCGCAGCCGCTCCTGGACGAACGTGAGCACGCGCACGTTGGCCTCGAGCGCGGCCACGGCCGCGGGGACGGCGACCCGCTCGGTCAGCCGGAGCGCGCGCTCGGCGGCGCGGCCGGGCATCCTCGAGCCCGCGTCGTCCCGTCGCTCGTCGCGGAGTTCGTCGCGGAGCGCCTCGAGCGTCTCCTCCAGGCGGTCGAGCCGGTCCTCGAGGTCGTCGCGGTCGGCGTTGTCGTCGGCCATGGGACACCGTTGACGCTCCGCCGACAAAAAGCCGCCGTGCGGCCGCTGGCCCTCGTCCCCCCGCGACGCCTTGCCGCCACCGGGGCGTTGAGGTGGCGGCCCGCCCACCCCCCGGACATGGGCCTTTCGACCCGGACGGTCATGGACCGGAGCCTCGCCCTCGTCGGGTGGGACGCGGTCCCGGCCGACAGCACCGTCTACGTGCCCGGCGAGGACCTCGAGACCGCGCTGGTCGGCATCGACCTCGGGAGCGCGGAGCTGCAGCTCGCCCGCCGCGAGGGCTACGACCTCGCGCTCGCGCACCACCCGGCCGGCGACGGGGCCCGGCTCGGCCTGCCCGCCGTCCTCGACCGCCAGGTCGAGCTCATGGTCGAGCACGGCGTGCCGGCCGGCGCCGCCGAGGCCGCCGTCGAGTCGCTCCGCAGCCGCGTCGCCCACGGGGCCCACGCGGCCAACTTCCGCCACGCCCCGAGCGTCGCGGCGCTGCTCGACCAGCCGTTCGCGAACGTCCACCTCGCCCCGGACGAGCTCGGCCGGCGGGCGTTCGTCGCGGTCGCCGATAGCCTGCCCGACGACGTCACGGTGGGGGCGTTCGCCGCGGCGCTCGAGGACGAGTGCCCCGCGCTCCGGGACGCCCCCACCGACGTCGAGGTCCGCGTCGGCGAGCCCGACGACCGGCTGGGCGAGGTCGCCGTCCACCACGGCGCGGGCACCAACGGCGGCGCGGCCGTCGCCCGCGCGTACTTCGAGCACGGCGTCGACACCGTGGTCTACATCCACGTCGCCGCCAGCGACACGGCCGAGCTACGCGAGGAGTTCGACGGCTCGGGGAAGAACCTCGTCGTCACGGGCCACATCGCGAGCGACGCCGTCGGCATGAACGTCCTCGTCGACGACCTCGAGTCGGCCGGCCTCTCCTGCACCTGCATCTCCGGGGCGGGGCTGGGACGCTCCGGGTCGAGACCGGAACGGTCCGGGACGGGACCGCGACGGGGGGACCCGACCTGAGATGCCCGGCGACGGCTACGCGGTCGCCCAACTCGACGGAGCGGCGTGGAGGGACGGGCCGGCAGG
>CAZVOR010000213.1:0-3082 GCA_964628745.1 uncultured Halobacteriales archaeon
CTCGACGACGAGGAGAGCCCGATTCGCGTGCTGCTGCGCCGGATGCACGCGGTCCCGCTGTTCCGGCTCATCGCCATCGTGGCCATGACGAACGTCGGCAGCTTCGTGGCGAGCCTGCTGTTCCCGGTGGTCGTCATCCCGTGGCTCGCCCCGGAGATCGGCGGCGTCGACGCCATCGCCGACCTGATGGTCCGGGGCGCGGAGAACAGCGTCGCCCTCCTGCTGGAGGCCGTGCGGTGAGGCTGCGCTTTTCCCGCCGGGAGCGGCGCGACCTCCTCGTCGCGTGGCTGGCGCTGGGGCTGGCGTTCACGCTGTTCCTCTCGCGGGCCGAGGCGTTCCGGCTCGCCGCAGCGCCGGACGCCGCGACCCTCGCGGCGTTCCTCGGCCCGTTCGTCCGCAGCCTGGCGACCGTCGGCGTCGGCTTCCTGCTGCACGAGCTGGCGCACAAGGTCGTCGCGGTCCGGTTCGGGCAGGTCGCGCAGTTCCGCGCGGACTACGGCATGCTCGGCCTGGCGGTGGCCTCCGGGCTCGCCGGCTTCCTGTTCGCGGCGCCCGGCGCGGTCCACCACGCCGGCTACCTCACCGAGCGCGAGAACGGGCTCATCGCGCTGGCGGGGCCGGTCACCAACCTCGCGCTCGCGGCGCTGTTCGGCCCGCTGGTGCTCCTTCCGGGCTTCCTCGGGGAGATCGGCCGGCTCGGCGTGGCCATCAACGTGCTGCTCGCGGCGTTCAACCTGCTGCCGGTCGGGCCGCTGGACGGCCGGACGGTGCTCGACTGGAGCCCGGCGGTCTTCACGGCGACCTTCCTGCCGAGCGCCGCGCTGGCGCTCTACGTCTTCCTCGGCTGACCCTCGCCAGGGGGGGGGGAGTCGACCGCGACGACGCCCGGACGACCGGCGGTGCAGACCGGGACGACCGCCGGCGGCGGCCGGACGACTGGCCTCGACGTCCGGACGACGGACGCCGAGGGCCGAACCTTCATCAGCGATGGCGCGCCAGCGCCGGGCGTGCACCGCGAGGGTCACGTCGGCGCCGCGCTCGCCGCCTACGCGCCGGTGGCGCTCGTCGCCGCGGCGCTCGGCCTCGACGACCTCGCGCTGGTCGGGGCGGCCGTCGCGGCGGCGCTCGCGATGGCGCCCGACGTCGACCGCCGGCTCCCGCTGGTCCGGCACCGCGGCCCCACGCACACCGTCTGGTTCGTGCTGGTCGCCGCGGCCGCCGGCGGGGCGTTCGGCTGGTCGGCCGGCGCGCCGGACGGGCCCGCGGCGACCATCGGACTCGCCGCGTTCGGCGCCGCGGTCGCGGGGCTGTCGGTCGGCTCGCACGTCGCCGCCGACGCGCTGACGCCCGCCGGCGTCCGGCCGTTCGCGCCGCTTTCGGACCGGCGGTTCGCCGTCGCCGCCACCCGGGCGGCCAACCCGGTGGCGAACCTGCTCTGCCTGGCGATCGGCGGCGGGCTGGCGGTGGGCGCGTTCGCGCTCGGACGGTGGCTCGCCGTCGTCGGGCTGGCCCCCGCGACCGGTGCCCTTTTGCCCGCGCCCGTCGCCGGTCGGGTCATGTCCGGCGAGGAGGGCCCCGTCGGGGGCGACGACGAGGCGTCGCTGACGTACGCGGACGCGGGCGTCGACGTCGACGCCAGCGAGGCCGCGACGGCGGCGCTGGTCGACGCCGCCGGCGACCTCGAGGCGGACGCGTACGCCGGGCTGCTCGACATCGGGGACCGCTACCTCGCGCTCGCGACGGACGGCGTCGGCACGAAGCTGCTCGTCGCCGAGGCGGTCGGCGACTACTCGACCGTCGGCGTCGACTGCGTCGCGATGAACGTCAACGACCTCGTCGCGGCCGGCGTCGAGCCCGTGGCGTTCGTCGACTACCTCGCCGTCGAGGCGCCCGACGACGCCGTCGCGGCCCAGCTCGGCGAGGGGCTGCGAGCGGGCGCCGAGGCGGCCGGCGTCGCCCTCGTCGGCGGCGAGACGGCGGTGATGCCCGAGGTGGTGACCGGCCTCGACCTGGCGGGGACGTGCGCGGGCCTGGCGCCGAAGGACGCGACCTTCGACGGCCGCGCCGAGCCGGGGGACGCGCTGGTGGGCTGGCCGTCGAGCGGCATCCACTCCAACGGGTTGACGCTCGCCCGCGCGGCCGCGACGCGCGGGCACGGCTACGACGACCCGCTGCCCACCGACCCCGCGGTGACCGTCGGCCGGGCGCTGCTCGAGCCGACGGCCATCTACGTCGACCTGCTCGGGCCGATGCGCGCCCACGGCGTCCGCGGGGCGGCGCACGTCACCGGCGGCGGCTGGACGAACCTCGAGCGGCTCGGCCCCCACCGGTACGTCGTCGAGGACCCGTTCGACGCCCAGCCGGTCTTCGAGTTCATCCGGCGCGAGGGCGACGTCGCGGCCGCCGAGATGCACCGGACGTTCAACATGGGTACAGGCTTCGTCGCCGCGCTGCCGCCGGCGCCGGCCGAGGCGCTCGCCTCGGCGACCGACGGCCGGGTCATCGGGCGGGTGACGGAGGGAGCAGGCGTGGCCATCCGGGGGCTGGAGCTGTAGTCGCGCGTTCCGGCGCGACACGGACCCCGACGGCGTCCGGCCGAACGCCTATGCCCGTCGCGGCCGTCTGATAGCGAGCGAGGCTCCCGCGGGCCATGGCCGACGTCGACACCCTGACCCGGGCAGTCGTCCTCGCGGTGGCCATCGCGGCCGTCGCGGGTGCCGGGCTCCCGCTGGTCGCGGACGCGCCCGGGGCCGCTTTCAGATCGCCGGTCAGGAGAGGTACGCTGCCACGTCGGCCTCGGTGATGATGCCGACGGCCTCGCCGGCGTCCATGACGATCACGGCCTTCGAGTGGGCGAGGAAGCTGCGGACCTGGGTCAGCGGCGTCGCCGGGCCGACCGGCGGGAACGACTCGCTCATCACCTCGCGGACGGACGCCTCGCCGACGTCGTCGCCGGCGTCGATGATGTCGGAGTGGCTGATGGAGCCGATGGGGACGCCGTCCTGGATGACGGGCAGCTGCGAGTAAGCCTCGGCCTCCATCAGCGCCTCGGCGTCGGCGACGGACTTCGCCGGCTCGATGC
>CAZVOR010000214.1:0-3025 GCA_964628745.1 uncultured Halobacteriales archaeon
GGCTCGTCGGCGGCCTCGACGCCCATGGCCGCGTGCAATCCTCTCGGAAATCATAACCTTTCCGGAGGGGCGAGTGCCTGTTCGCCCTGCGCTCACAGATGAGGGCTCCAGGCCCCGACGGCCCGGATGGAAGCAAGCTCATCCCAGCAGTTCGGTTCTTGACTGCATTCGACTCTCCAGGTTCGTGTTCGCCACCCGCCGGGTGATTTCCACTTACCCACCAGCTTATACCGTCGCGCCGAGTGCCCGGCCCCGTGGCCATCCCCCGCGCCCGGTCCGCCGACGAGCTCTACGCCGAGTGCCGCGACCACGACCTCGTCCTCGTCCCCGACCCGCCGCTCGCGGGCGCGCTGAACCGCCGCCTCGAGCGGCCCCGCTTCGGCCCGTTCGCCGTCACGCCCCGCCGGCTGGCGGCCGGCGGCCGCGAGACCGCCGAGGACGCCGTCGCGTTCCTCGAGGTCGTCGAGCGGACCGACCTCCCGTGGAAGGACGTCGCGTTCGCCATCGGGAACGTCCTGCAGTGCTGGGAGCACCGCGGCGAGGCCGGGGCGGTCCTCGAGTACGAGGCGTTCGCGACGCCCGCGACCGAGGCGGTCCTCGAGTGTCTGCGGGAGCTCACCACCACATCGAGCCGGCTCGCCGGGTACGAGGTTCCCGGCGACGAGGACGTCGCCGTGGTGGGCCTCGAGGAGTTCAGCCCGCTCGAGCGCTCCGTCCTGCCCGACGAGTACGACGAGATCGACCCGTTCGTCGGCGAGCCCTTCGACCGCCCGCCGTTCCGGATCTTCGACTCGCCGGCCGCCATCGTCGACGCCGTCCTCGACAGCGTCACCGCGGAGAACGCCGACCGGGTCGCCGTCGTCCTCGACCGGAGCAGCCGGTACTCGCCGCTCGTCGAGTCGGCGCTCGAGGCCGCGGACGTGCCCTTCCACGGCGGGCCGGGCTTCGCCGACCAGCCGGACCACCGCGCGTTCCTCCGGCTGCTCCGGACGGCGCACGCGGGCAGCGACGTCCGCATCGCGGACGTCCGGCCGGTCCTCGAGCGCCTCGGCGCGGCCGTCGACGTCGAGCACGACGACAAGCGACTGCACGCGGTCGACCTCCCCGCTGTCGACTGGCTGACCGACTTCGCCGACGGCATCACCGACCACACGTTCGAGACCGCCCTCGAGGCCTACGAGCGGGCGGCCGGCGTCGCGATCGACGCGTTCCGCGAGGAGCTCGACGCGCTCGGCCTGCTCGGCGAGCCGGTCACCGGGGACGCCGTCGACCGGCTCCAGTTCTACGTCCAAACGTTCGAGGTGCCCGTCGACCGCGAGGACGGTGGCGTCCTGCTCGCCGACGCGACGGCCGCGGCCACCGTCGACCGGCCGGCGGTGTTCTACCTCGGGCTCGACGAGGGCTGGACGCACGCCTCGCCCCGACGGCCGTGGGTCGACCGCGACGCCGAGTACGCCCGCCACCTCCACGGGTTCCAGCGGCTGCTGCAGAACGGCGTCGAGCAGTACTACTTCGTGCTCGACGAGGCCGGCGGCCGGGCCGTCACGCCGTGCCCCTACTTCGAGGAGCTGCTCGACGAGCCGTACGAGCGGTTCTCGGACCTCGAGTCGGTCCGGCACGCCCGGACGGTCCGGCCCAACGGCGACGGGTTCGACCGGGAGCCGCTCGACGTCGAGCCCGAGCCCGTCGAGACGGTCAGCCAGTCGGGGCTCAACGCGCTCGTCAACTGCCCGCGGGACTACCTGTTCGGCCGGCTCGTCGACGGGCCCGACCGGGACTACTTCGCCGTCGGGAACCTCTTTCACGACTTCGCCGAGTGCTACGTCGCGCACCCCGGGCGGTTCGACGACGACGCGCTCGACGCGGTGGTCGAGTTCATGCTCGAGACCACGCGGCCGTTCGACCGGGACGTGGACGAGGCGACGAACCGGACGCGCTACCGCGTCGGCCTCGAGACCATCGTCGAGTTCCTCGATTCGAACCCGCCCGCGGGGGCGGGCTTTCTCGCCGGGGGCCGCGGCTGGTGGACCAACGCCGTCGCCGACCACCTCGGCCTCGACGTCGACGCCCCCCACACCGAGTGGTGGTTCGACGACGCCGACCTCGGGCTGAAGGGGAAGATCGACCTCGTCCGCTCGCCGACGGAGCTGGTCGACTACAAGAGCGGTCGGCGGTACTCGGCCGCACAGGTCGTCGGGCGGTCGGCGCTCGACCCGCCGCACGACACCCCGAACTTCCAGGCGCTCTCGTACCTCGCGTGGCTGCGCTCCCGGCATCCCGACGAGCGGCTGCAGTTCACGTTCTTTCACTTCCTCGAGACGCTCGACGACGTCGTCGCCGGCGAGGCGTCGCTGGACGACTGCCTGACGACGGTTACCTACCGCCCCGTGGCGTTCGAGGAGTACGTCACTCGAGCGGCGGTCTTCGACGAGCTCTGCGAGCACGGCTCGGGCGACTGCCGGAAGACCTTCGAGCCGGTCGACCACGGGGAGTTCGTCGACGCGCTCCGCGAGCATCCGTTCCCCGACGGGCGAACGAAGGCCGAGCTCCTGGACTCGCCGCTCGGGGAGGCACTCCACCGTCGCGCGAGCCGGATCGTCGGCGAGTACGAGTACGTCCGGAACGGCTGCGGGCAGGCGCTCGCCTACCTCCGGAACGTCCGCGATTCGAACTTCTTCGCCGACGACCTCGACGCGTTCGAGGAGTTCGTCGCCGAACGACTCGACGAACTGAACCGCTACCGCGCCGGCGAGGAGCGCTTCCCGGTCGCGGGGCTCGGCGGCGAGCCGAACTACCGACGCGTCGACCACCGCGACATGCTCTTCGAGGGCGATGCCTGAGCCGAACGCCGGCCAGCGCGCGCTCGTCGAGGGCACCGAGGGGCTCTACCTCGTCGACGCCGGCGCGGGCACGGGCAAGACGTTCGCGCTGACCCGGCGGTACGCGAACATCGTCGACCAGCCCGACGTCGAGCCCGACGACGTCATGCTGGTGACGTTCACCCGGAACGCGGCCTCCGAGATGC
>CAZVOR010000215.1:0-2986 GCA_964628745.1 uncultured Halobacteriales archaeon
AGCGCCGCGTCGGTGCCCTCGACGTCGAACGACGGGTCGGCCTCGGCCACCCCCAGGTCCTGGGCCTCCGCGAGCACGTGGTCGTAGTCCAGCCCCTCCGCGGCCATCCGCGTGAGGATGAAGTTCGCCGTCCCGTTGAGCACGCCCCGGACCGCGGTCACGTGCGCCGGGCCGTGGTCCTCGATGACCGAGACGGCCGGGATGGCGCCCGCGACGGTCGCCTCGAACCGCACCGTCCCGGCGCTCGCGGCCTCGAGCGCCCGCAGGTCGTCGTAGCGCTCGGCGACCGGCCCCTTGTTCGCCAGCACGGCGTGCCGGTCGCGCTCGAGTGCCCGCGCGACGTGCGAGAAGCCCGGCTCGGCGTCGCCGAGCGTCGTCGGCGAGGCCTCGACCAGCGCGTCGTAGTCGGCGGCGAGCGCGTCGGCCGGGTCGGCCCCGCCGACGGTCCCGCCGGCGGCCTTCCGGTCGAGCACCGCCGCGACGTCGAGCCCGGCGTCGTCGACCGCCGCCGAAGACGAGTCCGAGACGGCGACCACCTCGTGGCCGTACTCGCCGGCCAGCTCGACGACGGCGCGGCCCACCGCGCCGGCGCCGACGACCGCGAGCCTCATTCCGCCTCCACCTCCACCGGCTCGAGCACGCGGAGTCCCTTGCCGCCGGCGACCGACCGGACCGTCCCGACCGCCTCGCCGACGCCGTCGGGCGCCGTCGCCAGCCGGAGCAGCGCGCTCGAGTCGCCGTCGACGCCGGTCGGCGCCGAGAGCGCGACGTCGACGACGGTCGCCGACGAGCACCGCTCCACGCGGGTGAGCGTATCCGAGAGGTCGGTGTCGATGAGGTCGCCGACCAGCAGCACGACGAGCTCCTCGCTGTACCGGTCGGCGCCGGCCTGGATGACGTTCACGCCCCCCTCGCGGAGCGCGTCGACGATGGTCGAGAATCGGGCCGGGGGGCACTCGAGGTCGACCTCGACGGGGATGTGCCCCCGCGGGGTGAGGTTGCCGCGCTCGTGGAAGATCGACAGCAGGTTCCCGCCGTTCTCGGCGATGGGGCGCAGCGCCCGGAGCAGCTCCCCGGGCTCGTCGACGAGCTCGAGCCGGACGGTGTACGCCCGGACGTCGGCGGCGTCCTCGCTCATCGGGCCGGCCTCCGCGTCGTCGGCCGGCCGGCCCGCTGGCGGGCTCGGCGGGCCGTCGCCCGGAGCCGTTCCGGGCGGTCGGCTGGTCGGCGGGTCTGTCCGTCGGTCGGGGGGGCTGGTCGGTCGGGCATGGTGTCCGGGGTGGGTGTCGTCGTCGGGTGGCGGGCCGGGCTGTCGTGACGGGCGTCGGGCGGCCCCGCGCGGCGGGGCCGGGGCTTCGGCATCGGTGCGGGTCGTGAGGAGAGGCGGTGTGTGAGTGGGGCTAGCGGGAGGCCCCGATTGTCCCGATGCGGCCGCCGGCGGTCCCGTCGCTCGTCGGGCGGGGCCGACGCGGCGCGACGGGACGCGACATGTAGCCAGCTTCCCGCGGCCGTCGGCAAATACCTTTCTCTTCGCCGGGCGGTCCTGCCCGGGAGGCCACAGTCCCGGCCGGACCGGCCGCTCTCGCGGGCGGGTCACGAAGAACTGGATGCCGTCCGGCCGGGACGCGCCCGGCGGTCAGACCGGTCGGCGACGCGCTCAGTCGACGTCGATGCGGTGCCCGCGCTCGGCGGCCCCCTCGACGATGGGGAGGTGGACCTCGAGCACGCCGTTGCGGTAGGTCGCCGTGATCTCGTCGACCTCGACGGCCCGCGGGACGGACACCTGCTCGCGGATCGAGCGGCGCCGGGCGCTGGTCTCGTCGACGTCCTCGTGCTCGGCGGCCAGGTAGCACACGCCGTCGTGGAAGCGCAGGTCGATATCCTCGCGCTCGAAGCCCGGCATGTCGACGGTCACGACGAACTCGTCGTCGTGCTCGGTCAGGTCGACGGCGGTGCCGAAGGCCGGGCCCTCGAGCGCCGGCCAGCCCTCGGCGAGGCTCTCGCGCAGCTCCAGCACGTCGCGTCGCATCTGGTCGACCATCCGCTCTACGGATTCGAAGGGTGTGTATCGCATTCTCGTTCACCGGTAGTATATAAAGCGCGCTCGGGTATTCAACCTGCTGGCAGCCGTGCTATCACGCGGCCGGCTAGATGTAGGTGACGCCCTCGGGCAGCTGCAGCTTCATCCCCTTGCGCTCGCGGATCTCCGCGACGATCTCCGGGTGGAGGTTGTCGGCGAGCACCTCGAAGCCCGCGTTCTCCGTGTTCCAGGAGGCCCGGCCCTCGGTGGCCGAGCGGATGTCCGAGGAGAAGCCGATCATCTCCTCGACCGGCGCGACGCCCTCGATGACCATCCGGTCGCCCTCCTGGTACATGTCGTCGACGCGGCCGCGGCGTCCCTGGATCTCGCTCGACGCCGGGCCCATGAACTCCGAGGGCACGTCGATGCGGACGTCCTGGACCGGCTCGAGCAGCCGGACCTCGGCGTCGACGAGCGCGTTGTGGAGCGCGTTCCGGACGGCGGGGATGACCTGGGCCGGCCCCCGGTGGATGGCGTCCTCGTGGAGCCGGGCGTCGACCAGCCGGACGAGCGCGCCCTGGACCGGCTCGGCCGCCAGCGGCCCCTCGTCGAGCGCCTCCTCGAACCCCTCGACGACGAGCTCCATCGTCTCGTTCAGGTGCTGGATGCCCCGCGTGTCGTCGACGACGATGTTCAGCCCGAACATCTCGACGACGTTCTCCGCGATCTCCTTGTCCATCCCGGCCTCCATGAGCGCCTCCCGGCGCTCGAGCTCGGGGCCGCTCATCGAGGCCTCGCCCCGCCGCACCGCCTCCAGTATCTCCTCGGTGAGCGGCTCCACCACCAGGTAGAAGCGGTTGTGCCGGTTCGGCGAGACGCCCTCGACCTCGCGCGACGCCGACTGCGGCGATTCGCGGTAGACGACGATGGGCTCGCCGGTGCGGACGGGGATGCCCTGGTTTCGCT
>CAZVOR010000216.1:0-2979 GCA_964628745.1 uncultured Halobacteriales archaeon
CCGTCGTTGGTGATGACGACGTCCCCGAAGGAGTCCACCAGCATCTTGTCCATCCCCTGCGGGCCGAGCGTGGTCCGGACGGCCTCGGCGACGGCTTTGCCGGCGGCGATGTTCATGTGCTGTGCGTCGCGGCCACGGGTCTGCCGGTGGCCTTCGCTGAGTACGTAGATGGGCTGGTACGACATGTGCCTGCAACCCGGGACTCCGGGTGTTCGACGTTCTATGGGGTTGTACTTCGATATAAGCGTTTCTACAAATGACCGAAATATGCCACTCGCTAGCTCGATGCGAACCCCCCGAAAGCGGGACGATTCACCGGTGGAACCCGATGGACATGACAGCGATATGGGGCCGCGGGAACCCACGCACGCGGGCCGCCGTTCGGTCGGCACCGACGGCCGGTCCGGCGGGCGTCGGACCGGCGCGACGGCCTGCCCCCGCCCGAATTGCGTAGGCTTTTCATCGGGGCCGGATGATGGCGCGTATGGCGTCGCTGGCGGCGTACGCGCTCGTGTTCGTCGCCGGCTTCATCACGGCGCTGGCGACCGGCGTCGGCGCCCTGCCGTTCTTCCTGACCGAGGACATCGGCGACCGCTGGAACGTCGCGCTGTGGGGCCTGGCCTCCGGCATCATGCTCTCCGCGTCGGTGTTCGGCCTCCTCCGGGAGGGGTGGGCCATGGGCGGCCCCGTCAGCCTCGGCGTCGGCGTGACCGCGGGGGTGCTGCTGGTCGTCGCCAGCCACCGGGTCATCTCGGGGGCCGACCTGAACCCCCGCCGGTACGAGGCGGCGGACTTCCGGAAGCTCGTGCTCATCCTCGGCATCCTGACCGTCCACTCGTTCCCCGAGGGCGTGGCCATCGGCGTCTCGTTCGCCGAGCTCGACTTCCAGGGCGTCGAGGGCGTGGTCGTCGCGGGCTTTCTCGTCCCGCTGCTCGCCGTCTTCATGACCGTCGCCATCTCCATCCACAACGTCCCCGAGGGGGTCGCCATCTCCATCCCGCTGCGGGCGATGGGCGTCTCGAAGTGGCGGATGGTCTGGTGGTCGGTCTTCTCGAGCCTCCCCCAGCCGGTCGGCGCCGTCATCGCGTTCGCGTTCGTCCGCCTGGCCCGGGAGTTCCTCCCGTTCGGCTTCGGCTTCGCCGCGGGCGCGATGATCTACCTCGTGCTCACGGAGTTCATCCCGGAGGCGCTGGCGCTCGGCGAGCCGCTGCCGGGCCGCGGCCACCGCGAGCTGCTCGCGGGGCTCGCCGTCGGCGCGGCCGTGATGCTGCCGCTCGTCTTCCTGTAGCGCCAACCCCGCCAGGGTCGCGTGCGTTCCGGGCCGCTGCTGGACGCTCGACGGCCGCCGCCGAACGTTCAATAGCGGCCCGCCGAATGCCGCGCCATGCGCGTGACCGAGGACGAGCCGCTCCGCCAGTGGCGCGAGACGGTGCAGTCGTGGATGCGCGAGGAGATCGGGGTCGCGTACTGCCGCGAACGGTACGCCGCAAGGGAGTACCCGCACGCCATCTACGACGGGCTCGTCGAGCGCGGCTGGATCGGGACGACCGTGCCCGAGGCCCGCGGCGGCCGGGGCCGCGACTGGGTCGAGCGGGCCGTCCTCCTCGAGGCGCTCGGCGCCTACGGCTACGACTTCGGCGTGCCGGTGTTGGTCTCCATGACGGGCATGGAGACGGTGCTCGCGTTCGGCGACGAGTCCCAGATCGACCGCTGGCTGCCGGCGTTCCTCGCGGGCGAGGTCCGGTTCACCGTCGGCGTCACCGAGCCCGAGACCGGCTCCGACGCCGCGAGCATCGCGACGCGGGCCCGGCGCGAGGGCGAGGCGTACGTCGTCTCGGGCACCAAGACCTACCAGTCCGGCGCGGACGCGCCCGGCGCCGTCGTCGCCTGCTACGCCCGGACGGACCCCGACGCCGCGAAGCGCGAGGGCCTCTCGCTCGTCCTCGTCCCGACCGACGTCGACGGCGTCGAGTGCCACCGGCTGCCGCTGGTCGCCCGGAAGGCCTCGGGGACCTGCCGGGTGACGTTCGACGGCGCCCGCGTCCCGGCCGACCACCTCGTAGGCGAGCCCGGCGACGGCTGGGCGGTCATGCAGCACCAGCTGCTCCGCGAGCACACCGGCATGGCCGCGCTGATGGTCGGAACGGCCCAGGAGGCCGTCGACGCCGCGCTCGACCACGCCCGCGAGCGCGAGACGTTCGGCCGGCCCATCGGCGAGCACCAGGCGGTCGCCCACCGGCTCGCCGACATGCAGACCGACGTCGACGCCGCGCGGCTGCTCGTCTACCGGGCGGCGTCGGCCCTCGCCGCCGGCGAGCCCGACCGCCGGCTGGCCGCCGAGGCGAAGCTCGCCGCCGGCGAGACGCTCGAATCGGTCTCCCGGGACGCCGTGCAGCTTCTCGGCGGCGCGGGGCTGCATCCCGACAACGACGTCGAGCGGTACTGGCGCGAGGGCAAGAGCGCGACCATCGCCGGCGCGACCAGCGAGATCCAGCGCTCCGTCGTCGGCCGCTCGCTCCTGCGCGAGGGCCGGTGAGCGGCGGCGCGGCGCCGAGCCGGTCCTTACTTGGTGCCGGCCTCCGACCCGTCGACCACCATGCCATCGAAGCGGCGACCGGACGCCGACGCCAGCCCGCGGGCCATCCCGCACTGGCTGTCGGCCGGCCGCGACGTCCTCGAGATCACCAGCGGCGACGGCTGCTACGTCGAGGACGCCGACGGCGAGCGGTACCTCGACTTCGTCTCGCAGCTGTACTGCGTCAACGCCGGGCACGGCAACCGCGCCATCGTCGAGGCGATGACGGACCAGCTCGACGCCATCCAGTACGTCTCGTCGGCCAAGCACAACGACGCCCGGTCCCGGCTGGCGGCGCGCCTCGCCGAGGTGGCGCCGGGCGACCTCTCGGACGTCTTCTTCGCGGTCTCGGGCTCGGAGGCCAACGAGGCCGCCGTCCAACTCGCCCGGCAGTACCAGGACGC
>CAZVOR010000217.1:0-2966 GCA_964628745.1 uncultured Halobacteriales archaeon
GGCGGTGGGACCCGCCGGGCGAGATCGACTTCAACTACGACTTCTGGTACCAGCCGCGCCACGACGTGATGGTCTCCTCGGAGTGGGCCGCCCCGAGCACCTACCAGCCCGGCTTCGACCTCGAGGACGTCGAGGCCGGCGAGTACGGCCGGCGGCTACAGTTCTGGAGCTGGTCCGACCGGGAGGTCGTCCAGACGGTCGACCTCGGCGAGGAGGGCCTCATCCCGCTGGAGGTGCGCTTCCTGCACAGCCCCGAGCACGTCCACGGCTACGTCGGCGCGGCGCTGTCCTCGAACGTCTTCCACTTCTTCGAGGCCGACGGCGAGTACCGCGCCGAGAAGGTCATCGACTTCGAGGCCCGCGAGCACGAGGGCTGGGACATGCCCGTCCCGGCGCTGCCGACGGACATCCTGGTCTCGATGGACGACCGCTACCTGTTCGGTAGCAACTGGCTGCACGGCGAGGTCTGGATGTACGACGTCTCCGACCCCGCCAACCCCCGCGAGGCCGACACGCTGTCGGTCGGCGGCTACTTCGGCGACGTCCGCGAGGTCCAGGGCCGCGAGCTCGCCGCCGGGCCGCAGATGCTCCAGCTCTCGCTCGACGGCGAGCGCCTGTACTGGACGACCTCGCTGTACTCGACCTGGGACGACCAGTTCTTCCCCGAGGAGCGCGAGCGCGGCTCGGTGATGCTGAAGGCCGACGTGGACCCGCGGCGGGGCACGATGACGCTCGACGAGGAGTTCCTCGTCGACTTCGGCGAGCTGCCCGACGGGCCGGCCCGCGCCCACGAGATCCGGTGGCCCGACGGCGACTGCACCAGCGACGTCTGGCTGTGAGCCGCCGGGGCGGACCCGCGTGAGCCACCCGGTCGAACTGGCCCGCGCGGACGGGCGCTCGACCGTCCTCGAGGTGCCCGCGGACGGGACGGTGCTCGACGCGGCCGAGGCGGCCGGCGTCGCGCTGCCCTTCGGCTGCCGGACCGGCGCGTGCGCGACCTGCGCCGGCCGGCTGCTCGACGGGACGGTCGAGCACCGCCGGCCGCCCCGGGCGCTCAAGGACCGCCACCGCGAGGCCGGCTACGTGCTCACGTGCCTGGCCGAGCCGCGCGCGGCCTGCCGGCTGCGGGTGGGCGCCGACGTGGCGCGGGAGCTGGTCTCGAACCCCTTCGAGTGACGCCGCGCTCGGCGGCGGCCGCCGGCCCGGCGCTCAGCCGAGGTCGATCCGGCAGCAGGCGCCGGTCTCCAGTCCCGCCTCCTCGACGTGCCGGGCCAGGCAGGCGTAGTTGCAGAACTGGCCCGCGGGCACCCGCTCGCCGTCGCGGGACTCCTCGACGAACACGGGCTCGTGGTCGTCGACGGCTCGGCCGCAGTACGTGCACGCGGCGCTCATCGCCGGCGGGTAGGCGGCGCGCGGTCTAAAGCGTGCGGGCGTGCGCCGGCGACCGCACGCGCCACCGGCCGTCGCGCGACGCCGACGCTCACTCCGCCTCGGCCTCGACCCGCAGGACCCCGACCAGGATGAGCCCGATGCCGACCGCGACGACGGCCCCGCCGGCGGCCATCGGCTCGTTGACCGCCGCGCCGGCGGACAGCGACACCCCGTAGAGCATGACGACCAGCCCGACGACCGTGAGGACGATGGCCGCGTCGAACAGGCGCGCCTCGGATACCATGGCCGACCGTCGGCCGGGGCAGCCATAAACCCGACGGGGGCCGGCCGGGCCGCGACGGGGTCCCCCCCGGCTGGCTACGCCGAGTCCAGCGCGTCGAGCGGCCCGCCGTCGACGGGGATGACCGAGTAGTCGACGGTCAGCGTGTCGGTCGTCGCCCGGACCTTGCCGACGAACGCCGAGATCTCCGACAGCGTGCCCTCCAGGATGAACAGCTCGACGCAGTGGTGGTCGCCGACGTGGGTGTGGACGTTGGAGCTGACCAGCGCCTCGTGCTCGTGGCGCAGCCCCATCATGCGGTTCTCGACGGTCGTGGTCTCGTAGTCGAACAGCACGGTGACCACGCCCATCAGCGCGCGGTCCTCGAGCGCGCGGTCGTCGAACTCGCCGAGCAGGTTCCGCGAGGCTTCGCGGACCACCTCGCTGCGGCCGGTGTAGCCGTGCTCCTCGGCGAACGCGTCGATGCGCGCGAGCAGGTCCTCCGGCATGGAGACGCTGACGACGGTCATGTTAACAAGATAGGGCGGAGCGATTGTTAAGCGTTAGCAATGGGGCGGACGGGTTCGCCCGGTTCGCTGCCCTCCGTCGCCCGGAGCGTCGAGCTGGCGGGCTACTCGTCCTCGAGCGCCTGCCAGGACAGCCGGGGCTCGCGCGCCGCGCGGGCCTGGTCGACGCGCCCGGCGGCCGTCCGCTCGGGCGCCGCGGCCAGCGCCGCGTCGTCCTCCTCGGCGACGGCCGCGAACGCCGCCGCGAGCTGGTCGAGCGTCGCCTTGCTCTCGACCTCCGTCGGCTCGGTCATCAGCGCCTCGGGGACGATCTCCGGCCACTTCGTCGTCGGCGGGTGGACGCCGTAGTCGAGCATCCGCTTCGCGACCTCGGCGGCGTCCTGGTCGCCCGCGCTCGCGACGAACTCGTGGTGGAACGGCCCGTACGGCACGTCGTAGGGGATCTGGCTCGCGAGGTAGTTGGCGTTGAGCACGGCCTTGCCGCTGGCGTCGGCCAGCCCCTCGTCGCCGAGCCGCATGATGTAGGCCAGCGCCTTGACGAGCACCAGCCAGTTGCCGTGGAAGCCGTGGACCTTGCCGATGGTCCGCTCGGGCTCGTACCACTCGTACCGGCCGTCGCGCTCGCGCACGCGCGGCGCCGGCAGGTACGGCTCCAGCCGCTCGGCGACGCCGACCGGGCCCGCGCCGGGCCCGCCGCCGCCGTGGGGCGTCGCGAACGTCTTGTGCACGTTGTAGTGCATGACGTCGAAGCCCATGTCGCCCGGGCGCGCGCGGCCGAGCAGGGCGTT
>CAZVOR010000218.1:0-2966 GCA_964628745.1 uncultured Halobacteriales archaeon
AACGCCTCGACGGCGAGCTGCTCGCGGCCGGAGACGGAGTCGGCGTAGTCGCGGACCTGCCTGGCGACCTCTATCTCGACGGCGCCGCCGCCGGCGAGCACCCGGCCGTCGGTGATGACCTGGCTTACGACCTCCAGGGCGTCCTGGACGCCGCGGGAGAGCTCCTCGACGACGTGCTGGGTGGAGCCGCGAAGCAGCAGCGTGACGCCGTGGGCCTCCTCGTCGTCGCTCTCGACGTAGAACAGCTCGTCCTCCGCGTCGCGGCGGACGGTGCCGTGGCCGAGGTGGTCGGGGTCGATGTCGTCGAGGTCGGTGACGATGGTGGCCCCGAGGACGTTCTTCAGGTACGCCAGGTCGGTCTTCTTGTTCCGGCGGACGGCCAGGATGCCCTCCTTGGCCAGGTAGTGCTGGGCCAGGTCGTCGATGCCCTTCTGGCAGAAGACGACGTTGGCGCCCGACGCCGCGATGTTCTCGACGGTCCGCTTCAGCTGGGCCTCCTCCCGGTCGATGAACTGCTGGAGCTGCGACGGGTCGTCGAGGCTGATGGTCGTGTCGGCCTCCCCGGTCTCGACCTCGATGGGTTCGTCGGTCAGCAGGACGACCGCGTCCTCGACCTCCCGCGGCATGCTGTCGTGGACCGGGTCCTTCTTCATCGCGAGGCCGCGGACGAGCTCGGAGGCGCTCTGCGGCAGGCCCTCCTGCTTTTCGATCTCCAGGAAGTCCATGTCGACGATGCGCTCGCCGGTCTCGGCCTCGACCGTGATGCGGCGGATGGCCTCGACGACGAGCTCGGCGAGGTGGTCCTTGCTGACGTCCGCGCCCTTGCCGGTCATGCTCGTGGCGGCGACCTGCTCGAGCCGCTCGACGTCGTCGGGGTCCACGTGCTCGGAGACCTCGTCGAGCACGTCGCGGGCGCGCCCGCTCGCGAGGTTGAAGCCGCGGATGATGGCCGTCGGGTGGATGTCCTGCTCGAGGAGGTCCTCGGCCTTCTTCAGCAGCTCGCCCGTGATGGCGACCGCCGTCGTCGTGCCGTCGCCCACCTCGTCCTCCTGGGTCTGGGCGACCTCGACGACCATCTCGGCCGTGGGGTTCTCGATGTCCATGTCGTCGAGGATGGTCACCCCGTCGTTGGTGATGGTGACGATGCCGACGTTCGAGACGAGCATCTTGTCCATCCCCTTCGGCCCGAGCGTCGAGCGGACGGCGTCGGCGACCGCGCGCGCCGCCCGGATGTTGTACTCCTGTGCGTCGCGGTCGCGGACGCGCTGGGCTTCATCGCCCATGATGATCATGGGCTGGCCTTGCATTCGCTGACTCATGTCGGTAGTCGGTTGAATGCGATTCTAAATAAGCGTTCGGGAACCGTCCCGCCCCGCGCGCGCCGGGTGACCCGCCGTCTTACTGGCCTGACCGCTAGCAAGGCGGGCCCTACGGGCGGACCGTCCCGCCCGCGGCCCCGCCGCCCCGGGCGCGGGACGCGCCGAGTTATCGCCCTGTTTATATAACGCGCTCCCGGCTCGGTCGCTCCCGGCGGGGCCGGGTCCGACCGACCCGCGCCGGCCTTTAGGTCGGGGCGGCGCGTAACGCGTCCATGGCCTATCACGTCGTCGACCCGGCCGACGTCGAGCCGATGCCCGACCGCGACGCGACCGCCCGCTCGGTAAGCGACCACGTCGGGCTCGAGACGCTCGGGCTGCGGGTCTACTCGGCGGCCCCCGGCGAGCAGGTGCCCCTCGCCTACCACTACCACGACGAGCAGGAGGAGGCGTTCTACGTCCTCGAGGGCGAGCTCCACGTCGAGACGCCGGACCGCGAGTACGCCGTTCCGGCCGGCCGGCTGTTCGTCGTCGAGCGGGGCCATCCCCATCGGGCGTTCAACCCCGGCGGCGCGAGCGGGACCGTCGAGGTGCTCGCCGTCGGCGCGCCGTCGGTGGACGACGCCCACGCGTACGAACCGTAGGGAGAACGGCTCGCGGACGCCCCAGCAAAACGGTTACGCCAGGGGGAGTCCTCTCGGTGCGCATGCAGGTCGTCCCACACAGCGACGAAGCGACCGTCGAGGCGTTACCCGGCGTCCACCTCGCGCAGCTCGCCGGCGGCGAGCGCATGAGCCTCCAGCACTTCCGCCTCGAGCCCGGCGCGACGGTCGACGTCCACTCGCACCACCACGAGCAGCTCGGCTTTCTCGTACGCGGCGCGCTGACCTTCGTCGTCGACGACGAGCCCGTCGATATCGCCCCGGGCGACTCGTACGTCATCCCGTCCGAGGAGCCCCACGGCGTGGAGGTCCACGGCGACGAGCCGGCGGTCGGCGTCGAGCTGTTCGGTCCGCCCCGGCCGTCGCCGCCGTGGCTCGAGGACTGAGGCGGAGACTCGTCCCCTCCGGGCCGCGACCCGACCGGCCGTCACTCGGCGGGCTCGAGCGCGGCGGCCGGGACCGGCTGGCTGCGAAGGTGCGTGTCCCTGAAACCGGTCTCGTACTTCAGGCCGTAGCCCGCCAGCCGGTCGACGCCGATGTGGCCGGCCCAGACGGCGGCCACCTGCACCGCCAGCGCGACGTCCGCCCAGATGCCGACGGCGCCCAGCGAGAGCGGTAGCACGTACGTGTGGACGGCGTTGTAGCCGAGGCTGCCGACCCGCGGGCCGGCGAGGTACGCGAGCATGGAGAGGTCGGGGGCGAGCGCGAGCACGGCGAGCAGCCACAGCGGGCCGCCGACCGCGAAGTACGCGGCGAGGGCGACCGCCGCCGCGGCGAGGCCCTCGAGCCGGAGGTAGTGGGTGGGTTGCATCCGCCGGGACCTGGCACCGGCGGGAGAAAGACCCGACGGGTCCGGCCGCGGGATGGTCCGGTCGACGCCCGTCGGGCCCGAGGACCCTGCCGGGACCGGGAGTTGAATCCGGAGGAGGACGGTCCGTTCGTTCGGTCTCGCCGGCGCTCGACCGGGACCGGCCGCGTCTTCCAGGGG
>CAZVOR010000219.1:0-2926 GCA_964628745.1 uncultured Halobacteriales archaeon
CGCTTCGCTCGTCGCGTCGCGCCGCGAGAAGTGGGTTCGGGCGGATTTGAACCGCCGGCCTCCTCCATGTCAAGGAGGTGTCATAACCAGTCTAGACCACGAACCCTTGGCGCAACCACTGCTACCCCGTCGGCCTAATTCAAGGTTTCGGATGCCGGGGCGACGGCGACGGCTGGTTCCGCCCGCCGCGCCAGCTCGCGGAGAACCGGCCGTCGCCGACTGGCTCCGACGGAGTTAAGTGAATGTACGGATTTGTACACCATAGACCGATATCGTACATTGGTGACGCGACATGCAGGACACCATCGAGCGGATCACGGACGGGGAGGACCTCACGCAGGCGGAGGCGCGGGCCGCCGCGCGAGCCGTCTTCGAGGACGCCACCGAGGCGCAGATCGGCGCGCTGCTCGCCGCCCTCCGGGCGAAGGGCGAGACCGAGACCGAGATCGCCGGCTTCGCCGAGGGAATGTTCGACGCCGCCCGCACCATCGACCCGTCGAACCGGCCGCTGGTCGACATCGTCGGCACCGGCGGGGACGCACACGACACCATCAACGTCTCGACGGCCAGCGCCATCGTCGCCGCCGGCGCCGGCGCCCCGGTCGCCAAGCACGGCAACTACTCCGTCTCCTCCTCCTCGGGCAGCGCGGACGTCCTGGAGTCGCTCGGCGTCACGGTCGACGCCGAGCCGGACGCGGTCCGCGCGTCTATCGAGACCCGCGGCATCGGCTTCATGCTCGCGCCGGTGTTCCATCCCGCGATGGCCGCCGTCATCGGCCCGCGCAAGGAGCTCGGCATGCGCACGGTGTTCAACGTCCTCGGGCCGCTGACGAACCCCGCGAACGCCGAGCGCCGCGTCGTCGGCGTCTACGACCCCGAGCTGGTCCCGGTGCTCGCCCGCGCGCTCGCCCGGATGGACGTCGAGCGCGCCCTCGTCGTCCACGGCGGCGGCCTCGACGAGATCGCCGTCCACGGCGAGACGACCGTCGCCGCGGTCGAGGGCGAGGCCATCGAGGAGTACGCGCTCGCGCCCGAGGACCTCGGCCTCGACCGCCACCCGCTGTCCGCCGTGGCGGGCGGGAGCCCGGCCGAGAACGCCGAGGACCTGCGCGGCATCGTCACCGGCGAGCTCGACGGCGCCAAGCGCGACGTCGTCCTCGCGAACGCGGGCGCCGGCCTCTACCTCGCCGGGCTGGCGGACTCGCCCGCCGACGGCGTCGAGGCCGCCGCCAAGGCCGTCGACGACGGCGAGGCCGCCGCGACGCTCGCCGCCATGCGGGAGGCCGCGCCGGCGCCATGACGCGCGTGAAGGTCTGCGGCATCACCGCAGAGGCGGACCGCGACGCCGCGGTCGCCGCGGGCGCGGACGCCCTCGGCTTCGTCGTCGACGTGCGCGCCGACACCGACCGCGAGCTCGACCCCGAGCGGGCCGCGACGCTCGTCGACGGCGTCCCGCCGTTCGCGACGACGGTCCTCGTGACCATGCCGGCGGACGCCGACCGCGCGGTCGAGCTCCACCGGACCACCGGCGCCGACGTCGTCCAGCTGCACAACGACCTCCCGCCGGCGGCCGTCGCCGAGGTCGCCGAGCGGACCGGCGCGCGCGTCGTCAAGGCCGTCTCGGCCGACCCGGCCGAGGCCCGCCGGTACGCCGGCGTCGCCGACGCCCTCCTGGTCGACTCGCGCGACGAGGCGGGCGCCGGCGGCACGGGCGAGCGGGGCGACTGGGCGGCGGCGCGCGCCATCCGCCGCGAGGTGGCCGTCCCGCTCGTCCTCGCCGGCGGGCTGACCCCGGACAACGTCGCCGCGGCCGTGGACGCCGTCGAGCCGTACGCGGTGGACGTCTCGAGCGGCGTCGAGCGCCGCGAGGGCCGCAAGGACCACGACGCCGTGCGCGCGTTCGTGGCCGCGGCCAGGCGCCAGCCGGTCTCGCCATGACGGCCGCGCTCCGCGACTCGCGCGAGGCGTTCGTGGCGCGCGTCGAGCCGGCGCTTTCCGACGGGCCGGTCGTCGCCCGCCTGGCGGCCGACCTCGGCGTCGACGTCGCCCCGCTGGCCGCCTACGCCGCGCTGGCAGGACGCGCCGACGACGCGGACGCCGCCGCGTACGCCTTCCTGCTCGAGAGCGCCGAGAAGGTCGCCTCCTCGGACCCCGACGGCGCGTTCGAGCCCGCCGCCCGCGGCGAGCGCCACGCGCGGTACTCGTTCGTCGGCTACGACCCGGACGCGGTGGTCACCGTCGGGCCCGACGGGCCGACGGTCGAGCGCCTCCGGGACACGGCCGCCGCGGCGCTGTGCGAGCCCGGCGACGGCGACGTGCTCGACCAGCTCCGCGGCGCGCTGCCCGACGTCCAGCGCGTGGGGTTCCGGCACGGCGACCGCCAGCACCTGGACGGCGGCCTCGTCGGGTTCCTGGCCTACGACGCCGTCTACGACCTCTGGCTCGAGCAGGTCGGCCTCGAGCGGCCCGACTCGCCGGTCCCCGACGCCCAGTTCGTGCTCACGACCAGGACCGTCGTCTTCGAACACGCTCCCGAGGTTCCGTCGGGAGGCCGCGAGACGCCGTCTCGCCCGCCCGACGACGCGACGTCGCTCGTGTTCACCCCCGTGCTCCGGCCGGGCGACGACCCGGGCGCCGTCTACGACGACCTGGCCGCCGAGGCCGACCGGGTCGCCGGGGCGCTGTCGGACGCCGACGCCCCCGAGCCGGGCGGCTTCCAGCGGACCGGCGAGACGGCGGGCCCGCGCGAGGCGTACGAGGCGGCCGTCGAGCGGGCCAAGGAGCACGTCCTCGACGGCGACATCTACCAGGGGGTCGTCTCGCGGACCCGCGTCATCGAGGGCGACCTCGACCCGACGGGGCTGTACGCGGCGCTGCGCGAGGTCAACCCCTCGCCGTACATGTACCTGCTGCGCCACGGCGCGCG
>CAZVOR010000220.1:0-2926 GCA_964628745.1 uncultured Halobacteriales archaeon
CGCCGGTGTACGTCTCGCCGCCGAAGGCGTGGCCGCCGACGTGCTGGAAGTTCGCGCAGCTGTTCGCGCAGGCGCCACACCGGATGCAGTAGAGCGTCTCCCGGAGCTGGTCGTCCTCGCGCATC
This sequence comes from uncultured Halobacteriales archaeon, assembly GCA_964628745.1. Classification (GTDB taxonomy): domain Archaea; phylum Halobacteriota; class Halobacteria; order Halobacteriales; family Hikarchaeaceae; genus CAZVOR01. The sequence continues at coordinate 126 of CAZVOR010000220.1, forward strand.
GCCCGGCGGCCGTTGTCGACGAGTACGAGGTGGAACGCGCGGTCGCCCGGGCCGATGGGCTCGTCGGGCGCCTCGAAGTCGAGGACGGGCGAGTCCGTCGGCGGCGACAGCAGCGAGACGTACTGGGCGATGGACTGCCCCGTCGCGGTCTTGCCGATGAGCTCGACGAACGGCGCGAGCTCGTCGATGCTCGGGATGACCTTCTCGATGCCGGCGACGGCGACGTGCACCGGCGGCGTGACCGCGGACTTCCGGGCGTTGCCCTCGTTGGTCACGAGCACGATGGTGCCGCTCTCCGCGAGCACGAAGTTCGCGCCCGTGATGCCGACGTCGGCCTCGCGGATGGCGCGGCCGACCTCGTCGCGGGCGAACCGGGTGAGCTCCTCGGCCGTCGTCAGTGGCGGGTCGGGGTCGAAGTGCTCGTTGAACAGCGCGGCGATCTCCTCGCGCGAGCGGTGGAAGCCCGGCGCGATGAGGTGCGAGGGCGCCTCGCCGGCGACCTGGATGACGAACTCGCCGAGGTCGGTCTCGGTGACCTCGACGCCGCGGGCCTCGAGGTGCTCGTTGACGTCGAGCTCCTCGGTCGTCATCGACTTCGACTTCACGGCCGACTCGGCGCCGTGGCGCGCCACCACCTCGCCGAGGTAGGCGTTGGCGTCCCCGGCGTCGTCCGCGACGTACAGCCGGCCGCCGTTGGCCTCGACGGCCGACTCGAGCGTCTCGAGCAGTTCGGGCAGCCGGTCGATGGCGTCCTCCTTGATGGCCCGCGCCTGCTCCCGGAGCGCCTCGTACTCGTCGAATCCCTCGAGGGCGTCGTACCGGCCCTCGTTGAGCACGCGGGTGTTGGCGTACATCGCGTCGCCCTCGGTCTCGACGAGGTGCCGGAGGCGCTCGGCCGTCCGGCGTCGACGCCGGCTCATCGGTCCTCGACGAGGACGACGTGGACCTCGCTCGGGCCGTGGACGCCCCTGACCGTCTCGCCCATGTCGGCCGTCGCGCTCGCGCCCGTCGCCAGCACCGCGGAGTCCCGGCCGGCCGCGAACTCCGCCCCCAGCCACGACAGCGCGGCCGAGACGTCGGCCACGAGGTCCGAGGCCCGGAGCACCGCGACGTGCCGGGGCGGGTAGAGGCTCGCGGGCTCGTCGCCGCCGGGCCGCGACTGGACGACGATCGTCCCCTCGTCGGCGATGCCCGCGCCGGCCGCCGTCACGCCCGTCTCGGCCGCCCCCAGCTCGGCCGGCGTGGGCTCGCGGTTCACGCCGGTCCCCGAAAGCGAGAGGTCGGCCCACGGCAGCGGCGCGCCGACCGCCGGCTCGACGACCGCCTCGCGGACGGCCCCGGACAGGTCCGCGGCCGCCGTCCGCGCGTGGGTGACCTCGAGCCCGTCCAGCGAGCCCTCGAACGTCCGGACGAGGTCGGTTCCCATGGATGGCCTATCGGGGTCGGCGCCATAACCCTGGCGACGCGGCCGCGGGCGGGCCGGGCGGCGCCGTCGAACCGGCGTCAGGGCGCGAGCGCCGACGCCCCGGTGTACCCCTCGACGTCGCGGGCGATCTCCAGCAGCCGGTTGTACTTCGCCAGCCGCTCGGAGCGCGCGAGCGACCCGATCTTCACCTGTCCGGCGTCGAGCGCGACCGCGAGGTCGGCGATGGTCGAATCGCACGTCTCGCCCGAGCGGGCCGAGACGACGGTGGCCCAGCCCGCCTCGCGGGCCCGCCGGGCGACCTCGACGGCGCGGGTCAGCGTGCCGGCCTGGTTGGGCTTGACGAGCGCCGCGTTCGCCGCGCCGGCGGCGACCGCCCGGTCGAGGCGGTCGGCGTTCGTCGCCAGGAGGTCGTCGCCGAGCACCTGCACCGTCCCGCCGAGCCGGTCGGCCAGCGCCCGCCAGCCGGCCCAGTCGTCCTCGTCGAGGGGGTCCTCGACGGAGACGACGGGGTACCGCTCCACCCAGCCCGCAACGAGGTCGACCATCCCCTCTGCCTCGAGGACGAGGTCGAGGCTCGGCAGGCGGTAGCGCTCGCCGTCGTAGACCTCCGACGCGGCGACGTCGACGGCGAACGCGACGTCGTCCCGGGCCGGCTCGTGGCCGGCGTCGCGGACCGCCCCGGCCAGCAGGTCGAAGGCGTCGTCGGCGCCGGACAGCGGCGGGGCGAACCCGCCCTCGTCGGCGACCAGGGGGCGGTGACCCGCCGCGAGGATGCGCTCGCGTGCGGCCGACCGCACCGCGTGGGCCGTCTCGAGCGCCTCGGGGTAGCTGCCAGCGCCCGTCGGGACGACGAGGAAGTCCTGGAGCTCGATGCCGCCCGGGGCGTGCCGCCCGCCGCTCACGACGTTGACCATCGGGAGCGGGAGCCGGCCGGGCCCGTCCGGTGCGAGGTGCGCGTAGAGCGGCACTCCCCGGGCCGCCGCCGCGGCGCGGGCGACGGCCCCCGAGACGCCGAGCACGGCGTTCGCCCCGAGCCGGGAGAGGTCGTCGGTGCCGTCGGCCTCGACCAGCGCGGCGTCGACGGCCGCCTGGTCCGCGGCGTCCCGGCCGACCACGACCGGGGCGAGGCGCTCTCGGACCGCCTCGACGGCCCCCCGGACGCCCATCCCCCCGTACCGTTCGCCGCCGTCTGACGTTCCGTCAGACGAGGCTCGCCTCGCTGCGCTCGGCTCGCCGCCGTCGCGGAGTTCGTGGGCCTCGTGGGCCCCCGTGCTCGCGCCCGCCGGGACGGTGAACGTCCCGCTCGCGCCGCCCGCGACGACGCGGACCCGGACCGTCGGGTCGCCCCGCGAGTCGAGCACCTCCCACGCGTCGA
>CAZVOR010000221.1:0-2898 GCA_964628745.1 uncultured Halobacteriales archaeon
GCGCCCGGCCGAGCGCCTGCCGGGTCTTCCGGACCGTCGGGATCTCGACGGCGTACGACCAGCCCGGGTCGGCGCCGCGGCCCGAGAAGGCCTCGTCGTAGGCCGCGCGGACCGCCTCGAGCCGGTCGTCGAGGTGGGGATAGGGAACGCCGACGACGACGGTCGTCCGGGCGTCGTCGCCGTCGAACGAGACGCCCTCGGTCAGCGTCCCCCACAGCGAGGTGAACAGCGCCGCGCCGTCCCGCGAGACGAACCGCTCCCGGAGCGGCTCGACGCGCTCGCCGGGCCGGTCGAGGTACAGCGGCGCGTCGAGCTCGACGAGGTCGCGGTAGCGCTCGGCCTCGCCATACGAGGGGAAGAAGACCAGCGCGTTCCCGGGCGTGTACCGGACCGCGTCCTCGATGGCGCCCGCCACGGTCGCCTGGACCTCGGGGTCGTCGCGCTGCCGGGCGAACAGCGGCGGCGTGTCCACCGCGAACGTCCGGCGGTTCGCCGCCGGGAACGACAGCCCGTAGGCCATCGTCGCCGGCGCCGACAGGCCGAGCACGTCCGCGGTGACGTCGAACGGCCGGAGCGTCGCGCTCATCAGCACGCTGGCGTGCACCGACTCGAACAGGTCGCGGGTGACCGCCCGGGGCAGGCAGGCGTACAGCTCGGCCCGGCCGTAGACCTCGCCGCTGCGCTCGTCGCGCCGGACGGCGACGACGGGGAACTGCCCGGGCTCGTCGCCCTCGGCGACGTAGGCCCCGACGAACGCCGCGGCCGCGAGCGTCGCGGACTCCCGTCGCGTGCTCTCGTCGCCGCGCCGGTAGGCCGCCTCGTACCGCTCGTCGAGCGCCTCGCCGAGCGCCCGGGCGGCCTCGAGGTCGGCCTCGATGCCCCGGCCGGTGTAGCGGTCCAGGAAGCCCAGCAGCAGGTCGTCCCGGCGGTCGTCGTTGGCGACGGGGACGTCCGTCCAGTCGCCGCCGCCGCCGGCCGCGTCCGGCCCGCCGTCGAGCGCCGGCTCGTACGCGGCCACGAGCGCGTCGCGGAACGGTCCGAGCACGTTCCCGGCCGCGTCCGCCCGGGGGTCGTCCACCTCCCGCAGCTCGTCGAGCGCTCCGTCGAGCGTCCGCTCGGTCAGCGAACGCGTGGCGTGCTCGCGGGCGGCGCGCTCGACGTTGTGCGCCTCGTCGATGACGCAGACGACCTCGTCCGGCTCCCGGCCCAGCCAGCGGAAGAACTGGGTCCGGATGGTCGGGTCGAGCAGGTGGTGGTAGTTGCAGACGACGAGGTCGACCTCGTCCATCGCGACCTTCAGCAGCTCGTAGCCGCAGTAGCCGACGTCGTGGGCGCGCTCGTACACCTGGTCCGGGGTCCGGACGCCGTCGAACAGCCACCGCTCGAACGACCCCGTGTCGGCCGTCAGGTTGCGGTAGAACCGGTCGCAGCCCGCGCGCTCCTCGAGCTCCTCGAGCTCGGCCTCGACGGCCTCGAGCTCCGCCATCACGGCGCCGCGGGCCTCGGCGGCCTCCCCGTCGCCGGCCCGGGCCTGCTCGAGCAGCTCGCGCCCGCGCCCCGCCAGCTCGGCCCGCTCGCGCTCGGCGTCGACCCGCTCGCGGACGGTGTCCCGGAGCACCTGGCACTCCTGGTAGCCGACGTCGACGTGGCACATCGACGCCTTCCCGCGGAAGACGACTGCCCGGAGCGGCTCGGCGTCGCGGATGGCGCGGGCCTCGGCGACGAACTGTCGCATCTGCTGGTGGACGTTCGTCGTGATGACGACCGTCCGGTCGGTCTCGCGGGCGTGGGCCAGCGCCGGCGCGAGCGCGGCCAGCGTCTTGCCCGTGCCGCAGGCGCCCTCGAACAGCGTCGTCCGGCCCGCGTCGAGCGCCGCCCGGATGCGCTCCATCGCCTCGCGCTGCTGGTCGTACGGCTCGGCGTACGGGAAGAATCGAAGGTGGTCCCGGGCGGCCACGGCGCCCGGTTGGCCGGCCCCGGGCAAAAACCCTCGGCGGGCGCGGCGGAAGTGGTCCGGGTGCTCGCGGCGGCAGCCCGGGGCTCGCGGACGTGGCGGGGAGCTACGTCTCGGGTTCGATGTACACCTTGGTGACCGAGCCGTCGGCTCCTTTGAGCGCCGCTTCGATGGCCGTGATGCGGTCGTCGATCTCCCCGGTGTCGAGCGACGGCTCGAACGCCACGTCGGCCGTGACCAGCACGTCGTCCGGCCCGAAGTAGACCGTGCGGAAGCCGACCACGCCGTTGACGTCCTCCCAGCCCTCGACCAGCGCGCGGAGCTCGCGCTCCCTGGTCGCGGAGAGGCTCTCGCCGAGCAGCAGCCGCTTGTTCTCCCAGGCCAGCGCGAGGGCGAAGCCCATCAACAGCGCCCCGATGAGCAGCGCGGCGGCCGCGTCGAAGACGGGATTCCCGGTGACGTTCGTCAGCCAGACCCCACCCAGGGCCAGCAGCAGCCCCGCGATGGCGATGGTGTCCTCGGTGAGCGCCGTCAGCGTCGTCACGTCGGCGGTCCGGCGGAACGCCTCGCCGAGGCCGCTCCACTCGCGCTCCTCGATCTCCCGGCTCATGGCGGCGTAGGCCTTCGAGAAGGCGTAGGCCTCGAACGCCAGCCCGCCGAGCAGGACGCCGTAGTTGACCCAGACCGCCGGGAAGGTCTGGCCGGCCAGCGTCGCCGTGCCCGACAGCGCGTGGCCCCCGTGGCCCGTCAACGCCTCGTAGCCGTTGCGGGCGCTCTCCCAGCCCGCGATGCCGAACAGCAGCACCGAGACCAGGAACGCGTAGAAGAACTGCGCCTTGCCGTAGCCGAACGGGTGCGTCCGGGACCGTTCGCGGCCGCCGTACCAGATCCCGACGAGCAGGAACACCTGGTTGCCGGTATCGGAGATGGAGTGGTAGGTCTCC
>CAZVOR010000222.1:0-2843 GCA_964628745.1 uncultured Halobacteriales archaeon
CCGGTCGAGCCCGACGTCACCGAGGTGCCGACCCCCGAGCTGCTGACCGAGAAGGCCGCCCGGTACGAGCGCGAGCACGACCTCGACCCGGGCCTGGCCGAGCAGGTGGCCTCCGGCGAGCGCTGGCCGCTGTTCGAGCGCGCGGTCGAGCTCGGCGTCGACCCGACGCTCGCGGCGACCACGCTCGAGAGCACGCTGACCGAACTCCGGCGCGACGGTACGCCGGTCGACCGCCTCTCCGACGAGCAGCTGCTCGGGACGCTCGGCGCGGTCGGCGACGGGGAGCTCACCCAGGACAACGTCCCCGGGGTCCTCGCCCACCTCGCCGTCCACCCCGAGCAGTCGGTCGAGGACGCGATCGGGGAGCTCGGGTTGACGCTGGTCGACCGGGACGCCGTCCGCGAGGCCGTCCGCCAGGTCGTCGAGCGCAACGCCAAGCAGGTCGAGGCCGAGGGCATGGACGCGTTCTCTGGCCTGATGGGCGAGTGCATGGCCGAGCTCCGGGGGAAGGCCGAGGGCGGCGTCGTCAGCGAGGTGCTCCGCGAGGAGATCCGGCAGCGGGCGTGACGCTCCGGCGGGGCGGCGTCAGCGCGTCTCGTCCGGTCCCTCGCCGCGGCCCCCCTCGCCGGACTCCACGTCTGCCGTCGCGCCGTCCGCCTCGGCCGTCGCGTCCTCCGCTCGCCGTCCCTCGCCCAACCGCCGGCTCGCCCGCCTGAGCACCCCGCGGAGCGTCCGGAGCTCGCGGCCCGTCGGGTCGGCCCGGCCGAACAGCCGGCGGACCAGGCGCAGCGTCTTCGGCCGCTTCTCGGCGGTGTACTCGAGTTCGTCGAGGAACGACTCGACGTGCGCGAGGAACGCCTCGAGCTCCTCGGGGGTCGCCCGGTCGTGCCCGCGGTCGGGCAGCTGGCTCCCGCCGTCGCCGAGCGCCCGCAGCTCGTAGAGCGCGACGGTCGCCGCCTGCCCGAGGTTGAGCACGGGGTAGTCGGCCGACGCCGGGATGGAGCAGACCGCGTCGAGCCGGGCGAGCTCCTCGTTGGTGAGGCCGACGCGCTCGCGCCCGAAGACGAGCGCGGTCGGGCCGCCAGCGCCGGCCAGCCGGTCCGCCAGCTCGGCGGGCGTGGCGAACGGGTAGCGGACGTGCCTGGCGCCGGACTCGCCGGGGACGGCCGTGAATCCGACCGTGTGGTAGCCGGCGACGAGCTCGTCGAACGACAGCTCGCGGGCCCCGGGCAGGACGTCCTCGCGGGCGCGCCCGGCGAAGCCGTAGGCCTCGCCGTCCGGGTCGAGCGGGGGCGGCTCGACCAGCAGCAGCTCCGAGAAGCCGAAGTTCTTCATCGCGCGGGCCACCGTGCCGACGTTCCCCGGCGTCCCGGCGTCGACGAGCGCGACCGAGACGTCGGCCGGCATCACGCCCCGCCGTCGCCGGCCCGCCCCGCGTCCGGCTCGGTCGACCCCTCGTCCTCCCCGCCGGCCCGTCCTGCGTCCTCGCCGTCCGACCCCTCGCCCTCGGCCGCGCCGGGGAGGTTCCGCAGGTCGATGCGGTGCCGCTGCGCCTCGGGCACCTCGACGTTGGCCGCCGTCAGGTCGACCGGCGGTGGCCTCGGCACGTCGTCCGGCGCGGTGTCGACGTGCTCGACGCCCGCGTAGCCCTCCGGGGCGCGACCGCCGTCGAGGAACCACTCGTGGAAGGCATCCTGGAGCGCCTCGGAGCCGCGATGGGCGTCGCCGCCGGCCTCGCGGAACCAGTAGACGAAGTCGCGCTCGTGGCCGGCACAGAGCACGACCTCGGCCAGCGGCTCGCCGTAGACGACCGCGGCGGGTTCGCATCGGTCGAGCCCCTCGTCGCCGTGCTCGAGCCAGCAGGCGTCGCAGGGCGAGCCGACCAGCGCCGACAGCCGCACGACCCGACGGGCGACGTCGGGGGCCATCTCGTCGACGGGCCGCAGGCCGCCGTCCTCGGCGAAGACCTCGGCCTCGTCGAACCGCCAGCCGCGGAGGCCGATGCTCACCTTCCCCATGCCCGGCGGGTAGCCGGCCCGGCACCAAAAGCGGCGCGTATCGCGACGACGGCGGGGAGGGAGAACGGTCGGCCTCGAGGCCGCGGTCGCGAGGCAGGTATAAGGCCCGCCGCCGGCCACTGCGCGCATGGGGCTGATCGACGGCGCCCTGACCGACGAGCACCGCGCGTTCCGCGACCGGGCCGACGCGTTCGTCGAGGAGGTCGTCGCCCCCCGCGCCGAGGCGATCGAGCGTTCCGACGAGTTCCCCCGGGACGTGCTGGCCGCGGCCGGCGAGCGCGGGCTGCTCGGCGTCCTCCTGCCCGAGGCGCACGGCGGCGAGGGCTCGGACTTCCTCTCGTACTGCCTCGTCGTCGAGCGCGTCGCCGCGGCCAGCGGCGCGGTCGCGGAGAGCATCCAGGGCCACACCTTCGCGGCCCTCCCCATCGCGACGCATGGCACCGAATCCCAGCGCGAGGCGTACCTCGGGCCGATGGCCCGGGGCGAGCGCGTCGGCGCGATGCTGCTCACCGAGCCGGGGGCGGGCAGCTCGCCGTCCGAGCTGGCGTCGGTCGCCGAGGCGACGGACGGCGGCTACCGGCTCGACGGCGAGAAGGCGTTCGGGACGAACGCGGGCGTCGCCGACGTCCACCTCGTCGTCGCGAGGAGGCGCCCCGAGCCCGAGGACTCCCACGGCGTCAGCGCGTTCCTGGTCCCCGGCGTCGACGAGGTCGACGGCCTCTCGTTCGACCGCACCGAGTTCATGGGGATGCGCGGGCACGTGACCGGCGACACCACGCTCGACGGCGTCGAGGTGCCGGCGGACGCGCTGCTCGGCGAGGTCGG
>CAZVOR010000223.1:0-2819 GCA_964628745.1 uncultured Halobacteriales archaeon
GTGTGGCCGTAGTTGTCGAACTCGACGGCGAACCGGGGGAACGTCGCCTCGTACTGCTCGTGGTAGCGCAGGGCGAACGCCTCGGGCGAGACGCCCTCGCGCCAGGCGTTGACGGCGACCGGCGTGCCGTGCATGTCCGAGCCGGAGACGAAGGCGGTCCGCTGGCCGAGCGTCCGCAGGGCGCGGGCCATGACGTCGCCGCTGACGTAGGTCCGCAGGTGCCCGATGTGGAGGTCGCCGTTGGCGTACGGCAGCCCGCACGTCACGACGGCGGGCGCGTCCGTCGGGAAGGGCTCGTGGCTCATGGGTGTCGGTCCCGCCCTGGCGGGCGTAAAACCGCCGGTTTCCGCGCGTCTGCTGGGTCGGTCACGTCGGTCGCGTCGTGAATGGCTGGTCCGCGTGGCATCCGTCGTTCTGGTGGTGTCGGTCGTCCGGTGGTGTCGGTCGTCCGGGTCGCGTCCCGTTCGGCGGGTCGCGTCGGGTCTACTCGCCGGTCGGATTCGGTCGGTGGCCGCCGGGATTCCCGACCGCCGGGCCGGTATGAATCGGCGCGGGGCGGTCGGTCCACCCGGCGGACGGCGCGCTACGCGCGCATGCGCATCGGCATGCGGAAGAGCGGGCGGGACGCGGCGCGCGCCGTCCGGGTCACGCTCCCGCTTGGTCGCGTCGGCTGATAAATCCTTCCCGCCGGCGGGCGCGTCCCGTCGGGCTCGCGTTCCCCGGCCCGCTCACTCGGCCTCCTCGCCCGCCCCGAGGTAGCGAAGGCCCATCTGGCTGTAGCCGTCGAACTCGCCGCGGGCGATCTCCGCCTCGATCTCCGCGTGGGTCTCGTCGTCGATGGGGGCGAGGTGACGGCGCGGGGGCGGCGGCGGCCACTCGGAAATCGCTAGCCGCGCGCGGGCAGCCGGCCCCGACCGGTGGCCCCCCAGTATATACCGCCGACCCGCCATACCTGGGACATGGCGCGGTGGCTCCCCCTCCGTGGCCTGGGCCGCCAGGTCACCGTCGGACTGGTGATGGCGGTGGCGCTGCTGTCGGTGCTCACCGGAATCGCCAACATCGGCCAGCAGACCATCGGGGGACCGTTGGCCGCGTTCGTTCCGCCGGCCATCCAGCGGACGGCGGGCTTCACCGGCGCGCTCACGGGTTTTCTGATGATCACCAGCGCGCTGGGACTGCGCCGCGGCCTGCGCGCCGCCTGGTACTCGACGGCGGTGCTGCTGCCCGTCACGGCCCTGCAGGGGCTGCTGCAGTCGAGCCCGCTCTCGCTGCCGCTCGTCGCCCTCTCGGTGCTCGCGATGCCGAACCTGCTCGCGAACCGCCGGCTGTTCGACCGCGAGGTCGAGCTCAGCGCCAGCGAGCTGGCGGCGGCCGCCGCCATCCTCGGCGCGCTGGTCTACGGCACCGTGGGCGCGTACGCGCTGCGGGAGGACTTCGCGGGCCTTTCGAACCTGACGGACGCGTTCTACTACACCCTCGTGACGGCGAGCACGGTCGGGTACGGCGACGTCACCCCGCTGACCCCGGAGGCGCGGCTGTTCGGGATGTCGGTGGTCGTCGTCGGCACCGCGAGCTTCGCCGTCGCGCTGGGCACCCTCCTGGGTCCCGCCATCGAGGCCCGCTTCACCAAGGCACTCGGACGCATGACAGACTCACAACTCGAACTGCTCGAATCGCACCTGCTCGTGCTCGGTCGCGGCGAACTGACCGACGTCATCATCGAGGAGCTCGGCGACCGGGAGTACCTCGTGGTCACGACGGACGCGGAGTGGGCGGGGAGCGCCGGCGACCGTGGCGTGAACGTGCTCGTCGACGACCCCGCCGACGAGGAGGTCCTCGAGCGGGCCGGCATCGACGAGGCTCGTGCCGTGGTCGTCGCGACGAACGACGACGCCGAGGACGCGCTGGCCGTGCTCACCGCCCGCCAGCTCAACCCCGCGATCCGCATCGTCGCCGCCGTGACGAACCGCGAGAACGTCGAGAAGTTCCGCCGGGCCGGTGCCGACGCCGTCATCAGCCCGGCCTCCATCGGCGGGCACCTCCTCGTCGAATCCGCGCTCGGTGACGACGACGTCGAGGCCGTCGCCCGGCAGCTGGTCGACGACGCCGACGAGGTGGGGGGCGTGGGGCCGGCCGCGGGCCCCGACTCGGACGCGAGCGACTGACGCGGTGGAGCCCCCCGCCGTCGCCGGCGCTCAGTAAAGCGCCAGCGTCCCGCCGACGAGGAAGACCGTCACGAGCAGCCGGCCCACGCTGCCGACGAACGCCGCGACGGCGAAGCGCAGGTAGTCGCGCTCCAGGATGGCGAACGCGTAGATGGAGACGGTGTCCGGGAAGAAGGGCACGGACAGCGCGAGGGCGAGCCCCCCGTAGCCGAACCGGCGAGCCAGCCGGACGGTCTGGCGCTCCGACCAGGCGCGAACGTCGAGGCCGCGGCGCTCGAAGAACCGCTGGACGGGGCCGGCGGACTTGACCTCCTGGCCGACGTGGAACGCGACGAGGCTGCCCGACGCCTTCCCGAGCCCCGACACGGCCATGATGACGGCCAGGTGAGCCCCCGACCCCAGCCCGAGGTTCAGCGGCGCCACGAGGACCACCTCGCTGGGCAGCGGCAGGATGAACGCGATGAGGAAGGAGTACAGCCAGACGATGGCCAGCCCCGGCCAGCCGGTGGCGGACTCGACCCCGCGGAGCAGGAGGTCGAAGAGGCCGGCCAGGAGCCCGGCGACGACGGCGTCGACCGCCGGGGCGAGCGACAGCACGACACCGGCTGCGCGGCGGAGGGAGGTAAGTGTTGTACCTTCGGCAGGGCGGGCGAG
>CAZVOR010000224.1:0-2795 GCA_964628745.1 uncultured Halobacteriales archaeon
CGAGCGCGACCACGAACCCCCTGCCCTGGCGCGATTTCTCCCCGTTCGCCGGACCGGCTATAGCTTCTGATAACTGGACGGGAAGACCTATGCCGGCGCCCGCCGCAGGCCGGTCGCATGACCGAGTACCGCGCGTCACGACGGCGGTTCCTGCTCGGCGCGGCGAGCCTGGCGGCCACGGCGGGGCTGGCCGGCTGCCAGGGTGGCCCGACGCCACCGCTCGAGCCCGAGCTCCCGGCCGACCGCCTCAGCGAGGCCGGTTGGCGGCAGGTCGCGGACGTCGACGAGGAGGCCGCAGAGGAGGTCGAGGTCGCCGGGACGACCCAGGAGGTCCACATCCGGGCGAAGGCCGACGTCTACGAGAACGACCGGCCGGTCCGGCGGCTCGCCGACCGGTTCGACGTCGACGCGAGCGAGGCGGCCGTCCCCGCGGAGTCGTTCGTCGCGGCGAAGGCGCGCGTCGACCCGCCGGTCACCCGGTTGCTCTCGGTCTCCGACTCCGTGCTGACGCGGGCCATGGACGTCGCCGAGGGCCACGTGAAACGGCAGCTCCGCGAGAACGGCTTCGCGAACGTCCGCCGCGTCGAGGCCGGCACGCTCGACATCGAGACCGGCGAGACCGCCGCCCACCGCGTCTACCGGGCGGACTACCCCTACGAGTCGTTCGAGGTCGCCTACCAGGGCCGGCCGGTCAGCGTCGACCCGGGCGAGTTCACCATCGAGGCCCAGCTGGCCGCCTGGCCGTACCGCGGGCTGTTCGCCACCGGCGCCGGCGTCTACCCCGGCGAGCCCGGCGAGCTGACCGTGACGGCCCGGGGCGTCACGCGGGAGCTGTCGCTCGACCTGCAGCCGAAGCGATACCGGGACGGCGTCCGCGAGCTGATCCGGCTGGTCTCGTAGCCCGCGGCGACGCCGCACGGAACCGGCCACGCCGGACCGCCGCGGGCGTTAAGGCCTCCGCGGTCGTTCGACCGCCCATGCCGACGGTGACCCTCGAGGAGGAGACGATAGAGCGGCTCGACGGGCTCCGCGTGGAGGACGAGTCGTACGACGAGATCGTAAGCGAGCTCATCAGCATCTACGAGGCCGAGGAGCTGACGCTGTTCCGCGCCGGGGACGGCTGAGCGCCCGCCGGCGGGCGGCACAGCGACCGCCGGGGGCCGGCTACGCGCTCCCGCCCACCAGCGACCACTTCCCGTTCTGGCGCAGGTGGGCCTCGAGGTCCGAGGCGTACTCGTCTGCGAGCTGTTCGGCCTCGCGGACCGTCTCCTCGTCGGAGCCCCGGCCGCCGACACCGAGCGTCGACAGCAGCGAGCGCAGGATGCCCCCGCCGCCGCCGTCGCGGGCGGACTCGCCGCCGTACGCGCTCATCTCCCGGCTGATGCGGTCGAGTTCCGGGACGATGTCGGGGACCTGGCTCGTGTCGGCGACGAGCGTGGCGTCCTCGCCGTCGCCCTCGACGCGCAGCTCGACGGCCGTCATGATGAGGCCCCACTCCTGGCTCGAGAAGCTCGAGCGGCGGACGCGCTCGGCGAACTGCTGGTCGACCTGCATCCGGTCCCCGACGATCATGTCCCGCCACGCGCGCTCGCCCATGGTGGCGGGATATGGCGACCACCGCTATGAGGGTTTCCCCGGCGGCCGACGCGGGGAGCGCCCCGGCGGCGGGCTCGCGGGTCGTGACAGCGACGCCGCCCGACCGGCGCCTACGCGCCGCCCGTGAGCGAGAAGTCGGCGTGCAGGCTGTCCTTGAGGGCGTCGTGGACCTTGCAGAGCGCCTCGACGCGCTCGATGATCTCCTCGGCCTGGCGGTCGTCGAGGTCGGCCTCGACCGAGACGTCGAACGCGACCGACTCGAGCTTGTCGTCGTCGTTGAGCTCCCCCGTGACGTCGATCTCGATGCGCCCGAGCTCCTCGACGCCGCGCTGCTGGGCGCCGACGCGGAACGCGGGGACCGAGCACGCGGCGTAGTCGGCCAGCAGGAGCTCGAGGGTGTCGGGGGCCTCCTCGCCGCCCGGGTCGATCCGGACGTCGAAGTCGCGGATGGTGCTCGTCGACGCGTACCCCTCCTCGGAGACGGTGTGCGCTTGCTTCGTCATCGGGCCGACGTTCGTCGGCCGGACCCGTAAGCGTTGGCGTGGTGGCGGCGGTCGCCGCCGCCTCCCGACCCGCGGGACGATTCGCCGCTCCGACGGCCGGCCGGACGGCCCGCCGGCCGCCCCGGCAGACCGCGGCCTCGTCGCGGCCGAGCGCCTCGCCGTCGTCCGGCTTACAGCTCGAACGTCTCGTCGCCGGCCAGGGCGTGGACCTCGGCGTCGCTGCCGGTCGCCGCGACCTCGTCGGCGAAGTCCTGCGGGTCCTGCTCGATGACGGGGAACGTGTCGTAGTGCATCGGGAAGGCGTGGTCGACGCCGAGCCAGTCGACCGCGACGGCCGCCTGCCACGGGCCCATCGTGAAGTGGTCGCCGATGGGGACCGCCGCGGCGTCCGGCTCGAGGAACGGCGCGATGACGTCGCGCATCTCCGTCATCAGCCCGGTGTCGCCCGCGTGGTAGAACGTCGTGCTCTCGGCGTCGGAGACCTGCGTGGGGACCGTATCGGAGACGACGAAGCCGGCCGGGATGCCCGCGTCCTGCCCGTACTCGGTGTTGAGGCCGTTGGTGTGGTAGGCCTGCGTCATCGTCACGTAGGCGTCGCCCAGCTCGACGGTCCCGCCGATGTTCATGCCGACGGTGTCGGACACGTCGGTCTCCTCCTCGTGGAACCCGGCGACCTCGGGCGTGCTGACGACGATC
>CAZVOR010000225.1:0-2787 GCA_964628745.1 uncultured Halobacteriales archaeon
CCTGCCAGTCCCACGGCTCGACGAGGACGACGTCGCCCTCGTTGATCCAGGTGCGATACTTCATCCGGCCGGGGATCCGGCCCATGCGCTCTTCGCCGTCCTCGCACTGGACGCGGACGTGGTTGCCGCCGTCGTGCCGGGTGACCACCGCGAACAGCTCGTCGTCGTTGGGCATCCGGAGGTTCCGTCGCTCTTGTTCCTCGCTCACGGCCTCCCCTCGGGGGCGGACGTTCATAAGCCGTTGGAGAGGCCCGGTACCAAGTGACAAGGGGGCGTCGCGGGCTCGCGCCCGGCGTCAGTACCCGGCCCGGGCGTCGGCCCAGTCGCAGAAGTCGCAGTCGGCCGCCGCCGGGGGCAGCGACCCGCGGAGCGTCGCGACGGCGTCGGCGAGGAGCGCGCGGGCGGCCGCGACGTCGACGTCGACCCGGACGACGTCGGTGTGGAAGGCGACGTCGCCGCCGTCGAGCACGGCGTCTGGGTGGTAGTACAGCAGGTAGGCGTGGTCCGCCGTCGGGTGGCCGGCCGCCCGGAGCAGGAGGGCGTAGCAGTTCAGCTGGCGGACGTAGTACGCGGGGGCGCTGTCGCCCTTCGGCGGGGAGCCCCGCGTCTTGTAGTCGAGCACGACCAGCGAGCCGTCGTCGGCCCGGAGCAGGTCGTCGACCCCGCCGCGCAGGACGACGTCGAGCGCCTCGTCGCGGAGCGCGGGCCCCCGGCGCCAGTCGCGGGCGGCGTCGAGGAGGTCCTGGTCGGCGACCAGCCGCTCGTCGACCCGGCCCTCGAGCGCCGGCGGGAGCGCGCCGCGGCCGCGGAACCGGTCGAAGTGGGCCCGTATCTCCCGGTCCATCCCGCCGGGCAGCGAGGGGAACGGGCCGCTCGGGCGTCTCAGCCCCTCCCGTTCGGCGAGCCAGAAGCACCGGGGGCAGTCGGCGTACCGGCCCAGGCGGCTCGGCGAGAGCAGGCGGGGCATGGCCGCCCCCTTGGCGCGCGTTCGCCCATCAACCTAGGGCGCGAGGGCGCCGCCCGTCGACCGGCGCTCGGCCGGCCGTCCGGCTACTCGGGCGCGCCCGACAGCGCCGGCACGTCCGCGTCGCGGGCGCCGTCGACCAGCCGGTAGCCGGTCCCGTCCCGCTCGACGAGTCCGTGGCGGTCGAGGTGGTCGAGGTGGGCCCACGCCTCGCCGGGCCCGTGCATGATGTGCACGCCCTCGAGCTCCCCGAACAGGGCCGCGCTGACCGTCCACGCGTCTGCCGGGCCGTGCTCGCCGACGGCGTCGAGCACGCGCCGGGTCCGGTCGCGGTGGTGGTCGAGGATGGTCCGCGCCCGGCCCGCCGGGTCGTCGATGGGGTCGCGGTGACCCGGCCAGACGCGGGCGAAGCCGCGGTCGATGAGCCGCTCGAGGGTCCCGGCGTAGGTCGCGAGCGGCCGCTCGACGCGCACGTCGGCGCCGCCGATGTTGGGCGTGTAGACCGGCAGGACGGCGTCACCGACGAACGCCTCGGGGCCGTCGCCCCCGTCGAAGGCGAAGCAGGCCAGCCCGGCCGTGTGACCCGGGGCGCCGACGACCTCGAGCCGCCGGCCGGCCACCGCGAGGTCGTCGCCGTCCTCGAGGGGCTCGACGTCGGCCGGCTCGCCGGCCGCCGGCCGGCTGGCGTCGAAGAACGAGCGCAGCTCCTCCCGCTTGGCCGCCGGCATGCCCCACTCCCGCATCCGCGCGAGCTGCCGGTCGCGGAGGTCGGCCAGCGCGTCCGCCGCCTGCCGGACCAGCGGCGCGTCGGCCGTGCCCGCGTGGACGGTCGCCCCGCCGGCGGCCTGGATCTCGCCGGCCAGCCCGGCGTGGTCGTAGTGCCAGTGGGTCAGGACGACGACGTCGACGTCGGCGAACGCGTGGCCGCGCTCGGCGAGCTCGGCCCGGAGCTGCTCGCGGGTCTCCGCGGTCGCGACGCCCGTGTCGACCAGCGCCACCTCGCCGTCGCCGACCAGCAGGTAGGCGTTGTTCCGCCCCTCGAACTCGCGGTTGCCGAGCGCGATGCGGTCCACGGAGCGGGTAGGCGAGAGCCCGCCAAGAGGGTTCTGGAACCCGCCGGCCGGGCCCCCGGCGGCCGGTCCGCCCGCGCCAGCCCGTGCCTCTGCTCGCCCGCGCCCCGCGACCGGCCTACAGGTCGAGCCCGAGCGCGCGGTTGAGCCCGAGGGTCGACGCGCCGACCAGCAGCAGGACCGCGACGGCGCCGTAGGCGACGCGCCAGCCCGCGGCGTCGGCGAGCGTGCCGGTGACGACGCTCCCGGTCGAGCCGAGCAGCAGGCCGAGCGTCCGCACCATCCCGAACGCCGTTCCCCGCTCGGTCGGGGAGAAGTGGTCCATGAAGCGGGCGTGGAGCACGCCCGACCAGGACAGCCCGAGCCCGAGCGCGACGACGCCGAGCGCCGCGCCGGCGGGCCCTGGCGGCCCGAGCAAGAAGCTGCCGTAGCCCGCCGCGGTGGCCAGGAAGACGGCCGCCAGCGCGGCGTCACGGCCGACCCGGTCGGAGAGCCGGCCGAGGGCCGGCAGGCCGACCACGGCGACGGCGAACGCGCCGCCGAAGAGCGCGCTCGCCCGACCCGTCCCGACGTCGAGGTGCGTCACGAGGAACGTCGGGAAGAAGGAGGCGAAGGCCTGCCAGCTGAAGTAGCAAAGCACCCCCAGGGCCATCGTGTACGCGACGGGAGGTCGGCGGAGCAGCGACGCCAGCCCCGACGGGTCGAGCCGCTCGCGCATGGCTGCATCCGGGTGCGTCGGCGGGGCCCGCTCGA
>CAZVOR010000226.1:0-2759 GCA_964628745.1 uncultured Halobacteriales archaeon
GGGCGCCCCAGCGCGAAAGGACTGTTCGTGGGTCGGCGCGCTCGCGCCGCGGCTCCCCGGGCCGCCGCGGCTCGCCGCCCGTCCGAGCGCCCCGGCCGTCCGCCGAGCGTCGCCCAGCCCCGGGCCCGCCCGACGCTCAGTCCTCGCCGCGCGCGTGATGCCGGGTGGCCGCACCCGGGCGGTCGCCAGGTTCGTCCAGCTCGTAGACGTATCCCCGACCGCTGGCGTTGACCACGACCAGCTTGTCGTGGTACTCGAACTCGACGCTGCCGGCGAGGCCCGCCGCCGTGCGTCCCGACGGGGCGAAGAGGCGGTCCAGCGCGTCGGGGTCCACCACGCCGTAAAGCGGCGGCATCGTCGCGGGGTCGTCATCGATGACCGCCGAGATGGCCGCCACCAGCGCCTCGCTCGGACCGTCGGGGGTCGTCCATTCGAACGTCTCTATCGCCTCGCGTTCCGACGCGTCGCTATGGTTCACTCGTATCACGGGAGAGGCCATCCGGCGGGCTAAGGATGGGGGTTCCCTGTGGAGCGGGTTTATCCCGGCCGGCGACGCCCTGGTCGGGTCACGACGGCTCGCCGGCGGGCAGCAGCGCCGCCGCGACGAGGTTCCGGGTGCCCCGCCGGAGCCGCTCGGAGACGGCGCGGTGGGAGATGTCGAAGCGCTCGCCGAGCTCCGCCTGCGTCACCTTCCGGGGCTGCTCGAAGTAGCCCGCACGGTACGCCGCGATCAGCGCCTCCCGCTGCTCGGGCGTCAGGGTCCGGCGGTCGCCCTCGACCACCTCTGCGAGGTCGTAGAGCCGGACCAGCGAGACGGGGATGCCCTCCTCCCGGAACACCCGCTGGAACTCGGCGAACCTGTCGCCGTCCTCCGCCCGGACCTCGAACCGCCACCGCTCGGCCGTGCCCTCGGACTCGACGATGGTCGCCCGCAGCTGCTCGAGCCCGTTGATCACCGCGGCGTTCGGCGACCACTCGGCCCGGAACAGCGCCCCGTCCTCGACGTGCTCGAGCAGCCGGGTCTCGGTGACGTCGGGCTCGCGCTCGGCGGCTGTCATGAACTGCTCCGGGTCGCTCCCCCAGACCCAGAAGAACGGCAGCGCCGACTCGTGGGTGGGGACGATCCGCTCGACCTCGATGCGGATGGCCTGGTTGTCGACGAGCGTGTCGCCGAACGGCAGCGCCTCTGGCGGGATAGTGAACTCGGCCACGAAACTCATCGTCGCGTCTACGGCGGCGAAACGGAAGGCGTTGGGGGCGGCCGTCGACGGCCGCCGCGGCCGCGTCGGACGCCCTCCCGTCCGGGCCCCCGGCTGCCGCGGTCGTTCTCCCGCCCGCGGGCGTTCGCCCCCCTAAACCCCGCCTTGCACACGAAGGTCGAAGGCTGATTGGGCTCGGCCGCCAACGACGGGCCATGCCCGTCGGCCACCTCGGACCGGACGAAGTCGTCACCGCCGAGCGCGACACCCGCATCATCGACGTCGCCAGGACGCTCGACTCGGAGAACGTCGGCGCCCTCGTCGTCGTCGAGGACGACGAGCCCGTCGGCCTCGTCACCGACCGCGACGTCGCCCTCGCCATCACCGAGTCGGACGACGTCGGCTCGCTGACCGCCGAGGACGTGATGACGCCGGACCCCGTCACGCTCCACGAGGGCGAGGAGGGGATGGAGATCTCGCGGACCATCGACGAGCACGACGTCCGGCGCATCCCGGTCGTCGACGAGGACGGCAAGCTCACCGGCATCGTCACGCTCGACGACCTGGTCGCCACCATCGGCGAGCAGCTCGACCACGTCTCCGACACCATCGAGGCCCAGTCGCCGAAGTACCGGCCGTGACGGGAGCGGTCGAGCAGCTGCCGGACGGGACCGCTTCCTGCGGATGAGCGCCAGCCCGAGAGAGTCCCGAAAAGTGCCCCGAGTCGTACCGGCCGGACCGGTCGACGCGACTCACTCGCCCTCTTCCGTCGCGCCCTCCGCGGCGGGCTGTGGCCCGCCGCCCGTCTGGGCCTCCTGGGCCTCGCCCCAGCCGCCGGCGTCGACCACCTCGAAGAGCTTCCGCCAGTTGCCGTCGTCCTCGCTCTCCGGGAGCTGGTCGCGCAGCTGGTGGAAGTCGGACTCGGGCACGACGTCGCCCACGAGGTCCATGATGATCTGGGCGTGGTAGGCGGCCTCGGGCGGGTCGACGCCCTCGATCTCGCTCACCCGGTCGAGGAACGACCGCCAGTCGAACCGCTGGCCGTGCTCGTGGACGGCGCCCGTGAGGTACCACTTGATCTCGAGCGGGAGCGACGCGGCCAGGTCCTCGGCGGCGCCCTCGGGGATGCGCTGTCCGAGCGTGGACAGCGTCGCCCGGATGGCCCGGAGCGTCTCGCCGGTGCCGGCCAGCTCGAGCCGGTGTTGTACCGTTCCCGTGAACTCGTCGAAATCCATGGGGGAACCTCCGCCCCCGTTACGGGCCGGACGCCCATAACGACCCGGCCGTCGAGCGCTGGCCCGTGGCGCGCCGCGGCCGGTCGTGGTCGACGGGCGCGATGGAGCCCCGCGCGTCACCGCGCCGCTGCCCTCGGCGCGACCGCCGCCGTCGGGTCGGCGAGCGGGTTCGGCCGCTTATGGGCGTCCGTCCCGTACTCGACGTATGTACGACCGCATCCTCGTCCCGACCGACGGCAGCGACGGAACCGGGCGGGTGGTCGCGCGGGCCATCGACGTCGCCCGGACGTTCGACGCGGCCGTCCACGCCCTGTACGTCGTCGAC
>CAZVOR010000227.1:0-2709 GCA_964628745.1 uncultured Halobacteriales archaeon
GCGGTCTCCATGGAGAAGGAGGCGTAGCTCGCCGTGTTGACGACGTAGAGCCCGTACAGCGTCGCGCCGTGCGCCTCGGCGAGCCGGATGGCGTGGTCGACGGCGCGGCGGGTTCCGACCGAACCGTCCGTGGGAACGAGGATCCGGTCGTACATCCGTCACGTGATTCTCGCCGGCCGTTCTTAACTGTTTGGCAGGATGTGGCATGGTCGCGACGGCCGCCACGTCGGCCGGTTCCCGGCGAGGTGACGGCCGGTTCATGTCGGCCAGCCGGCGAGCGTGGCGGGGGGGGGGGGTGCGACGTCCGACGGTCCGTCCGCGCCTCCCGACGGCCCCGCGGTCGGGTCCGACCGGCCGCCTACAGGTACACCGCCTTCACGTCGGCCGCGCCGGCGCGGCGGACGACCGCCCGCCGCGGGTCCTCGGTGCCCGCGAGGTTGTCCGAGTCCCCGTCGAGCACGACCAGCTTCGCGGCCCGGCCCGCCTCGACGACGCCGGCGTCCAGCCCGGCGAGCTCGGCGCCGGCGCGGGTGGCCATCCGGAGCACCTCGCGGTCGGGCACGCCGCACCGGGTCGCCGTCCACGCCATCTCCCGGAACATCGACGGCCCGTTGAGCATGACGTTGTCCGTGCCGAGCGCGACGGCCGTCCGGTCGAGCAGCTCGCCGACGGGCGGGGTGCCGACCCCGGTCACGGCGTTCGACCGCGGGCAGACCACGACGGGCGTCCCCCGCTCGGCCAGGCGGTCGAGGTGCGCCGGCTCCGGGTGGACCATGTGGACGAGGAAGGTGGGGTCGAGGTCGAACGCGCCGTCGACGTCGCCGGCGTCGACCTCGCCGGCGTGGACCGCGAACGGCTTGCCGGCCTCGCGCGCCGCCTCGCGCTCGGCGCCGAACGTCCCGTCCCGGGCGCTCGACGCCCCGAACCCGTCGGCGACCTCGAGGACGTCGGGCCCCTCGCGGCCGAGCGCCACGGCCTCGACGGCCAGGTCCCCGACGGCCTCCCGGAGCAGGCGCACGCCCTCGACGCCGCCCTCGCGGAAGTCGACGAACGCGGCGGTGCCGGTGGCCTCCATCAGTCGAGCGGACCGGCGCATCGCGTCGACGAGCTCCGACGGCGCGGCCGCCCGGAGCAGGCGGTGCTTGAGGCCGTCCGGCGGGGCGACGAGCTCCTCGAGCGAGCGCCCGCCGTCGGCGTCCTTCGCGATGGAGTCCCCCACGTGCGTGTGGGCGTTGACGAACGCCGGGAGGACGACGTCGTCCCCGTCGACCGGCGCCTCCTCGACGGCCGCGACGCGGCCGTCCTCGACCACGACCCGGCCCCGGCGGGGCTCGTAGTCGGGGCCCGCGAGGACGGTCCCCTCGAGGGTGTACGACCCGTCGCCCGCTCCCATCCCGTCACGCTCGCCCGTCCTCGCTCGCTCGCCGGGCACGTCAGGACCCCCCGAACTCGTCCAGCGGGACGTACCGACCGGCGCGCTCGGCGACCAGCCGGCCCGCGGTCTCGAGGCCGAGCGTCCGCTCGGCGGCGTGGCCGACCGCCTCGACCTGCTCGGCGGTCGTGTAGACGCCGAGCCGCCACTGCTGGCGCCCGGCCGCCCGCAGCGCCTCCACGAGGGCGGACTGCTCGTCGAGCCGGCGGACCTCGCCGTTGGCGACGACCCGGGCCGAGCTCTCCGGCATCGTCGGCTCGGCCGGCACGTCCAGCACGACGGTCTCCGGGTCGACGCCCGCCGCCTCGGCGACGTCGGCCTCGGCCGCCCCGGCCGCCGCCCGGTCCGCGCCGACGAGCTCGTCGGGGACGTCGGACCGCTCGACCCAGACGGCGCGCTTGTAAAGGTCGCGGTCGTCGATGCGCCGGGCCAGCGCCGCGCTGTCGGGGTGGGCCCGCAGCGCGGCGAACAGGTCGTGGTCGTCCATCCGGCGCAGGTCCAGGGGGTCGACGGCGCCCGCCTCGAGCAGGCGTTCGGTCGCCTCCCGGAGCATCGACTTCGAGATGCGCGCGACGTGGTGGTTGTAGACGGTCGGGTTCATCAGCGCGCGGGCCAGCAGCAGCGCCTCCGCGGTCTGGACGTTCCCCTCGCGGAGGACGAGCTCGCCGTCGACGAGCGCGAGCTCCCGGACGAGCCGGCCGTGGTCGATGGTGCCGTACGGGACGCCCGTGTGGTGGGCGTCCCGCACGAGGTAGTCCATCCGGTCGACGTCGAGCTCGCCGGAGACGAGCCCCCCGTACCGGCCCTCGCCGGCGACGAGACGGGCGATGCGGCCGGCGTCGAGGCCGTGGTCGGCGAGGACGTCGGCGACGGGCCCCTCGGCCAGGCGGTCGGCGACGTCGTCGTGGGCCAGGCCGGTCCGGCGCTCGACCACCGGCTCGACGTTGTGGCTGTACGGCGTGTGGCCGACGTCGTGCAGGAGCGCGGCCGCCCGGACGTGCGCGGCGGTCTCGCCGGCCACGCCGAGGTGCTCGAGCGCCCGGCCGGCGAGGTGGTAGACGCCGAGGCTGTGCTCGAACCGGGTGTGGTTGGCGGAGGGGTAGACCAGCGCCACCGTCCCGAGCTGCGCGACGCGCCGGAGCCGCTGGACCGCCGGCGTGTCGAGCAGGGACAGCGCGGCCCCCTCGACCTCGATGTGGTCGTGGACGCTGTCCTTGACCGTCTTCATGGCCGAACGTGGTGCCCGACCGTATATCAAGACCCGTGTCCGGGGTCGG
>CAZVOR010000228.1:0-2687 GCA_964628745.1 uncultured Halobacteriales archaeon
CGGGCCGCCGGCCGGGCGTTCGTCGCCTCGAACGCCTACCTCGGGCTGCTGCTCGCCGCCGTGCTGGTGGACGCCCTCGCGGTCTGAAGCCCGAGCCGTCGGGGCCCCGGGTAGCGCCGCCGGGACGCCTATCGTCCCCGGGCCCCTCCCCCGACCGTGCCACTCGACCCGACCGAGCGCCGCTTCCTGGCCGCCGCCCGCGTCGCGCGACTGGCGACGGCCGACGCGGACGGCCGCCCGCACGTCGTGCCGGTCTGCGTCGCGCTCGCCGGCGACGCCGTCGTGACGCCGATCGACGAGAAGCCCAAGGCCGTCGGGCCGTCGGCGCTCCGCCGGGTCCGCGACGTCCGGGCGAACCCCCGCGTGGCGCTCGTCGCCGACCGCTACGAGGCGGACTGGGACCGGCTGGGCTGGGTACAGGTCCGGGGCACCGCGACCGTCGTCGAGCCCGGCGACGCGGGCCACGCCGAGGCGGTCGACGCCCTCCGCGAGAAGTACGACCAGTACGCCGACCACGCGCTCGAGCAGCGCCCCGTCCTCCGCGTCGACCCCGGCCACGCGGTGTCGTGGGGCGACCTCGACCCGCCCGACGGCTGACCGCGAGCGCACGGGCCGCGACCGGGCGAATCCGCCGACGGCCGGCGTCGGCCGTCCGTGGGTCGGTGCCGCCGCCCGCCGGTCAGCGCCGGACGTACCGCTCGGACTCGGCGGGCTGGCCGCGCGAGGTCCACCGCGTCAGCAGGAGCGTCCCCTCGAACAGCGCTATCATCGTCAGCGCGACCACGATGGGCGCCATCCCGGTCGGGTCGGGGCTGAAGACGAACGAGATGCCGAGGAAGGCCCCCCAGAACAGCAGCCGCCGGTCGGCGAGCCACCGGCGGGTCACCAGCCCCATCATCATCGCGAGCAGGATGAACAGCGGGATCTGGAAGACGACGGCGAGGTAGCCCATCAGCAGGAGGATGAGGTCGAACGTCCGGCCGAGCGCGAAGCCGATGGTCGCCACGTCCTGCGAGTAGTACAGGAAGTAGGTGAAGATGACCGGCAGCACGACGAAGTAGGCGAAGGAGACGCCGACCAGGGCCAGCACGAGGCTGGTCGGGATGGCGGCCAGGTAGTAGCGCCGCTCGTGGGGGTACAGCCCCGGCTTCATGAACAGGTAGGTCTCGTAGACCATCACTGGCAGCGCCACGATGACGCCGGCGAGGCTCGCGACCTTCAGCTCGGTGAGCTTCAGCTCGAGGATGCCGTACAGCCGCGGGCGGGTGAGCTCGCCGGCTGGCAGGACGCTGTCCCAGATGAGGTTGATGAGGTACTCGGCGAACGGGAACGTCGCGAGGCTGACGACGCCGGCGACGGCCACGACGACGGCCAGCCGCCGGAGCATCTCCTCGACGTGGGAGGCCAGCGGCATCTCCTGGTCCTCGGCGGGGCCGGTCCGCGGCCCGTAGTCGTCGAGCGGCGACTCGGCGGCGGACTCATCGGCGGCCTCCGGCTCGACCCCGTACCCGTGGCCGTCGCTTCCGGCGAGCGCCACCTCCTCGTCGGCCTGGTCCTCGTGGAGGTAGCAGTACGCCGCGTCCGGCCCGACCCGGCGGCCACAGGGCTCGCCGTCCCTGGTGAGCCCCGCGCAGGTCTTCGGGCCGTCGGCCGTGACCGCCTCGTCGGCCCGGTCGTCGGCCGCGGACTCGTCGG
The DNA here is from genome assembly GCA_964628745.1 of uncultured Halobacteriales archaeon. GTDB lineage: Archaea > Halobacteriota > Halobacteria > Halobacteriales > Hikarchaeaceae > CAZVOR01. The sequence goes on from CAZVOR010000228.1 coordinate 1,696, forward strand.
CCCGGCCGTCCCCGGTCGAGCCATCGCTGCCTCGGCCGTCGTCCGGCTCCCCCTCGTCCGGGGCCGATTCGCCGGCCGACGCCTCCCCGTCGTCCGGCGGTTCCTCCGCCGCCCGCGCCTCGTCGCCCCGGCCGTCCGCCGGCGCCGGCGAGCCGTCGTCGGCCTCCGCCTCGACTGGCGCCGCGTCGCCGTCGGCCCCGTCGCTGCCGGGGGGTCCCGCCGCCCGTGGCTCCTCGGGGTCGCCGGCCATCCGTGTCGGCGGTAGCGCTGAGCCGATTATAGGCCTTTTGCGACGCCGCCGGGCCGGACCGGTCGCGGAGCGCGCTCCGGCCCGGCCGCGGAAAGAAGATTGATAACTGGCAAGCCGGAAGCTCCGGCGGAGATGTCCGCGGCCGACGACCTGTTGGACCCCGACACCCGCGAGACCATCGCGTCGGGACGCCGGACGGCGGGCGAGATGTGGGGCGCCGCCCAGTCGAAGCTCCGCCGCGTCTTCATCGTCTTCACCGTCGGCCTGCTGGCCACCATCTACCTGATGCGGGTGTGGATCTGGCCGGTGCTCGAGCGCGACCTGCTCGCGCTCGGCGCCGACGTCGTCGCCATCACCCCGTTCGACGTCATCCTCCTGCAGGCGAAGTTCGGCATCGCGGTGGGCATCGTCCTGTCCATCCCACCGTTTCTCTACTACTCCCGCGAGCCGCTGAAGCGCCGGGGGCTGTACCCCGAGGAGGGCGTGGCGACGTGGAAGCTCGGCGGCATCGCCGCGATGGCCGCGGTGCTGTTCGCCGGGGGCGTCGCCTACTCGTACAACCTCTTTTTCCCCATCATGTTCGCGTTTCTGGCGAACAACGCCATCCAGGCGGGGCTCGCGCCGACCTACTCCATCGTCGACTGGACGCAGTTCATCTTCGTGCTGGCGCTGTCGTTCGGGCTCGCCGCCCAGCTCCCGCTCGTGATGACCGCGCTCGCCTACGCGGAGATCGTCCCCTACG
>CAZVOR010000229.1:0-2660 GCA_964628745.1 uncultured Halobacteriales archaeon
GAACGACGGCGACGCGGATGCCGAGCGGGCCGATGCCGTCGGTCGGCGTCCAGCCGGTCGGGTCCCAGGCGACGCCGAGCTCGAGGTCGCCCCGGGGCGCGTCGGCGAGCGAGGCCGCGACCTCGCCGGCGGCGCGGAACAGGTCGAACGACCGCGTCGAGCCGGGCGTGACGTGCCCGAGGTCGCCGCTCCCGAGGCCGTCGTTGCAGTTGTGGGCGTCGACGAGCATCACCTGGTCGAGCCCGGCGGTGCGCGCCTCGGCCATCGCCGAGAGGCCGACGCCGTACTCGACGTCGTCGGCGAAGTGCGGCGAGAACGTCGCGACCAGCAGCCCGTCGTCGTCGAACGCCTGACCGACGACCGACGCGTCGCCGGCGGCGGCCCGCACGCTGCGGGTGGCCTCGGCGGTGTGCTCGATGCGGTCGCCGGCGACCCGCGCCGCCCGGATGAGCTCGTCGACCTCCCCCTCGGTGACGAGGTTGAAGTCGTGGCCCGCGGTCGCGTGCGGGGGGAACGCCAGCCCCTCGGCGTCGGACGCGATGCGCTCCGGGAGGTTCCCGCCGCCGATCTGGCCCATCGGGCCCGGGTGGATCATCGGGAGGACGAACCGGGCCTTCTCGGAGCCGTCGCGGCGGACGAACGACAGCACCGTGACGGGCACGATGGCCTCCTCGCCAATCTCCTCGAAGAACTCCTCGAGCTCGCGGGAGCCCTCGGCGATGTGGCCGATGAACCCGCGGAGGAAGTCGAAGCCGCTGACCCCGAGGCTGCGCCGCCACGGCCGGTCGACGACCAGGATGAGCCCCCAGACGGCGGCCGAGTACAGCAGGCACATCACGAACAGCAGCTGGAAGTCCATCAGGCCGATGACGGAGAGCGCGGCGGGCGCCTCCTCCGGGCGCGAGAGGTAGGCGTCGAGCAGCGGCCCGCCGACCTCGAAGAACCGCAGCGTGCCGCTGTAGACGAACAGCAGGACGGCCGCGACCAGCGTCTGCAGGCTCGCCGGGACCGCGGCGACCAGCGGGTTGCGGTGGGAGACGGCCACCACGACCGCCAGCCGGAAGGCGAAGACGATGGCCAGCGCCTCGATGAGCACGTCGAAGACGAACCGCTGGCCGAGGGGCGTCACCAGCGCGACGCCCCCCGCGGCCGCGAGCATGGCGACGACGATGCCCTCGCTGACGAGCGCCAGCAGGGACGAGCGGTTGTACGTCAGCTGTCCGCCGAGCCGCCGGTCGACGGGGGTGGTGAGCACGGCGGCGACCAGCGTCGGGATGCCGACGTAGAAGAGACCCTGGTAGGCGTCGTCGAGCACGAACGCCGAGTCGAAGGCGCCGACGCCGACGACCGCGGCCAGCACCAGGGCGAAGCCGAGGCTGGAGTACCAGTCGGGCGCCCGGAAGATGTAGCGCGACAGCGACGCGAGGTTCCCCTGGCTGGTGGTCACGGCCGCTCACGACCTGCAGACGGCCAGGAAGTTCTCGAAGACGGCGTCCCCCTCCTCGGTGTGGACGACCTCGGGGTGCCACTGGACGCCGTACCAGTCCTCGGCCTCGTGGCTCATGGCCTCGACGCCGCAGACGTCGCTGTGGGCGGTCCGGACGTAGCCGTCGGGCACCCGCTTGACCTCGTCGGCGTGGCTCGCCCAGACGCGCGTCTCGGGGGCCAGCGAGCCGACGAGGGCGTCGCCGGGGTCGTCGATGGTCACGGTGACGTCGGCGTAGCCGCCGTACTCGCCCGGCCCGACCTCGCCGCCGCCCGCCGCGGCGAGGTCCTGCATCCCGAGGCAGATGCCCAGGACGGGGACCCCCAGGTCCAGGTAGCGGGCCCCCCGCTCGGCGTCGGCCTCGTGGGGGCCGCCCGAGAGGACGACGCCGTCGGCCGTCACGTCCCCGGGCGGCGTGGTGTTGGCGACGATGACGGCCTCGACCCCGAGGTCGCGCAGCGCTCGCTGTTCGAGGTGGGTGAACTGCCCGCCGTTGTCGACCACCACGATGCGAGTCATGGGGCCCCGTTGGCTTCAGGGCCATAAAAGTCCCGCCATCGGGCCGGTGGCGGGTCCGGCCGTCCCGCCGGTCCGCGGCGCTCAGCCGTCCCGCCGGTCCGCGGCCGACCGGAACGACAGCTCCTCGAGCTCGCGGCCCCGGCGGCCCTCCCGCGCCGCGATGGCCTCGGGGTCGGGCGCGACGTCGTCGTCGACGCGCGCCCAGGAGCGGTGCACCTTCGCGTGGCACCACCGGCAGAGGTGGACCGTGACCTCGTGGTCGAGCCGGTCGGCGTCAGCGTACGAGAGGTGGTGCTCCTCGAGCAGCGGCCGCTCGTCGTCGTGGGCGAGCCGGCGCTCCTCGAGGCCGCACCGGGCGCACTCGCGACCGTCCGACCGCGAGCGGAAGTGCGGACAGTCGGCCCACTCCCAGCCGCCCGCCGCGGCCGGACAGGCGTAGCCGTCGTCCCGCCGCGTCCGGGCGAACGCCCGGTCGACGTCGGGGCGCTCGAACGCGAGCCGACAGCGCCCCTCGCCGGTCAGGTGGTCGCACCGACCCGCGTGCTCGTACGGGTCGTCGACGCCCACCGACGTCACGCGCGGGGTCCGCTCCATGTGGGCCCGTTCGCCCGCGGGCGCAAAACCCTTTGGCGTCGCCGCCGAGCCCCGGCCGTGC
>CAZVOR010000230.1:0-2625 GCA_964628745.1 uncultured Halobacteriales archaeon
AGGAGTCCAGCTCGGGGTGGAGGTCTCGCTCCTTCCAGTCCTCCGGGAGGCCGGGGGCGTGGTAGCCCACGCGGTCGGCGAAGTCGTCCCAGAAGAAGTCGAACTGCTCGAACAGCCCGAGCTCGAGCGCCACCTCGAACTCCGACTCGGTCAGCTCGGCGTGCTCGGTCCACTGGTCCCACGCCTCGGCCCAGGCGCCGGCCCGCAGGAACCCGTCCAGCTCCTCCCGCCGGTAGTCGCCTGCGCCGGCCACGTCGGCGTCCTCGTACTCGCTTGCGTCCACGCCCGGCTGGAGGCGCGGCGGGTCCGGGCGGGGGGCGTCGAGGGACATGCCTCCAGTTACGCGCGGCGGCCGGATAAGGCTTCACGCCACGCCGCGGTCACCCCGTCGGGGCGTGGTCCACCTCGGGGTCGCCGGCCAGCGCGTCGTCCCGGAGCGCGGCCCCCTCCTCGGAGTCGACGGTCAGCGCCGGGACCGGGACGGGCTCGCGGTCCCCGTCGATGGCGACGTAGACGGCGTAGGACTCGGTGGTCGGCTCCGTCTCGCCCGTGCGGGGGTTCTCGCGGGCGGCCCGCAGGCGGACGCGGACGCTGGTCCGGCCGGCCGCGTAGACGTAGGCCTCGACGAGCGCGGCGTCGCCGACCTGGATGGGCCGGCGGAAGTTGACCTGGTCCATGCGGGCCGTCACGCACGTCTCGCCGGCGAAGCGCATGGCGGCCATCGCGCCGAGCTCGTCCATCCACTTCATGACGTTCCCGCCGTGGGCCGTCCCGAGGCTGTTGGCGTGGTTGGGCTGGACGAGCCAGCGGTTCTCGAGGCGCGTGGCGAGCAGGTCGGGCATGCCTTCGCCTTCTCGGCCCCGACGGAAGAACGTGTCCCGTCGTGCTCCGGGCCGGTCGGCGGTCACCGGGCTACGGGATGTTCACGTAGCGGTCGACGCGGTCGCGGGCCCCCTCGAGGACCGACGAGCCGTGGTAGACCAGGCCGACCTCGAACTCGTAATCGAGCAGCCGCCCGAGGCTCTCCTCGGCCTGGTTGAGGTCGGCCGAGAACTGCCCCGGCGGCAGGTGGAAGTAGCCGGTCGGCAGGCCCCGCTGGTCGGCGCCGGACAGCGCGTCGCCGAGCACGACGACGCCGGCGGCCTCGTCGACCAGCGCGTGGTTGTCCGGCTCGTGGCCGGGGAGGTGGACCGCCTCGAACGGGCCGATGCGGTCGCCGTCGCCGTAGCGGTGGTCGGGCGCGTGGTCGAGCCCGTCGACGTCGGTCTGCTCGGGGACGTACGTCTCGACGCCGTAGCGGTCGACGACCGCGTCGAAGCCGCCGATGTGGTCGCCGTCGCCGTGCGTGATGACCAGCCGCTCGGGTTCGAGGCCGACCTCGGCGATGCCGTCGAACAGCGCCTCGGTCGAGTCGGCCAGCCCGCAGTCGACGAGCGTCGGCACGTCTGCGTCGAACAGGTACGCCCGGTAGCGCTTGCCGCTCGGGAGCGTCCGGCAGGTGATGTCGTAGACCCCGTCCACGATCTCGGTGGGCATGCGGGGGTCGAGGGCGGCAGTAGCGAAAAAGGCTCGTCCGTCGGCCAGCCAGGCGCCCTCGGTCGCTGAAGGTGAGGTCGACGCCCGCGCCCGTCCCGACAGAGGTAAAGCGGGCGCCGCACAAGGCGGGCCGATGACCGAGCCGGCCGGCGAGGGGCGCGTGCGGCTGGTCGGCACCGCGCACGTCTCGGCCCGGAGCGTCGAGGAGGTCGAGGCCGCCATCGCCGGGACGGACGCCGACTACGTCGCCGTCGAGCTCGACGAGGCCCGGTACCGCCAGCTCTCGGGCGAGGCCCCCGAGGACCTCGACCCGAAGGACGTGCTCCGGGGGAACACCGTCTTCCAGTTCCTCGCCTACTGGCTGCTGTCGTACGTCCAGACCCGGCTCGGCAAGCAGTTCGGCATCGAGCCCGGCGCGGACATGAAGGCCGCCATCGACGCGGCGAGGACCCGCGGCATCGACGTCGCGCTGGTCGACCGCGACATCCAGACCACCATCCAGCGGTTCTGGGCGCGGCTTTCCTTCCTCGAGAAGCTCCGGCTCGTCTGGCAGCTGACGCTGGCGATGGTCGGGTTCGGCGCCGGCTCGGAGGAGATCTCGATGGAGGAGCTCACCGACGTCGACGTCGTGACGGCGATGCTCGAGGAGTTCCGCCGGCTGTCGCCCGGGGGCGCCGAGGCGCTCATCGACGAGCGCGACGCGTACATCGCCCACCAACTCGTCGGCCTGCGACGGGCCGGCCACGACGTGGTCGCGGTGGTCGGCGCGGGCCACGTCCGCGGCATCGAGCGCTACCTCGAGGACCCCGCCTCGCTGCCCCCGATGGAGTCGCTGACGGGCCACCAGAAGGCCAGACGGCTCTCGCCGTTCCGGATCGTCGGCTACGCCATCACCGTCGCGTTCCTGGCCTTCTTCTTCCTGCTGGCGATGGCCGGCGTCCGCGACACGTTCCTCCTGAAGCTGTTCGCGGCGTGGTTCCTGTTCAACGGCGTCTTCGCGTTCTCGCTGGCCCGGCTGGCCGGCGCCCACTGGCAGAGCGCGACGGTCGGCGGCCTGGTGGCCTGGCTGACGAGCGTCAACCCGCTGCT
>CAZVOR010000231.1:0-2584 GCA_964628745.1 uncultured Halobacteriales archaeon
CAGGACCGGGTCGAGGAGCTCCGCGAGCAGCGGGCCGAAGGCGACGACCCCCGCGAGGCGATGGGCGGGGGCGGGCCCGGTGGCATGGGCGGCGGCCCCGGCGGCGGGAACCCGTTCGCCCAGATGATGGGCGGCATGATGGGCGGCGGCCCCGGCGCGATGGGTGGTGGACCCGGTGGCGGCGGTGGCGGCCTCGACGGGGAGACCTTCACCCGCGAGATGGAGCGCGTCCGCGACGAGATCCGCGACGCCACCGACGCGCTCGAGCGCATCGCCGACGCGCTCGAGGACGACTGACCGCGGGTCATCCCGGGTCCGCCGATCCTCACAGCGACGCGTAGAGCGCCGCCAGCTGGTCGAGTGCGCCGTCGACGTCGAGGGCCGGCCGGCGGTCGAGACAGGCCCGAGTGAGCGCGGTCTGTTCGGCCAGCGCCCGGTCGACCGTGGCCGCCAGGTCGGCGACGTCGCCGGTCTCGAAATGATAGCCCGTAACCCCCTCGTCGATGGTGGACGCCAGGGCGCCACGGTCGGCGCCGACGACCGGCGTGCCACACGCCATGGCCTCGAGCGCCACGATCCCCTGGGTCTCGACCGGGCTCGGGAACGCGAAGACGTCGAGCGCGGCGTAGAAGGTCGGGAGCTCGTCCCGGTCGAGAAAGCCGAGAAATCGCACGTCGGCGCCGAGATCGGCCGCCTGCTGTTCGAGCGAGGTCCGCGCGGGGCCGTCCCCGGCGAGAACGACCGTGGCATCGATCTCGGCCGCGGCCTCGACGAGGACGTCGAGACGTTTCTCGTGGCCGTGGCGACCGGTGTATCCGACCAGCGGTCCGTCGGCGTCGAGTCCGTGGCGGCGCCGAAACGCCGTCGCGTCCACCGGGCGGAACCGCTCGGTATCGACGCCGTTCGGGACCACCTCGACGGGCGTCTCGACGCCGACGGTGTCGACGAGGTGGTCCCGGGTGGGCTCGCTCGGGGCCGTCACCAGCGACGCGCGGTCGAAGAACCGGCGCTCCCAGCCCCGGCTGACGGCCGAGAGCCGGCGCTCGAGGCCCGGCCGGGACGTGAGGTAGCCGACGTACTCGCTCGTCGGGGTGTGGTAGGACGCCACCAGCGGCACGTCGCGCCGACGGGCCAGCCGGAGGCCGGCGAGGCCCATCGAGAACGGCGTGTGGACGTGGACGAGATCGGGGTCGAGGCCGCGCGGGATCCGGGGCAGCCCGAGCCGGAAGCCCTCGTAGAACGGGAACGGCAGGCTCGTCACGGGATGCTCATCCGGGCCGGGGACGTGGCCGTCGGCGTGGGGATAGACCACGGCCATGTCGCCGCCGCGGGTTCGCCACCGGTCGCGCCACGTCGTCACCGTGTAGGTCACGCCGTTGACCGTCGGCAGGTAGGTGTCCGTGAACGCCGCGACGGCCTGCATCGTCGGGAGTTCGCCGGTCCTGGCTTAAGGGCTTGCGGGTTGAGCCGCCACGCGGCCCGGGGCTACGCCGGCTGTTCGTTCGGGAGCCGGAGCGGGCCGTCGAACTCGATGTCGAACTGTTCGCGCAGCACGGCCCGGCGCATGTCGGGGGAGATCTCGCGCTTGGTCCGCTCGTCGCCGGCGGTGACCGTCAGCGCGTTCTCCGAGAGGGTGCGCCGGCCGTCGTCGGTCGCCAGCGAGCAGACGAGCCGGCCGGTGAACGCCGAGTCGGGCGACGTCTGGGTCCACTCGCACGCCGGCTCGAACTCGTCGCCGGTCCGGTCGTCGGGCGTCAGCCGGTAGCGGGTCACCCACTCGTCCGGCGCGACGTCGGGGTCGTCCTCCCCGGGGCGCGGGCCGAGGTACTGGCTGACGAATCGGCCGTCGTCGAGCGCTCGCACCCGGTAGGTGCCGCTGACGTCCGAACGCGGCTCGCCGGTCAGCGGCAGCGGCTGGCGGGCGAAGTCGCCGAAGCCGACGTCCGCGAGGTACCAGCCCTCGCGGGCCTCCGGCGGACCGGCGGCGCCGAGGTTCACGAGCACCGCCGCGTGGGCGAACCGCCGGGAGAACGAGCCGTCCATCCACACCTGGGCCTCGACGAACCGGGTCTCGAAGCCGAGCTCGCCGAGCAGCCAGTCGAACAGCCCGTTGAGCTCGTAGCAGAAGCCGCCCCGTCCGTGCTCGACGACCTTCTCGTAATGGGCCGTCCGGTCGACGGGGATCTCGCGGCCGGCGACGACGTCGAGGTTCTCGAACGGGACGGCGCGGAGGTGGTGACGCTGGAGGCGCTCGAGGAGGTCGAGCGACGGTTGGGCGGCCGGGTCGACGTCGACGCCGATGCGATCGAGGTGCCGCTGGACGTCCATCACCGGTCGAAGGCCGCCGAGCGAAAAAGCCGTTGCGGGTCCGGTGGACGGCCTCAGCCGACGTCGACCAGCCCCTCGTAGATGTCGACCAGGCGGTCGCCGACCCGGTCGAGGCCGTGGCGCTCGGCCGTCTCGCGAGCGTTCTCGCCCAGCTCCGTCCGGAGCCCGGGGTCCTCGGCCAGCCGGTCGAGCTGCTCGCGAAACGCGTCGAAGCCGTCACAGAGCAGGCAGTCGACGCCGTCCTCGTAGTACTCCC
>CAZVOR010000232.1:0-2566 GCA_964628745.1 uncultured Halobacteriales archaeon
CGAAGTCGGCGTCCTCGATGGCGTCGGCCTCCATGACGGGCTCGCCGTGGACGAGCTCGGCGAGCGCGGCCGGCGTCACCATCCGCCCCTCGACGACGCGGTTGTCGGCCATACCGACGCCTGGGCGGCCGGGCCTAAAGCGTTCTTCGGCGCGCCGCCGGCTACAGCCAGGGGGCGCGGTCGGCGCCCGCGGGACCGCGGTCGAGCTCGGCGAACGGGTCGTCGACCGCCTCCTCGTCGCGGGCGGCTCCGTCCGCGGGGGCGCCGCCCTCCGGGTCGTACGCCAGCACCGCGGTGACCACGAGGACGGCCAGCGGGGCGTTCCCGGGGACGAACCCGAGCAGGGCCAGCGGGAGCGTCCCGAGCGCGACGGCGCTGCCGAACCGGAACCGGTCGAGGTCGAGGGAGCGGCGCAGCGTCGGCGCGAGCGCCGCGACGGCGAGCGCGAAGGCGACGCCGACGCCGGCGGCGGCCATCGCGCGGACCACCAGCCCCGGGTCGAGCGTCACCGCCACCGACAGGTCGGCGAAATCGAGGCTCGCGACCAGCCCGAGCCCGACGATGACGGCGGGCCTGGGCAGCAGGTCGCCGACGCGGGCGCTCGCGGTCTTCGCCGCGACGGCGAGGACCACCAGCGCCGCGAACCGCTCGAAGATCGGCAGCCGAAGCGCGCTCTCGATGGTCGGCGCGACGGCGGCCTCGACGCCGGCGCCGACGACGAGCAGCGCGCCGACGGCGGCGACGCTGCGGAGCGTCTCGCCGCGGTCGCCCTCGAGCTCGGCGAGGATGACCGCGACGGTCGCGCTGCCGGCGAAGATGAGCAGGCCGACCTGGAGGACGCCGCCGACGGTCGAGAGCATCCCCGCGAGCACGACGGCCGCGAAGATGCCGTCGACCAGCGGCAGTCCCATGACGGTCGCGAGCAGGCGGGTCGCCCCGCCCACCTGCCGCTCGAGGCGGAGCGCGACCGGATGCCGCGAGTTACTCATCGCTCATGACGGTCGGCCGTGCGCGTCGGCCGAGCGGCGATGGAGCTCCCGTTCCGACTGCCGGGCGGCCCGGCCGAACCGGGTCGCGAATGTCGGTTTCGTCCACCCGAAGGAGCCTGTAAACGTCTCGCCGGAGCTCGCGGAGCGCTCGCCGGCGATACGGACCGGGGTGGACATGGCGGGAGCCATACCCCGAACGTGCGGGCAAACGGGGATAAGCGTTGTGTGGCGGGCGGTCACACGCCGCCCGGTCGATGGGTGCTCGTCCGACCGCGTGGCGGCGCGGGGCCCCGGCCGACGCGCGCCGCCCCGGCCACCTCGCAACGCTTTTGGGCGGGGGTGTCGTCGGGCTTACATGGCGAACGACGCCGGCCCGTCCTTCTCCGAGAAACTCGACGTACCCCGGGCCCTGACGTTCGACGACGTGCTGCTCAGGCCGATGGAGAGCCGGGTGGAGCCCGACGAGGCGGACACGGCCACCCGCGTTTCGACCTCGGTCGAGCTGACCATCCCGGTGCTCTCGGCGGCGATGGACACCGTCACCGAGGCCGAGATGGCCGTCGCGATGGCCCGCGCGGGCGGGCTCGGGGTGCTGCACCGCAACATGGACGTCGACGAGATGGTCGAGCAGATCCACGAGGTCAAGCGCGCCGACGAGCTGGTCATCCGCCGGGAGGACGTCGTCACCGCGTCGCCCGACCAGACGGTCCGCGACGTCGACGAGATGATGGAGCGCGAGGGCGTAAGCGGCGCGCCCGTCGTCGACGGGGACGACCGCGTGCTCGGCATCATCTCCGGGACCGACATCCGGCCGTACCTGCAGGTCGGCGAGCACGACGCCGTCCGCGAGGCGATGACGGAGAAGGTCATCACCGCGCCGACCGACGTGACGACCCGCGAGGCGCTCGAGCTGATGTACGAGCACAAGATCGAGCGCGTCCCCATCGTCGACGAGTCGAACGCGCTGACGGGACTGGTGACGATGCAGAGCATCCTCCAGCGGCGCGAGCACGAGGAGGCCGTCCGCGACGGCGACGGCAACCTCCGCGTCGGCGTCGCGGTCGGGCCGTTCGAGGTCGACCGCGCGGCGGCCGCGGACGAGGCCGGCGCGGACGTGCTGTTCATCGACTGCGCGCACGCGCACAACGCCAACGTCGTCGACAGCGCCCGGGACATCGCGGGCTCGGTCGCGGCGGACGTCGTCGTGGGCAACATCGGCACGGCGGAGGCCGCCGAGGCGCTCGTCGACTTCGCCGACGGCCTGAAGGTCGGCATCGGGCCGGGCAGCATCTGCACGACGCGCGTCGTCACCGGCGCCGGCATGCCGCAGATCACCGCCGTGGCCGAGGTCGCCGACGTCGCCGGGGCCCACGACGTCCCGGTCGTCGCCGACGGGGGCATCCGCTACTCCGGCGACGCCATCAAGGCCGTCGCCGCCGGCGCCGACGCCGTGATGCTGGGCTCGTACTTCGCCGGCACGGACGAGGCGCCCGGCCGCGTCGTCACCATCAACGGTAAGCGGTACAAGCAGTACCGCGGGATGGGCAGCGTCGGCGCGATGCAAAGCGGCGGGGGCG
>CAZVOR010000233.1:0-2562 GCA_964628745.1 uncultured Halobacteriales archaeon
CTGAGTCCCTGACGAAGGCGTTGTCCCGTCGAGCGGACGCTCCGCGTGCGAGCGAAGCGGGGAGTATAACCGCCGGCCCCCCGAGGGCCGGAGCATGGGGGCGTCCGCGTTCGTTCCGGGCCACGTCACCGCCTTCTTCAGCCCGCGATGGGCCGACGACCCGGCCGCCTCGGGCGCGACGGGGGCGGGCATCGCCCTCGCCCGCGGCGTCGAGGTCGACGTCGAGCCGGCCGGGGCGACGAGCGTGTCCGTCAACGGGCAGCCGGTCGCGATGGAACCCGTCGAGCGGGCGCTGGCCACGCTCAACCGGCCCGCCGCCGTGACGGTCGAGACGCCGCTGCCCCTCGGCGCGGGCTTCGGCGTCTCCGGGGCCACCACGCTCGGCGCCGCGCTGGCCGCGGACGCCGCGACCGGCGGCGGACGGTCGGAGAACGAGCTCGTCGCGGCGGCCCACTGCGCCGAGGTCGAGGCCGGGACCGGGCTGGGCGACGTCGTGGCGCAGGCGCGCGGCGGCGTGCCGATCCGGCTGGCGCCGGGCGACCCGGAGCACGGCCGGCTCGACGGCGTGCCCGCCGCCGGCCGGGTCGAGTACCTGACCGCCGGGGAGATCGACACCCGGTCGGTCCTCGGTGGAGACACGGGGGCGCTCGCGGCGGCGGGCGACCGCGCGCTCGCCGCCCTGCGCGAGTCCCCCGCCCTGCCGACGCTGTTCTCGGCCGGCCGGACGTTCGCGCGGGAGGCAGACCTCCTCACCGAGCGGGTCGCGTCCGTGGTCGAGGACGTCCGCGAATCGGGCGGGGAGGCGACGATGGCGATGCTCGGGGAGACCGTCGTCGCCCTCGGAACGGGGCTGTCGGACGCCGGCTACGACGCGACCGCCACGCGCGTCCACCACGGCGGTGCGGCGCTCGGGGCGGCCGGCAGGGTGAACCGACAACCACCGTGACGTTCCGTCCTCATTTCGGCGACGGAAACGGGTCGCCCGGCCGTCAGCGGCGAGGTCGAGGCCGACGCGCCGGCCGGCCGCTCGACGACGGTCGACGGGGCCCGACGCCCGCATTCGAGCGATTTTTCCCGCCGCCCCTCCGACGGCCGGGCATGGCGGAGCCCCCCGCGGACCACCCGCGGCACGACGACCTCGTCACCCGCGAGCGAATCGAGGCCGGCGTCCGCGAGGGGCTGACCCACCTGCAGGGGCTGCACGCCGAGGGCCGCGGCTCCGCGTTCGACTACCTGCTCGGCGAGCGCACCATCGAGAGCGCCGACGCCGCGGCCCGGGCCGCCGCGGCCCATCTCCTGCTGGCCGACCATCCCGTCATCTCGGTCAACGGGAACGTCGCCGCGCTCGCCCCGGAGGCCGTCGTCGAGCTCGCCGAGGTCGTCGGCGCGGAGGTCGAGGTCAACCTGTTCCACCGCGACCCGGAGCGCCTCGAGGCGATCGCCGAACACCTCCGCGAGCACGGCGCCCGGGCGGTCAAGGGCCTGGCCGGCGACGCGCGCCTCCCCGGGCTGGACCACGACCGCGCGGTCGTCGACGCCGACGGCATCGCCGCCGCGGACGTCGTGCTCGTCCCCCTCGAGGACGGCGACCGCGCCGAGGCGCTCGGGGCGACGGGGACGGTCGAGCTCGTCGTCGACCTGAACCCGCTGTCGCGGTCCGCCCGGGCCGCGACGGTCCCCATCGTGGACAACCTCGTCCGGGCGCTGCCGAACGTCGTCCGGCACGCCCGCGAGCTGGCCGACGCCGACCGCGAGACGCTCCACGACGTCGTCGAATCGTTCGACGCCGAGGCGGCGCTGGCCGACGCCGAGCGGCACATCCGCGAGGGCGACCTCGCCGGGGTCTGACCGGTCCCCGGCGCGCGCACGCGCCGCCTACGCCGCCCGGAGCAGCGCCCGGACCCGGCGGGCCGCCGCGGCCGCGTCCGGCGCGAGGACGTAGCAGGCCGGCTCGACGCCGAACCCGCCGGTCTGGTAGAGGGCGCCGACGTCGTCCGGAGAATCGACCGTGCCCGCGGCCACCGCGGCCCCGACGGCCGCGACGATGGCGTCGGTCAGTGGCTCGTCCTCGACGTCGAACTCGACGGCGGCGTCGCCGTCCCCCTCTCCGTCGGCGACGAGCGCCGCGACCAGCTCGGGGTCGTACCGGATGTTCACCGCGCCGCGGCCGGGGAACCCGGCCTCGCGGGCGGCCAGCAGGACGGTGGCGACGTGCTCGCTGGCGCCGAACTCCGGCTCGGCGGGGACGGCCAGCCGGCCCTTGACGTCGAACAGCCGGCCGGGGACGCCGGCCACGTCGTCGACGTCGCGGGCCTCGGGCAGGCACTCGACGAGGTTCGAGCCGACGTTCGGGACGAGCCCGCTGACGCCGTCCGTCCGCTCGAGTATCGTCAGGCCCCGGCGGACCGACGCCAGCGCCCGCTCGGTCGCCCGGAGCTCCCCGTCGGGGTCGTGGACGTCGAACCCGCCGCCGCGGCCGGCCAGCGCGGGCATCGCCCGCTCGTGCAGCGTCGCCAGCAGGTCGCCGCGCTCGAGCCGGCGGATGAGCACCTCGAGCTCGAC
>CAZVOR010000234.1:0-2558 GCA_964628745.1 uncultured Halobacteriales archaeon
TCGGGGTCCATGGGCCGGCCGACGGGGGGCTCCCGCACAACGGTTCCGGTTCGCCTGGGGGCTACTCCCACCAGGCGCTCCGGCGCTCCTCGTAGCTGGCGTCGCGGAACGGCGGCGCCAGCTCCCCGGGCCGGTCGTGGCCCATCAGGACGCCCAGCCAGTAGCCGACGTGCCAGCCGGTGGCGTCGGCGTCGATGCCGTTGACGACGATGGTGGCGTTCGTGTAGTACTCGAGGGCGCCGTCCCGGTCGGGGTCGTACCCCGACCAGAAGCCGCAGGAGTGCGGCTCGTCGGTCGAGCAGCCCTCGCGCTCCCGGTCGAAGACCACGTGAACCTGGGCTCGCGAACGGTCCTCGACCAGGGCGAACGAGACGTTCGCGGGGACGTGGCCCGCCGCTCCGTCGTCGTAGTACTCGACGGCCCGCTGGACCTGGAACCGGCGCGTCTCGCGCTCACCGGTCGCGTCCCGGAGGTCGACGTAGACGCGCAGGTCGGTGGTCGTCCACGGGTTGGACTTGTTCGCGGCGTCGGTGGCCGGCAGCGTCGCCGCGGCGAACCGCGGCTCCATCAGCGGCAGCGGCGGCTCGCCGTGCCGGATGCCGAGGAGGTGGCCGAACTCGTGCTCGAGGGCCGTCACCGTCGCCTCGTCCGAGAAGCCCGCGGCGACCTGGATGGTGGCCGGTCGCGGCGGACGGTCGTCGGCCGAGAGCACGGGCGCGCAGCCGAGGACGTCGTCGTCCTCGGCGCAGGTCACCCGCTCGCGGACGACGACCAGCACGTCGGGGTCGGTCGCGTCGGCGTCGACCCGGAAGGTCGCCGGGTAGGTCGCGTTGGGCCGCCCCGGCCCGTTCCAGTACGCCACGGCCCGCTCGACCAGCGCGACGTACGACCGGTCCGGGGTCGCCTCGCTCGCGACGCCGACCACGACCTCGCTCGACCGCCACGGGTTCCGGGCCGACCCCGGCAGGACGGTCGGCGTCGACGCCGGGGTCGCTGCGGCCGACGCGGTACCGTCGGTCGAACCCGGCGGCTGGCCGCCCGGCCCCAGGGGTCCGACGCATCCCGCGAGGACGACGAGGACGCAGAAGGCCATCAGCCGGCGGGCCGACATCGCGCCGGCTCGGCCCGGCAGGGTCAAAGCCGTTCCGGCCGTCGTCGCGACCGTCGTCGCGTGAACGCGGGGCGCCGGACGGGCCGCGGCGGCCGGGTCGTTCGGGCCGACCTCGGGCCTTTACGCCGGTGGACGGGCCGCATCGCGGACCGCCGGACGACGGCCGTCGCCGGTCCGGCTCGAGGCGGAACGCCACGTATATCCGGGCCGACCCCCAAGCCCGCGGGCATGGAGTACCTCGAGGCGCGGCGGGCGCTCGTCGAGGACCGGCTGGCGACGGTCGTCGCCGGGCTCGAGCCCCCGGAGCTCCGGAGCCGGGTCGAGCACGCCGCGCTCTCGGGCGGCAAGCGCGTCCGGCCGACGGTGACCATCCTCGCCTGCGAGGCGCTCGGCGGCGAGCCGGAGGACGCCGTCGACTTCGCGGCCGGCGTCGAGCTGGTCCACACCGCCTCGCTGGTCATCGACGACATCATCGACGAGTCCGAGGTCCGCCGGGGCGCCGAGAGCGCGTGGGCGGCGTTCGGTCACGGCGGCGCCGTCGTCGCGTCCGACGGCCTCATCGGCGAGGCGTTCCGGCTGTTCTCCCCGAGCCCGCGGGCCATGGAGCGGGTCGCCGACGCGATGGTCGACCTCGGCGAGGGCGAGGCCACCGAGCTCGTCGCCGAGCCGGCCGACGAGGCGGCGTACATGGAGCTGGCCCGCCAGAAGACCGGCGCGCTGTTCCGCGCCGCCGCCGAGCTGGGCGCCATCGCCGCCGGCGCCGACGACGCGACCGTCGACGCCCTCGGGCAGTACGCCGAGCGGGTGGGCATCGCCTTCCAGATCCGCGACGACGTGCTCGACGCGGTGGCCGACCCGGCCGAACTCGGCAAGCCGACCGGCCAGGACGCCGCGATGGAGCGGCCGTCGCTGGTGCGCGTCGCGGAGCTGTCGCCCGAGGCGGCCGACGCCCGGGCCCGGGAGCAGGCCGACCTGGCGCTCTCGGCGCTCGACGGCGCCCGCATCCGCGACCCGACGGCGCGGGACTACCTCGCGGACCTCGCGGAGTTCGTCGTCACGCGGGAGCACTGACCCGCGACCGCCTCCGTGCGGCCGCACGGTCCAGCGGTCGGGGGTGCGGATGGCCGCCCCCCGTGGCGGCCGGACGGGCCGCGTCGGTCGTGCGATCAGGCCGCCCTGGCGCGCGCACGGAACGATTCGACCACGGCGAACGTCAGCGTGCTGAGCACGCCGAGGAGCGTGCCGACCGTCAGCAGCACGGCCAGCTCCGTCAGCGACACGCGGCCGACGAAGAAGCCGCTGACGGCGTGGAGGACGGCCGCGATGGCGAGCACGTAGAACGGCGCGTTGAGGTAGCGCCACTCGAACCGGTCGGCGAGGAACTCGTCGGTTATCTGCCCGAGGCTCGTGGTGACCCCGGCCGCCGCCAGCCAGCGGACCGTCCCGA
>CAZVOR010000235.1:0-2551 GCA_964628745.1 uncultured Halobacteriales archaeon
CGTCGCGGGGGCCGTCGCGCTGGCCGCCGACGCCGCGGAGGTCGCGCTCCACCGGCTCGCGCGGCTCGGCTACGATCCCGCGGCCGTCCGGACGGCGACGGGCCGCGCGCCGGTCCCGCCCGTGGCCGGCGACGAGACGACGGCACGCGCCCGCGCGAACGACGCCATCGCCTACGGCGGGCGGGCGCACCTGCTGGTCGACGCGCCGTTCGACCGGTGGGACGAGCTGCCGTTCGCGGCCACCGAGCACGCCGGCGAGGCGTTCGGGACGCTGCTGGACGACGCCGACGGCGACCTCGGGGCGCTCGCGGACGCGTTCGCCCCCGCGGCGGCGACCGTGGACGTCGTCGGCGGGGGCACGGCGAGCCACGGCGCGGTCGACGGGGCCCGCCTGGCCGACGCGTGGGGGCGATGAGGCGCAAGCCGCTGCCGCCGCCGCCCGACGACCGGTCCGCGATACGGGCCGCCCGGGACGCCCTCCCGCTCGTCCCCGGGTCGGAGGCCGACTGCTGCGCCCGGCTGCAGGACCGGCTCGGGCTGCCCGGACGGGACGTCGCCGGCGCCTGGCTCACGCTGCTCCGCGCGCTCGGGCTCGCCGAGGAGCACGACGGCGGCTTCACCCGCGTTCGCTCGGACCCCGACGACGCGGCCATCGCCGCGGCGTTCCTCGACGGCGTCTTCGGCGCCCGCGAGGTCCGCGCGGCGCTCGCGGACGCCGACGGGCCCCTGGACGCGGCGGGGGCGTTCGAGGCGACCGCCCCGGTCGTCCCGGGGTGGGAGCGCCGGAAACACGGGTCGGCCTGGCGGGACGTCTGGCGCGACCGGACCGCCGACCTGCTCGACTGGCTCGTCCTCCTGGGGCTGGCCGAACGGACCGACGCTGGCTACCGGCCGGCGACATCCGACTGATTTTTCGACCCCCCGGGCCATTCACTCTCCGATGGACGCCGTCCTCTTCGACCTCGACGGCACGCTCTGCGACTACCGCCGTCACGGCCGGGAGGTGCTCTCGGACGCCTTCGAGCGCGTCGGCGTCGAGCCGGCCTTCACCATCGAGGACTACTACGGCATCTACGAGGAGTACGCGGGCGTCGCCGACACCGTCGATGCCCAGCGGGAGTCCTGTTTCGCGGCGCTCGCGGAGGCGGCGGGCATCGAGCGGCGGGACGGTCGGGCCGTCGCACGGGCCTACGCCGAAGACCGGGACCACCGAAACGTCGATTTCCTCGATGGAGCCCGCGAGTCGCTCGAGTCGCTCGCCGACGAGTATCGGCTCGGGCTGGTGACCAACGGCGCGCCGGACATGCAGGCCCTGAAGCTCGAGGCGCTCGGGATTCGGGGAACCTTCGAGTCCATCGTCCACGGCGGTCACGACGCGCCGGCGAAACCGGCACCCGAGCCGTTCCACACGGCCCTCGAGGCGCTCGACGTGGACCCGGACCGGGCGCTCCACGTCGGGAACTCGCTGACAGCCGACGTCGCCGGGGCCAAGGCGGCCGGTCTCCAGGCGGTCTGGCTCCGGAACGAGGCCGAGACGCCATCGTCGGCGCTCCGTCCCGACTACACCATCGACACGCTCGCCGACCTCGCCGGCCGACCCTGGCTGTGACGGCCGGGGCCGGCCACGGTCACCCCCTCACTCCAGCGGCGTCACCGACGTGACGGTCCCGACGCCCTTCGACTGGCCCTCGCGGAAGACGAACCGCTGGCCGGGCTCGACGAGGTACGGCCGGAACTTGAAGCGGAGCCTCGTCCGGCCGGTGTCGCCCGGGAGCAGCTGGCCGTCGATGGGGTAGAACGCCGCGGCCTCGCTGACCGTCTCGAGGTGGACCACGGGCTCGTAGCCGTCGCCGATGCGGGTCGGGTGGTTGAGCACCATCACCTCGGCCTCGAACTCGCGGACCGGCGTCGGGTCGGCGTCGCTCGGGAGCAGCACCATCCCGCGCTCGACGTCGGCCTCGCTGACCCCCTTGAGCGCGATGCCGACGATGCGGCCGGCCTTCGCCTCGTCGACGCGGTGGTAGTGCATCTCGATGGAGCGCACCTCGACGTCGCGGAACGTGCCGTCCGCGAACGGCCCGAGCTGCAGCTCGTCGCCGGCGGAGACGCGCCCCGACTTCACGGTCCCGGAGGCGACGGCCCCGACGCCCGTCACCTGGTAGGAGCGGTCGACGTACAGCCGGAACTCGCCGTCGTCGCCGCGGGTCTTCGGGAGGTGCTCGAGGAGGTGGTCGAGCTCGTCGAGGCCGCGGCCGGTGACCGCGCTGGTCGACAGCACCGGGACGACGTCCGGCGAGCTCTCCTCGACGGCGGCCTCGACGCCGTGGCGGTCGACCCGCAGCGGCGTCCGGCCGACGTCGCGGAGCAGTCGCTCGACCTCGCGCTCGACCGCGGCGGCGCGGGCGCCGTCGACGGCGTCGGTCTTGGTGATGGCGACGATGGTCGGCAGCTCCGTGGCCAGCAGGATGCCGAGGTGCTCGCGGGTGGTCCGCGTCGGGCCGTCGTCGGCGGCGACGACGAGCAGGCCGTAGTCGAGCTTCTGGCCGACGAG
>CAZVOR010000236.1:0-2527 GCA_964628745.1 uncultured Halobacteriales archaeon
GTTCGACCCGCTGGTCGAGGGGCTGACGCCCGACGCCGAGCCCGGCGGGATGGACGCACAGAAGCGCTTCTTCGGCAACGTCGAGACCGTCGCGCGGCTGGCCAGCGCGACGGCGCCGGCGTCGAACTGGCTCGCCGCGAGCCGGCCGGCCCGGTGGCTGCTCGACCGCGCCGTCGGGCTGGCCCCCGACCGCGACCTGCCGACGTTCCGCCGCGAGACGCTCCGGAAGTGGGCGGCGCGGCGCGGGTCGGCGGTCGAAGCGGCCGGGCGCGAGGGCGCCGACGGGGCCGAGGTCGTCCTCTATCCCGACCTCTACACCAACCACGTCCGCGTCGAGCGGGGGCGGGCCGCGGTCCGCGTGCTCGAGGCGCTCGGCTGTGCGGTCGCGGTGGCCGACGCGCCGGAGAGCGGCCGGGCGCCGCTCTCGCAGGGGATGGTCGAGACCGCGAGGGGGCGCGCCGAGGCGGTCCGCGACGCGCTGGTCCCGCACCTCGAGGCCGGCCGCGACGTGGTCGTCGTCGAGCCGTCGGACCTCGCGATGTTCCACCGGGAGTACGCGAAGCTGCTGCCGGCGGCCGACGCCCGGCGGTTCGCCGAGGGGACGTTCGAGGTCGGGGCGTACGTGGCCCGGCTGCTCGCCGGAGGCGCCGACGCCGACGCGCTGTCGGCCGGCGACGGGACGCCGGTGGCCTACCACAGCCACTGCCAGCAGCGGACGCTCGACCTCGAGGCGCCGACGGTCGCGGCGCTCGAGGCGTGCGGCTACGCGGTCGCGACCTCGTCGGTGGAGTGCTGCGGGATGGCGGGCTCGTTCGGCTACAAGCGCCAGTACGCCGAGCTGGCCCGCGACGTCGGCGAGCCGCTGGCCGAGCAGTTCGCGGACGCCCCGGGGCCGCTTCTGGCGAGCGGGACGTCGTGCGCCGAGCAGCTCGAGTCGCTGCTGGGTCGGGAGGTCGTCCACCCCGTCGAGCTGCTCGATCCCGGAGACGGCTGATCCGCCGGGGCGGCGCGACCTCGATTCCGGGACGGCTCATCCCGACCAGCGAGCGCCCGGGTCGCGGACGAACGAGCCGAACGTATACGGCGCTCGTGGCCCCAGGAGCCGGCATGGGAACGGACGAACCAGCGAGCGTCGAGCCGGCCGCGCTCACGCGGGACCGCGTCCACACCGTCGACGACCCGGCGTTCGAGCGCGAGGCAGTGGCCATCGTCACCGGGGCCGCCTCCGGCATCGGCCGGGCGACGGCGGTGGCGCTCGCGGTCAACGGGCTGACGGTGGCCGGCACGGACGTCGACGAGGACGGGCTGACGGCGACCGCCGGGCTGGCCGCCGACCTGGACGCGCCCGGACGGGTCGAGCCCGTCCCGGCGGACCTCGCCGTCGACGCGGACCTCGAGCGGCTCGTCGAGGCGGCGGCCGAGCGCGGCGACGTGCGGTTCCTCGCGAACATCGCCGGCCTCCAGCACGTCAGCCCCATCGTCGACTTCCCGATGGAGCGGTACGACCGCATCCACCGGGTGATGCTCCGGGCGCCGCTTTACCTCTCGAAGCTGGTCATCCCGCACGTCCGCGGGACCGACGACGGCCGGGGCTGCATCGGGAACATGGCGTCGGTCCACGGCCGCTACGTCACGGGCGGCAAGGTCGCGTACAACGTCGTGAAGTTCGGGATCCGCGGGCTCACCCAGTCCATCGCCGCCGAGGGCGGCGGGGACCTCCGGTCGTTCTCGGTGAGCACCGGCTACGTGAAGACCCCGCTGGTGACCGACCAGATCCCCGACACCGCCCGCCAGCGCGGCATCACGGAGCGCGAGGTCGTCGAGGACGTCATGCTCGGGCAGGCGCGAACGGGACGGATGATGGAGCCGGTCGACGTCGCGAACCTGTTCGTCGTCGGCTTCTCGCACCTCGGCGCGCACCTCAACGGCGGGGACCTGCTGTGGGACGGCGGGATGACCCTCACCTACGAGTGACGAGCCCGTGCCAGCGGCGACGAACTCGGCCGGGTGGAGGCCGTCGTCCACCGGGTCGAGCGTCCGCAGCCGAACGCCGGGCGTCGGACGCCACCGCGAACAATTAAGTCCGGGGGCGTCTTTCGCCGGGGCATGGACTCGGAGGGCGCGCCGCAGGAGATCACGACCCTCGTCGGGCGCGAGGTCTACTCCAACAACGGCGTCTACGTCGGCGAGGTCGAGGACATCCAACTGAATCTCGACGAGGAGCTGGTGACGGCGCTCGCGGTGGCGGACCTCAACCGCGAGCTGTTCGAGGGGGTCGCCTCGACCGGCAGCGGCGTGCTCGTCCCCTACCGGTGGGTCCGGGCGGTGGGCGACGTCATCCTCATCAACGACGTCGTCGAACGGCTGGGCGGCCGCGAGGAGCAGGAGTCCCTGGCGTAACCGCGAGCGCGCGTCGCTGGCCTCGCGACCGCGCCGCCTACGTCCCGTTCGAGCCGCCCTCGACCCCGATCTCGTCGAACAGCTTCCGCTTGACGGCCTCGCCCGCGAGCTCCAGCAGCGTCTCGCG